>CAZMWI010000006.1:0-15327 GCA_964569945.1 uncultured Ignavibacteriaceae bacterium
TACAGTGGAGGATTTAACCGTATGAATTTCAACGGCAAAGAATACCGGCCTTTTGAAAAGGCTTTTGACGATAAAGAATTTTCCGGCCGCATGGTGGGAAGACCCATAACCCCGAAAATCCCGAGAAGAAAGAATAAAATCGTGTCACTGGACGAGGTTATGGACGTCATTTTCGACGGCGACACGATATCGTACCCGCACTATTACCGCACCGGTGACAAAGGGCTGGAGATGGTGGTCGCGAAGCTCCGTGAACACGGGAAGAAAGATATAAAAATATATGGCAACGCCTTTTTCGACCATGTCGATCCGTGGCTGTTCGAAGCTATCGACGATGGAACCATCACCGGGATTTACGGAAACCCGTACCGCAAGCTGGGGGGAAAAATTCTCAATGGCGATCTTTTGCCGTGGGTGAGCGTCGGGTTTTCGCACGGAAATCGGGTGAGGAAGCTTCAGACCGGTGAGTTGACAATCAAAGTTTCGTTCGGGCCGGTGCCGATTGCCGACGTCTATGGCAATGCCAACGGTCTGGGCGGCAGGGAGGAGCATTTTTGCGGGCCGGTCGGGCTGTTTACGGTGGACAGTGAATGTGCCGAATATGTCTGCCTTCTTGCCGGGACGGTCAGTGAGACAATCGTTCTGCCGACCCCAATTTCGATGGAGCGGGTCGATTTTGTGGTGAAGGTCGATGATCCGGGGCTATCGTCGGGGATCGGGTCGGGGACGCTGGACATGAATAAGGCGCGCTCTAATCCGTTCAATGCCCAGGTGGCCGAGAATATAAGCAATGTTATTAAGGCGTCAGGTGTGGTTAAAGACAATTTCGCGTTCCAGGTCGGTTCCGGCGCGGGACTGTTGGTTTTAGAAAATATTCGCGCCATGCTCAAAGAGATGAAAATTCGGGCCGATTTTTCAATCGGCGGGGTGACGTCGCTGCACGTCGACATGCTCGAAGAAGGGACGTTGCATCAGCTCATGCACGGGCAACTGTTCGAGCCAAGTATGCGGATGAAAGAGTCGATGATCAACAACCCGCACCATCACGAAATCACGACGCCGTACTATGCCTCGGTGGCCAACAAAGAGTCGGCGGTCAATATGCTCGATCTGGCAGTGCTCTCGGCGCTCGAAGTCGATCTAGATTTCAACCTCAACACCGTCTGCGCCAACGGACGGATTATCGGCGGCATCGGCGGCGGGCAGGACGTCGCGGCCGGGGCGGACTTGACGATCATTTTCATGCCGCTGGCGACCGGCAAGGACGACAAGGGTTTCCCGAAAGTGGTTGAGAAAGTTTATACCCGGACGACGCCGGGGGAAGTGGTTGACGTAATTGTCACCGAAGAATTTGCGGCGGTTAATCCCGATAGTACGAGTTCGTACAAAGACGCGATTTTGAACAGGGCCAAAGATTTTGGGGTAGAATTATTGACGATAGAAGAGCTGCATCGGCGGTCGATAGACAAGGCGCACGAGTTCGGCAAGATTCCTCCGAATACGGAGACGACGGATGAAGTGGTTCATGTGATCGAATGGCGCGACGGGACGCTGTTGGATGTGATAAAGCGGCCGGTCGTGAAGTAAGGTTATTGGTTTTCCCGGCGGGTCTGAGGACCCGCCCTTCAAAGTTCAGGACAGGCCGGGCACAAGGCGTGGTGAAAAAAAGAAGTAGGTCGGGTTCCGAGTCTTCGAGAAACCCGACGAAAGGTTCTTGCGGTCCGGAAGGGTTTCCCGACGGCGCGGGAAAAAGATTGAGAATGAACCAAGATGTCACGCCCCAAGTGGGCGTGACCTACAAGAAAAGAGAAGATGTCATGCCGCCCTTCACTTCATTCAGGACCTTCGGCAAGTCGGCATGACCCACTTGAAGAAAGTCTGGTATAAAAAAAGAATCCCACCGCTAAAGCGGTGGGGCACCCAGATGTAACATATAAGATAAGTTCACGGTAATGTCATTCCCGCGATAGCAGGAATCCAGGGGAGTAAAAAGATGGATTCCGGGTCAAGCCCGGAATGACATTAAAGGAAGTGATTGCGTCGAAATAAGAATTGCATTGAAACAGAAATTGCATAAAAGCAGAAATAACGTCGGTAAAAGAAATCATTGGAAAAGAGAAGTACAATGCCGGAAATAGTCGCGAAAGTATACAGGGGGAAGAGGGAAGAGTCGGTGCATTATGGGTCAATCGCCGTAGTCGATAAACATGGCCATCTGACTCATTATCTCGGTGATCCTGAGTTTTTTTCGTTCGTGCGTTCGTCGAGCAAACCGTACCAGATAATCCCACTGATCGAATCGGGGGCGGCCGATAAGTACGGTTTTACGCCCAAGCAGTTATCGATCGTGTGCGGGTCGCATGTCGGCTCGGATCATCATCGAGAAGTAGTGCTGAAAAATCTCGAAGCCGCCGGAAATACATCTGATAATCTTAAGTGCGGGACGCAAGTGCCTATCTATATGACGATGGAGGGGTCGTTCCCGATGCACCACGAAAACGAAGACCCGGTTCGTCACAACTGCTCGGGCAAGCATTCGGGTTTTTTGGCACTGGCGCGGTTTCTGGGCGAGGACGTCGCAGATTATCTAAATCCTAAATCCAAAACGCAGCAGATGGTGCTCGATGCGGTTGCGGATATGTTCGGCTATCCCAAAGAGAAGATATTAATTTCAATCGACGGCTGCTCCGCCCCGAATTTCGGACTGCCGGTAATTCATACCGCCCGGGCGTTTGTTAAACTGGCCAATGCCATCGGTAGCAGTGATAAACGTGTGGAGACGCTCAAGCGAATCAAATCCGCCATGACTGAATTCCCGGAGATGTTCTCCGGTGAGGGGCGGTTTGATCTGGCGCTGATGCGGTCGTTCCCCGGAAATATCGTCTGCAAGGGCGGAGCGGAGGCAATACAAGGGATCGGTTTTTCGGATCCGCCGATGGGCATCGTGGTCAAGATACACGACGGCAACTTTCGGGCGATATACCCGGTAGTTCTGGAAGTTTTAAAACAGCTGGGGATCAAGGGTGTCGATGAATCGGAGCATTTCAAACCGTTTCTGATGCCGGAAATTCGTAATAATATGAATCTTCTGACCGGTCATATAAAGGCCGAATTCAGCTTGAAAAAGGTATAAGTTATTATTACTTTGATTAGCAGAAAAATTATAAACAAACCGGAGGCACTGTGACCAATAAGCGACACCCCGCCGAACCTTTCAGAATAAAATCAGTGGAGCCGATAAATCTTCTCTCCCGCGAAAAACGCGAAGCCGTACTCAAGAGCGCGCATTACAATATTTTCAAAATCAAAGCCGAGGACGTCTTTATCGACCTCCTGACCGATTCCGGCACCGGGGCGATGTCGATCGAGCAGTGGGCAGCGATCATGCGCGGCGATGAATCATACGCCGGGGCACGTTCGTTTTATCGTCTGGAAGAAGCGGTCAAGGATTTGACCGGCAAGAAATATGTCATCCCGGTGCATCAGGGCCGGGTGGCGGAGAACGCCTATTTCAGTTCGGTCTTAAAAAAAGGCGACTATGTAGTCAACAACACTCATTTCGACACCACGCGCGCCAATGTCCAACACAAAGGCGGCCTGCCGATCGACCTGCCGTGCCCGGAATCTCTGCACGATGATGACGTGCCGTTCAAGGGCAATATGGATATCGAGCGGCTGAAGAGCTTTATCGAAGAAAAAGGCGCGGAGAAGATCAAAGCCGTTTTTATGACGGTAACCAATAACTCGATGGGTGGTCAGCCGGTTTCGATGAGCAACATACGGGAAACGTCGCAGGTATGCCATAAGTACAATATCCCGTTCATGTTCGACTGCGCGCGTTTCGCGGAGAACGCGTACTTTATCAAGACGCAGGAGCCGGGTTATCAGGACAGGCCGGTCAAGGCAATCGCGCAGGAAATGTTTTCGTACGTCGATGGTGCGCTCATGTCGGCCAAGAAAGACGGCCTCGCCAATATGGGCGGGTTTATAGTGCTCAACGATGACGAGGTGGCCCGTCGAATTTCGGAACTACTGATCGTGATCGAGGGCTTTACCACGTACGGCGGTATGTCCGGGCGCGATATCGAGGCTATGGCGGCGGGATTGAAAGAAGTCCTCAATGAAGACTACCTGTCGTACCGGGTCGGGCAGATCGAATATTTCGGGAAAATTATAGAAGAAGCGGGCGCACCGATTATTACGCCAACCGGCGGGCACGCGATCTTTATCGACGCCGGAAAGTTACTTCCGCATGTGCCGCCCGATCAGTTTCCGGGTCAGGCACTTACGGTTGAATTGTACCGCGAAGGCGGCGTACGCGGGGTGGAGATCGGGTCGCTCATGTTCGGGGGATACGATCCCAATACCGGCGAGAAGCTGACGGCCCAAAAAGAGCTGGTTAGATTGGCTGTGCCTCGTCGGGTATATACCGCGAGTCATCTTGAGTACGTGGCTGAAACGATGAAGAAGATTGTCGCCAGGAAAGAAAATATCGCGGGGTATAAGATAGCCCGTCAGGCGGCGTATCTAAGGCATTTCACGGTTGAACTGGAGGAGCTGGCGACATCGGAGATAAAAGCCGCCCGATAAACATAAAGTGTGAATAAATTTGCGGACTAATAGCTGGCAATTTTAAACGTATTATATTGCAGAAAATAAATTAACTCTTTGCCGCAAGAAAACATAGGGCTGGAATCAGATAATACCCTCCAATTTTGGCGAAATAATTGCAACATAATTTGCTTGGCCGATTAATTAGTTTGACAAATTTAATGGAAGTTTCTATATTTTAGCGACTTAAGACTAAAGCAGGAGGACCAGGTATCGAATAATCAGTTAAAGGTGAATTACTTTAGGATGCAATTTTAGAGTATAAGGAATTTATACGGCCCTTTAACTGTAAATTCGGCTTGGTTTCTTCGGCCGGGTTTATGCGGGCCGGGTGAAAATGCCCGGTTTTATTATGCCCAAATTCATAGTCACAGTCGCCATCGTGATTGTCCTCGGTATCCCCTTCAATCTTATGGCTTCGTCGTTATACGATGACGTCAATATTGAATCATCCGACAATACGGGCCTCGTGTTCGATATCAATTTTAAGAGTATCGGCGAATATATCACTTACATAGACAAAGATTCCACTGTCGTTTTGGCCAAGAAGATCATTGTCGGTTTTCCGTCCGGGACGGTACCGACGATTTCCGGGGTGACCGGGACCGATGCCAGAACGCTCCCCGATGAAGACCATCTGAAAAATATTTCGGCGTCGTCCGATATGGCGCGCATCGAAGGGTTCGAGAAGATTCGCGGCAAGAATACGGCGACGGTGGTGGTTTATCCGTATGATGGGGCGTCGTACTATTCACAAGTTAAAATCGATATAAAATTCGTTTCGACGGGTGGGCAAAGCGATGAAACATCAATAGCCGCGCCGGATCCCATATTCGACAGGGTACTCGGCTATTTGGTCTTGAATTATGACCGGGCCCGGTTCTGGAGCGACCGGAATATTTATTCCTCGGTGCGAGAATTTGAGCAATCACCGTTTGATCCGGCCGATACATGGTTCAAGATTCAGACGTCGAATCAGGGCATCATCAAAGTGACGGTATCGCAACTTCGTTCGGCGGGAATGCCTTCGAATCAGAACAGCGATTCTCTTCACCTGTTTTATGGCGGCGGCATGCCGCTGGCGGTCGACAACAGCGTGCCGCGTCCGCAGTTGAGGGAAATTCCGATCAGGATGTTCGATGGCGATGACGGTGTGTTTGACGGGTCGGATTATTTTATTTTTTACGGAGAGGCGGCGCAGCGCTGGCGGTATCCCTCGGATTCGACGCCGTACTTTCTGCAAAATGCCTATACCGATTACAATTGCTATTGGCTGGCGTCTTCCGGTGCGTTCGCGTCAGGCGGTTTGAGGATGGCCACGATCGACGGAACGCTGGATGGGTCGGCGTCGACCACTATTGACCGGACCGCGCGCTACGTGCACGATGAAAATGATAATTTGCTGTTTTTAGCGGCGGACAATCACGAATACGATTGGTACAACTGGTTCTGGTCGTCCGGCATTAATTTCGCGATTACCGCTAACACGCCCGGGGTGGTTTCGGGGACGTATGCCGAAATCACGGTCAGGGCAGTCGCCAGAAGTATTGCGTCGCTGAAAGTTAACAATGTCTCGGCGGTGCCGGTGCAATCTGGTTATAATCGTTTCGTATTCAGTACGAACAGCATTGCAAACGACTTTTCGCAATTATCGATTACGATGGACAGCGCCTTCTCGCCGGCGAAGGCGGCGCCGTTTCTTGATTATTTCGATATAAAATATACCGGCTATCTGAAGCCGGTCAGCGATGAACTGGACTTTATGGTTGACCAGGCCGACGGAACGGCCGAATTCTGGGTGAACGATAATTTTTCCCAGACGCCGTATATTTTCGACATTTCAGATCCGTCGCAGCCCGCATTTATTACGAACTCGCAATCGTCATCGGGGACTTTATCATTCCAGTACCAGGTGTCGACGTCCGGTACGAGGTTTTACCTCGCGACACCGTCGAAAAGCCATACACCGGTCTCTATCGAGCGGGTGACACCGGCCAATTTAAGGGAGAATCCGGCTCAGACCGATTTGATAATTATTAGTCCGAGGATGTTTAAGGATGCACTGGACGAATATGTATCGTACAGGTCGCAGGAATCCGGCATATCGGTTAAGTCTTTTGCGCTCGAAGATATAATGGATGAGTTTTCGTACGGTCAGTACGATCCGACCGCGATCCGCGATTTCCTGAAATTCGCGTACGAAAATTATCCCGACCCGAAACCGTCGGCGGCTCTGCTGGTCGGAGACGGCACTTATGATTTCAAGAACCACATGAACACGGCGGTTAAAAACTATGTGCCACCGTACGTCATGGCCTATTACGATTCGACGTCGTCCGATGAAAACTACGTCTATTTCGGTGATTATGGTATTCTTGACAGTGATACCACGTACAATCCCGATAATCCCGCCGCCGATCGCGGTTATGATATGATAATCGCGCGCTGGCCGGTGAGGAGCACGTCGGAAATTCAGACGATCGTTAATAAAGTGGAAACCTATGAGTCGACCGCCAATTTCGGGAAGTGGCGGACGGTAGTTACGCTGGTGGCCGACGACGAGAACGGTACCACCTCGACCGAATCCGTCCACGTGCGACAGACGGAAAACCTGGCTAATTTCCACCTGCCCCCGCAGTTTTATCGCAACAAAATTTATCTCTGGGATTACCCGGTAGACTACAAGGGCGACAAGCCGCAGGTGAATGAAAAAATTATCGAAAGTTTTAACGAAGGTTCGCTGGTGGTTAATTATGTCGGTCACGGCAATCCCGATACGTGGGCTCATGAGCACGTATTCAACCGGGGCTCGGACCTGACGCAACTTCGCAACGCCGACCGTCTGACGCTGGTATTCACGGCTTCGTGCTCGATCGGATTTTTCGATGATCCTCTGCGCGAAGGTATGGCCGAGGATTTGATTCGACTTCCGGGCGGCGGGGCGATTGCGACGGTGGCCGCGACGCGGTTGGTGTATTCGTCTCAGAACGCGGAATTCAATCGCTACGTTTTTGACGTGCTTTTCGGTGACGATGAATTGTCGATCTGCCAGGCGGTATATATCGGAAAGTTGCTCCGACAGTATAGCGGCGGCTATGTGCCGTTCAAGAGAGACAATGACCGGGCGTACGTGTTTTTCGGCGATCCTTTTCTGAGGCTCGGTATTCCGAAATATGAAATCGCCCTGAGCGATTATCCGGATACTCTGGTGGCTCTTCAGAAATACGATATATCGGGATCGGTTGTCGTAAAAGGCAGCGGCGAGCCCGTAAATTTTGACGGAAACGTTGATATAACCGTTTATGATTCGGAATTAAAGAAACAGTATACCATATACAACAGCCAGGGCCAGTTCAACGATTCGGTTACCTATGCCATAACGGGGCCGAGGATTTACAGCGGCCAAACCGATGTTACGGGCGGCGATTTTGCCTTTTCTTTCATTACGCCACTTGATATAGGCTACGGCGGGAACGGGGCCAAGATTTCGACTTATGCGGCCTCCGATCAGGCTGATGCGCTGGGTTTGGCCGATTCCCTGTCTGTCGACAAGCAAATTTCGGCGACCACGGATAATGTGGGGCCCTCCATAGACTTCACTTTTTCTGATCGGGAAAACTTCATTTCCGGCGATAATGTCGACGCAGGCGAGCCCCTGGTTCTGACCATATCCGATCCGTCGGGCATAAATTTGACGTCCGGAGCGGGTCATGGAATTACCCTGATTGTAGATAATCAACTGGAGGACGTGGTCAATTTAACCGATCTATTTACATATATGTCAGACAGTTACACGATGGGGCAGGCAGTTTATAATCTTGACGGCCTGGTTCCCGGCGAGCACACTTTCAGTGTCAAAGCCTGGGATAATGCCAATAATTCTTCAAAAGTCGATTTTGCCGCCGATCTACTTGAAACGGGCCAGATGGTCATGACGGATTTGCTGAACTACCCAAATCCGATGCATGAATCGACCATTTTCTCGTTCAATTTGTCGTCGCCCGCGCAATCGGTTAAACTGGAGATATTTACATTATCCGGAAAGAAAATATTGAGTTATAGAAGGAATTCCGTCCCGGCCGGTTTCCGGGAATTTTATACGTGGGATGGAAGAGACCAGGACCTCGACCGGGTGGCCACCGGAACATATATTTACAAGGCCACCGCCGTTGCAGAAGCGAACGGGGACAAGGTCGAGTCTTTCGGTAAAGTTGTCGTAATCAATTAATCCTTTTGGAGGTTTTATCGTGCGGAAAAAATTGTTGATCCTGATGCTCACCGTCGTCACGGCTCTCGCGGTCGTTCCCGCCTCGCATGCGGATGTTTCAAGTGCGGCCGTGCTGTTTTTGCGTATCGCCGCCGGTGCTCGTGCTGCCGGTATGGGCGAGGCATTCGTGGCCGTAGCCGACGACGCCACCGCGACGCATTGGAATCCGGCTGGACTGGGTACGTACCCTCTGTCGTACAAATGGCTTTCGGTCGACGTGCCGGAGCAGTATCGGCCCGTCAAAAAGATCGCTAGTTTCAGAAATCGCAGTTCCGGTCAAAGCTATGAGAAGTATGACATCTGGGTTTTGAGCGACGCCGGTTTGCTCAGATATCAGCATGGCGACTGGAAAAAAGGCGAAACGGTCGAAACCCAACCAAGAGAATCGGCCGCCGCCAAGCTGGCTCAATATACAGGGCTGGTCGGTGAAACCGCTGACAAGGAACTTCCGGCCCTGATGGATAAACTGGGTAAAGCCAATAATCCGTACAACGTTGAGAAAATAGACACTATCGCCGCGAACATCCGGGCAGCTCTTCCGGACAGTTCGGAAGTGACGAAAGATATTGATTCGGCGCTGACGGCGATCAGAGATGCATACAACGACGTCCTGATCGACTGGGATGCTCTGAAGCAGGCTTCGGATTATTTTGCCGACGCTATGAAGGATTCGGTTATAAGCGAGTCCGAGGAAGACAAACTCTTTTTTGCACTGAAAAGGGCGCACCGTAAGTACATGCCGGAAGACATTACGATTCCCTTCGATATCAATTTCAAAGGGGCGCTGGTCGACCTGGCTGCCAACAATCAGTATCTGTGGGTCGCCACCGATTCGGAAATATATCGTTATGACGGCGATTCCTGGCAGAGATTCGGCGAAAATGAAGGCATGCCCAAAGTGAACATTACCGGGATCAAGGCTTTCGACTTCGGTACTTTCATAATGTCCACCGACGGACTCGTAAGATACGCCAATGGCGGTTTTACCTATTTTGGCCCTACCGATGGTCTTCCGCCCGGAAACGTCGGCGGCGTGGCTGCCGGCGGTAAAGACAATGTTTGGACCATCGTCGATAAAGACCTGTATCATTTCGATGGGTCCAAATGGAAAAATTATTTCGAGTATAACGACGTTCTCCGCGGTGATTACGAATCGATTTACAACGGCATCAAGCTGTTCGGCACCGCGCGGGAACACAATCTGTACATCGACAAAATAGAAGCTCTCAATAAAGAGCCAATAACGCCCGATTCGATGAGTGCGATGCCTCCCGCGGTCGAGACCGATTCGCTCGGGCACGTGCTTGCCCAGGAGCCCATGAAGGAGCCCGGTGATTCGACATTAAAGGCGGCGGACAGCGTTTCCGTAAATGCCGAGGCGGGCACCGATTCCACGGCGGCGATCGGACATATTGTCAGGATACCGTATACGTCGGGTATTCCTTACGAAATAACCGACATGGAAGTCGATCAGTCCGGACGGCTCTGGATTGGAACTGAATTCGGATTGCTTCGCTATGATTCAAGGCAGTGGCACCGTTACGGATATACGACCGAGAAAATTCAGGAAAATACGACCGTATACGATTACTGTCTCGACAAGGTACGCGGAGATTCGACTCGCGCCGAACGCCTGGCCCATATTATTCGTTCGGTCAACGACCTCGATTCGGATACACTCGTGGCCGGACAGGAAATCCTTCGCTATGCCAACCCGGCCGGGGCCCGGATCCACGATATCAACGCCTCCGAAAAGAAGGTCTACTTCGCTACCGAGAGCGGAACCATTTACTATGAATACCGTTGGGCGCGATACAATGAAGGCGATTTGTCTCGCCGTAATACGCTGTCTGTAGAAGAGCACGACGGCAACCTGTGGTTTGCGACGTCGCGCCGGGTAATGGTGCGAGCGGCTGCCAAGGGCGAGGTCACGATGATGCATGTCAACTGGCTGCCCGAACTGGCTAATGATATTTATTATGAATTTTTCTCCTTTGTCCAGAATATTCCCGAATGGGGGACGCTCGGAGGAAACATTACTTTCCTGTCGTACGGCAATATCAGCCGGACGGACCCGACGGGCAATCCACTCGGAGATTTTTCCGCGTTCGACGTGGCGTTGACTCTGTCCTATGGAACTCCGCTGACTCCGAATTTGAGCGGTGGTGTTTCGGCCAAGATTATTTATTCGCACCTGTCCGATCAGGGCGCCGGAGCCGAACAGGGCAGCGGCACATCGACGGGTCTGGCCCTCGACGTTGGTCTGCTGTACCATATGAGCGACCGCTGGAATCTCGGTATTGCGGTGACCAACCTCGGCCCGGATATTGCGTATATCGACGTGGCCCAGGCCGACCCGCTGCCGCGGAACCTGGCGATCGGGTTGTCGACTTATCTGGTGAAATCGGATTATAATAATATTCTGCTGACGGCCGAGATGAACAAATCTCTGGTCGGGCTGAATGATCCGTTTTCCACGGAATTGAAAGAGATTATTTACAATATGGGCGCCGAATACCGTTATGGGTCGTTTATAGCCTTCCGTGCCGGTTATATTTATGACCGCGAGGGTGAGGTGAAGACGCCGACGCTCGGCTTCGGTTTGGCCTATAAATTATTTAATTTTGACTTTGCTTATATTCCTTCAAACGACAATGTTCCGTTAGCTAATACCATGAGACTGTCGTTGTCAGTCGGGATTTAGCGGGACATTATCGGGATGATGAAAAATAGGACTTGCATCTTAATTCTTTGCGCCGGGCTGTTGCTGGCAGGATCGTCGGCAACGGCCTCGGGCAGCTATAAACTTCTGAAATCGGAGGGCAAAGCGCCCGCGGAAGTTGTCGGTCACGCGCCCAGTCCGTATTCGTCCGGCCCCATTGCCCGCATCGGGGGGCCGTCGAAACGCAATCTTCTGGGCCTGAAGCGAGACAATCCCTGGCGGTTGCCGTCGAAGAGCCTCGGTTGGTCCGGTCCTCAAACGCTGCACGTCCTCGTGCTCAGATTCGACTTCGAGGCGGACACCGACCCGTTGACGACGGGCATCGGAAAATTCGATACCCGTGATACGATACAGTTTTTCGAAGAAGAAGGGCATCTTATTGATCCGTCGCCGCACTATAAAGAATATTTCGAAAAGGAAATGGCGGCGCTCGATAATTACTATAAGGCGATTTCGGACAGCCTGCTGACTATAGAGTACGACGTATTTCCGAGCCAGTACGATTCGGTGTATCATCTGCCTCATACAATGGACTATTACGGGGCGGAGGCGCCTAATCAGGGTCTGGGCCAGTATGTCATAGACTGCGTCGAACTCGTGGATGCCAACGATGATGAAGTCACGTTCGGTGACTATGATTCATACTTCCTAATACACGCCGGATCAGACCGGCAGAACGACGTGGCGGGAAACACTCCGCACGATTTGTATACCGCCAATGTCTTTTTGGGCTCGGATTATTATGTCGACGTCGACGGTGGGGCATACCAGGTGAAGGACGCGGTGGTCTTTCCCGAAGCGGCCAGTCAGGACGGCCGGGTGGTTGCCATGAATGCGGTTCTGGCGCATGAGTACGGACATCAGCTCGGACTGGTTGATTTGTATAATACCGGAACCAACCCGCCGCTGACAAGAGTCGGTGATTTTGCTTTGATGGATAACATGGGGCGCGGGACCGTAATACAGCTGCCGTTTGCGATTGGCGATCAGTACACGGTACGGCTGGTATCTGATGTTTTCCCGGTGGGGCCGATGGCGTGGTCGCGGGCGTATCTCGGTTTTCAGGAACCGGTCGTTTATCGCGAAAACACGCCTATCGAACTGGCCGCGGAAATGATGTACACGGATAATGTAAAAATTGCAAAAATACCCATAAACGAGCAGGAATATTTTCTGCTTGAAAATCGTCAGGAAGACATTGACGGCGAACCGACCAACCCGATTGCGGACAAGACGACCGGTGTTATCCAGGGGCCGGGGAAAGCCGTGTTCGATACCCTTCAGCTCGACCCGCTGGAGATCGACACAAGTCTCGTCCTGACCGGCGAGTATGACGTCCTCCTGCCGGGATCGGGGATGCTTATCTGGCATGTCAACGAAGCGATTGCGGCGCGCGATACGACAGTTGGCGGCATCACGATGGATTTCTTCGACGCCAATATTCTGCAGATTCTTCCCAATGAGCCGTTTATCGAACTGGTCGAAGCCGACGGGATACAGCAGTTCGGGCGGGGCTATTATACGATCGGATATGTCGGGAAGCAGGAAGATATGTACTATGCCGGCAATAATACGTCTTTCACCCCGACCAGTGTGCCTCCATCGGAAACTTTCAGCGGCGCCAATTCGGACGTCTTTGTCGAAAACGTCTCCGCTTCCGGGTTGACCATGAGCTGTGATTTCAGCCACGATTTGATGTCAATGGGTTTTCCGCGCCGGGGCGGTTATCCGAGACTGGGTTTTTCGCCTATTGCGACGGACCTCGATAACGACGGTAACGATGAGATTGTTTTTGTCTCGGGCATTTATATTAACGCCGTCAATACCGACGGCACGGACTTTTGGACGACCGGGACGCCTGAATTCGATTCCGTTTATTCTTCGGTGGTATCCTACTCCGCGCAGCTGCCGCTGTTCCAAAAAGAAAATTACCTGATTACGGCCGGGCCGGTGGCCGGTGATTTCGGTCTCGGTGGAGATAAATTTATTGCCGTGGGTACGTATAGTCCGCTGGGCAATACATCGTATGCAAGAGTCTATTATAGCGGGATAGATGACAGCCTGGCCGATGGGAGGCCGGGCCTGTTGTTCAGCGATTCCAAAACGGGGGTTATGGTCTGGTGTGCTTTCAAAGATTCTATTTTAAGTTATTTAGTCTACCACCCAATGTCATCCGATACAACACAACAGCTGTTCACTTATTCGGAAACCGGCGAACGACCGGTTGCATATCCGGAGATTCATGAACCGCAGCCGTATGGTGTGAGCACGGCCGGTGAAAATTATGCCGTGCTGGCCGGGGATAGTTCGTACGTGATGTTGTACTATATTAAAAAAGATGCTGAGATGACCTCGTATGATCTCGATGGGCCGTTCCATTTCGGTCCCGTTACGGTCGATCTTAACCGCGACGGACAGCCGGAAATAGTGGTGGCTACGCCGCAGGGGCACGTTAAGGTAGTAACCGTGGATACGACAAATGTCACTCCGACGTTTTCATATATTGAGACGTACCTCGATGATTCGATAACGGTCAATCCGGTTATCGCCGACCTGAGCAATAGCGGTTATGCCGATATAATTCTGTCGGGTTCCAACCGGGTCTATGCGCTCGACCGGAATTTGACTTTGCTGACCGATTTCCCGGCCACGATCGACCGCAGCTATTCGGATGAAACGGTAGTTTCGGCGCCGGTGGTGGCTGATATAGACAACGACGGACACCAGGACGTAATGGTCGTGACGACCAACGGTAATCTTTATGCGCTCGGACCGCACCGCCTGCACAATTTCCCGATCAACGCCGGGAATATCGGGGCCGATTCGATATTGACGTTTAACTGGAACTGGGGCCGAAGATTTGTCCCGGTGGCGGCCAACGACGTCGGGTCACCGGTAGTGTTTTCCAAAACCGACCGGGGCGGCCTGGGCTTTCTTGGTGCGGACGGCTGGTTTTATTCGTACGACGTCTGGTTCAATCAGGACAAAGCCGACTGGGCGATGTACGGCGGCGGGGCCGACGGATCGCTGGAATTCAGCAATGATAATATTATCGAGCCGTTGGCGGCGACGACCGATTTTCCGGCCGACAGTTTGTACTGCTATCCTAATCCGACCCTCGACGGTCTGACGCAGCTTCGTTATTTCGTCGGGGGAAACGCCAGCGTGGCGGTCAGGCTGTTCGATTTGACCGGTGTTCTGGTATATGAAGATGAATTCAATGGACAAGGCGGGACCAGCAATGAAAGACAATTAAATCTTTCATTGCTGCCCACCGGAATATATCGTTGTAAAGTAAAAGTGAATATTAGCGGCTCGGAAAGCTCTAATTACACTGATATAGCAATCGTTAAGTAGAAAGGGCATGGTTAATGAAGAAGGTGCTATTTATCGCAGGTTTTTTTGTAGTACTGGCGGCAGGATTATCGATGGCCGTGGAACTGCCTCAAAGTGTATTGGAGCGGGAAATACAAACGGTCAGGAATACCAGCCTGTCGCAGCAGGGAATGCTGGCGGCGTCGGATGATGAAGGACTGGACGAATTCTCGACCGAGTCCAAGGATGATATTTATAAGTACGAGTTCAAATCGCCCAAGAAGGCATTTTTGATGTCGCTCGTTGTCCCGGGCTGGGGACAGTACTATGCCCGGTCGAATTTCGTCAAGCCGGTGCTCATGGTGGCGGTAGAGGTAGGCTCGTGGGTCGGTTATATCAAATATCATAACGA
>CAZMWI010000006.1:15427-20497 GCA_964569945.1 uncultured Ignavibacteriaceae bacterium
CATGCCAACCGGTTCATAATCGTGGCGATGGTAAACCATCTGCTTTCGGCGTTCGATGCCGCCCTGGCGGCCAACAGGTTCAATAAGAGCAAAACCGGCGACAGTTGGCTTTCGCTCAATGCCGAGGTGAAAAAGTTTTCCGAGGTGGAAGAAGTCCCGATCATGAGATTGACGTATCACTTTTAATGGGATTGAAGAAATGAAATTTGGCGCATTGAAATTATTATCGTTCATAATACTTGTTGTCGTGCTCGGTGCCGGGGTTGCATCGGCGAAAATCGACCTGCCGCAATCCAAAATTGACCTGCAGTTGGCACAGGCAACACAGATTTCCATGAATCGAAACGCCGTAATTTCTCTGGCGCCGACGTCGCAGGACCAGTCTTATCTCGCCGGCAAGCATTATTCCAAGTCCAAGGCGATTGCACTGTCGCTGCTTTTCCCCGGTGCCGGACATTTTTATATCAATCAAAAAGGCCGGGGCGAGGTCTTTATGGGCGCCGAAGCGGCGGCCTGGCTGGGGGCGGCGGCTTTTTATATTTACGGTAAATGGAAAGAGGACGATTATCACAATTACGCCACCGTCCACGCCGGCATCGACCCGTCGGACAAGAGTGATGATTTTTACCGGACACTGACTTTTTATGACAGCCGCGAGGAGTTCGACGGTCGGGGACTGGCCGATTTTCCGGACCGGATGTACTATCCGGACACGCCCGAGTACGACTGGAAGTGGGACAGCGAGACCAACCGCGACGAATACCGGAGTATCCGTAATGCCTCGAAAGCGGCCATACGCAACGCCACATTCATGATCGGTGCGGCGGTGGCCAACCGAATCCTGGCGTCGATAGATACGTTTCGCCTGCTGCGAAAAGTGAACCAAAAGAAGAAAGACCGCGATAAAGATATGAACGACGATTACCTGGGATTTCTCGGCGGTGTCGATTTTAAGTTCTCGGGTAATCCGTTCGGGAGTAATCCCAAGGTACATATAACCGTAGTTAAGAATTTTTGATGAATTTAAAGCCCGTCCTTTTTCTGCTCGTATTTTCAATAAATGTGCTCGCAGGTTGTACCCCTCCCAGGAATAAATCAGAATCCCAGGCGCCCGGTATTAAGCCGTCGGGATTGACATTGATTGGAACGATTGAAGGAAAGGTGCTGGGAAGGGAACTGAGCGCTCCCAAAGGCATTGCGGGTGACGGCAATGGTTCCATATACCTGATCGATTCACAAAACAGCCGCCTCTTGAAATTCTTAAACGATTTATCTCCACATCGGGAAACCGGTGGGTTCGGTTTTGGCTCGGGGCAATTGAACGGTCCGACTTATTTGGCCGTAGACAACGACCTTAATGTGTACATTTCCGAGACCGGCGGCAACGATATCTCGATCTTCGATTCTCATCTGAATTTTGTCGACCGGCTCGATCTATTGGCAGCCACGGGAGACCAGGTATTCGGCAGCCCGGCCGGTCTGGCAGTCAATGAGTACGGTGAGATAATTGTCGCCGATCCGGTCAAAGGCCGTCTGGCGGTATTCAACAATGTCGGCAATTTCGACCACTTCATCGGCGGTGTGGAAAATTCCAATGGCTATCTTCTCCAGCCACAGGGGGTCTGTCTGGACAGGGATAAAGACATACTGGTCAGCGATGCCATAAATCGTCATATCGAGATTTTCGATGCGACCGGTTTTTATGACAGAAAAATCGGCGATGGAATCCTCAAAAAACCGCAGGGGCTCGACGTGGACAATGGCGGTTTTATCTGGGTGGTCGATGCCGCTCTCGACGGAGTTTACTGCTTCGATTATAAAGGTAATTTGATTTTTGCCGCCGACCGGGATTCGTCGCCGCAAGGTTATGATTTTCTGCATCCGTTTGACGTGGCAGTCCTTCCCAATGACAGGCTGGTTGTCAGTGATACCGGGAACAACCGCGTTCTTGTCTTCAAAATACTTCGTTCACAGTGATGGCCGGGGTCATCGATGACCGTACCGCGCCATATAATTCGAATAGTATTTATAATAGTACTTTTCGTCTGTTCCGTGCAAGCCGCAACCGGGGTTTATACGGGGACCGATCTTAAACCTGTTCTTAAGCTGTACAACGGCATGATTGTGCCCGGCAGCGATAGTCTCCGGCTCGATAGTTCAATTCTTATCCGCGACGTCGATTATGATCTGGATTATACGAATTCGGTGCTCAGGCTGAGTCGTGCATTTCGGCCCGATGATACTTTGTATGTGCAATATACGCCTCTTCCGTCCTGGCTGAAGCGAAGATACGGTTCCGAGGTGGCGCCGCAAACGCCATCGCTTAATCTCGTATTGCCGGGCAATACCGGGCCCGGGATTGAAACCACAAAACCGGCCGAAAGAGCGGCGGTGGATATTTCCGGCGCCAAGAAATTTTCGCTGTTGTCTCAGACGGGCGGAGGGTCGCAGTTCAGCCAGACTCTTGATT
The DNA here is from genome assembly GCA_964569945.1 of uncultured Ignavibacteriaceae bacterium. Classification (GTDB taxonomy): domain Bacteria; phylum Zixibacteria; class MSB-5A5; order GN15; family PGXB01; genus CALAMC01. The sequence continues at coordinate 17,898 of CAZMWI010000006.1, forward strand.
TGCGGCTGAAGGGGGAATTGAAGCCGGGACTGGAGATCAGCGGTTCGTTGAGCGACCGTGGTTACGATCCCTCGTACGGCACCCTCAACAGCCGGTTGAGCGAGCTGGACAAGCTGTATCTTACGGTTAAATCGAACAAATTCCGGGCCGACGTGGGAAATCTGGAAATTACGGAAAAATCCGAATTCGGGCGACCCCTCATGAAACAGGTTTCTGGAATGACGGCGCAGTTTAATACCTATCACGCTTTGGTCAAAGCGGCGGTGGCGAGGCCGAGGGGGACATTTAGGTCGGTCAAGTTCTATGGCACCGACCGCAACCAGGGACCGTACCGGATTCGCTCGGGAAATACGATCAAGCCCATCGTGCCCGGTTCGGAACGCATCTGGCTCGACGGGCAGCTTCTGGAGCACGGCGGCGATAAAGATTATATTATGGATTATCCTGGGGCGTCGGTTACGTTTACGGCTCGTCGGCCGATAGACTCGCGCTCGCGTGTCGAGATTGACTTCGAGCCGGTCACGGAAAATTACGACCGGCTGTACTATAATCTCGGAGGTGGGACGGCGCTCGACGATTCGGTGGCGACTTTTGCGGTCAATTTCATTCATGAGGGTGACGACAAGAACAGAATCGAGTCAGGTGAATTGAGCGCCGAAGACATCGCCCGGCTGCAGGCGGTCGGAGATTCGGTCTCACAGAGCTATAAAAGCGGCGTCGTGCCCGATCCGGCGGGCGATTATGTTGAACGGACCGATTCGTTCGGTAAAGTGTACTATGAATATGTCGGTGAAGGCAATGGCGATTACCGGGTAAGCTTTTCTGCGGTCGAATCCGGAACCGGCGATTATGTGTACGACGGCGGCAACGTGTATCGCTATGTCGGGACGGGATTGGGAGATTATTTGCCGCTTGTAACTATCCCGGTGCCGTCATCGGAAGATTATCTCGAGACGTCTTTGGCACTGCGGCCGGTACGCGGGTTGACGACGTCTTTGTCAGTAGGGCAGTCCAATATTGACCAAAACCTGTTTTCGACTCTGAACGACGGCAATAATATCGGTCGGCGTTATTCCGGTGAAGTGAGTTCTGGTGTAATGCCCCTATTGGATGCACGTACGAGCGGATTCAGGGTGGGAGCAGAACTTATCGAGAGAAATTTTAAAGCATACCAAAGACTGAACCGGGCCGATCTTGACCGGAAATATTTGATTCCGTTGGGCCTGGTTCCTGCGGGGGATGACTACCGGGCGACGGCCGGTGGAGTTATGGGTGTGTTGAACAATTTTAATATTTATACCGACGCCGGGTACCTGGAGTACAAGAATCAATTTAAATCGGGGTACGGCACGCTGGCTTTGTCGAAATTGGATGAAGATGGTGCACTGTCATATATATCATACACGCATCTTAACGCGAGCCTGGATTCTTCTAATATTGACCGCGACGGGTGGGGTGATATTGTCGATACGAGGGTGACCGTTCGGCCGGTTGGTAAGGCAAATTTGTCAACGGCTTTTAAATATGATCGCCGCGAAAACCAGTATACCGGGGAGCCGAGGGGGACGACCGAATATAACTATGAAGCAAGGTTATCCTGGCTGGCCCATTCGCTGGCGGTTTCGGTCTATGATGAAGATACGCTGAACGGCCAGTGGCTGAACCGTCGGCATCGAATCAGGGGTGAGTTGGGATCGTCATTAATGTACGGCCCGGTTCGTTCGGACATATTTCTCACGGCTCAGAGATATTCGGAAACCGGTCACAAAGAAGCTCAGCTTTTGGCGCGGGTCGGGACGACATACAACCCTGTCAGGCATAACATAACGGTAAGTACATCGTACACCATTTCCGATGAGAACCGCTACGAGCGCGGGATTACGTATTTAGAGGTGGAATCGGGGCAGGGGCAATATATTCTTGAAAACGGGCAATACATACCCGATCCCGAGGGGAATTTCATAAGAATCGAAGAAGTGCGCTCAGACCGGGCGGCGGTGAAGTCGGGGGAAAAAGCGTTTCAGCTCGTTTATAATCCGACGGATTTGTATGTCCGTCTGAATTCGAACAGTAAAGAAGACTTGCTGGCGGACCAGTCGCGCGACTGGGCCTGGCTGCTGCCATTTTATTCCAATGGAAGCAAAAAATATTTGAACCGTAGGCTCGATTACTCGGGAGAGCTTAAAGCCCTGCAATATCCGGGTTATTATTTTCTTAATTTCGCGGTATCGTACAATTACGAAGACCGGCTTTTATCGGGGCAGTCGTACAAACGCTATGACGACAGGTTCACGACCCAGCTGAGGCAGGGATATGACAACTGGCTGTTCGAGCAGGATTTCAGCTATTTCGAATATTTCAGCGACAGCTATTTCGCAGTGGTCGAAAATATCGACGGCTTTTTAACGGGGGCGAGTGCCATATATAAAACCGGGTTCGGGCAGGTGTCGGCGGGGGTGTCGTTCCGCAAGGCCGACGACCGCAGTGGGCCCGAGTCGAGACAGGTAATCGCTGAAATAAGCCCGATATTGAGGCTTTTCCCGGGTGGTGAGACGACCATAAAGATTTCAGGCTACAGGCAGGATTTGAAAAGTACGGGA
>CAZMWI010000006.1:20597-46762 GCA_964569945.1 uncultured Ignavibacteriaceae bacterium
AAAGCGCCGATGTCTCGTTCCTGGACGGCACGTCGCCGTGGCAGAAGTCTGTTAAAAAGTTTGTATCACGATTTAAGGGTGAGGGCATCAAAGATACGCTTCAAATATATTTAATTAATAATGGATTTCTAAAGGCCGAAGTATCGCAGAAAAAAGGCGATTCGGCGTCGTACAATATCGAGTTCGGGCCGAGATTCAAGTTGAGCGAAGTAGTTGCGATCACGGGTGATGCAACCGATACGCTGCATGTAAAGCAATATATCGAAAATAGTCTCTTTGAGAGCATTCTTGATTCGATTTTGCAGACCAATAAAGGCCGAGGGTACTATTTTGCGGAAATATTAATAGATAGTACAATAATAAAAGACAGCCTGCTTGATGTCGAAATGAGAATAAATCAGGGTCCGGCGACAGTCGTGACGGACATCGAATTTCCGGGTTTACGCAAAACCGACGCGAAACATCTGGAAAAGTACTTGTATGTGCAACGTGGCGATACGCTAAGGCCGGAAAGTCTGGAGCGGACGGTTAACAGCCTGCGAGAGCTGGATTATCTGGAACTGTCCGGAGCGCCGGAGATAGTCCCCGAGCCGGGATTTTTGGGCAGCCGTTTGTTGCTCCCTGTTAAAGAGAAAAAGCAGTTTTATTTCAACGGGGCGGCGGGTTATATCCCGGATAACGGCGGGACGTTTATCGGTTATCTTGATTTTATCGCCCGGAATTTCCTGGGTCACGGACGCCGGGGTGAGATTATTGTCGACCGTCGCGATCAGAAGAATTCTATTTTCAATGTATCATTCCGCCAGCCGATTTTCATTTCGGGACCGGGATTTATCAACGGTGCGCTGGAAACGCGTGACTACCGGGATTATTTTTATGAATTCAGTCTGAACGGAAGCTATTATCAATCGCTGTCGCAATCGCTGGAATTGAATGCCGCGGTCGGTTGGAAGAACGTCGAACCGGCTGACCCGTCGGCACAAGCGTTTAGGGCGTACAAAGCCGCGCTGGGAATTGATTGGGGGCGGATCATGGCAGAGCGGGAGCCGGCGATTCAGACAGAATTCGCCTGGACGATATCGTACTCACGACGTGCCTATCAGGCTCCGGGGGAAGACAGCCTCGCAGTCGGAAAGATTTATAACGATACCCGGGCCGAAATCCGGTCGGGCGTGCAGGCCAAAATAATTTCCGGGTTTTCGGGTTCCTTATCGTTGACTTTCAAAGACATAGAAAGCTCGGAAGATTTCCTTCCGCTATCGGAGCTGTATCTTATCGGCGGACCGGGGACGCTTCGCGGATACCGAACCGACCAGTTCGCGGCCGAGCGAGTGGTCGGGCTGAGTCACGAATGGCGGGTGTTCTTTTCAGAAAGCGATTATTTTTATCCTTTCGCCGACGGTGTTTATTTTGAGCGGGTCGAAGAGGGGACCTCGGGCGAACCGGTCAGGAAATCCTTTGACCGCTGGGGCTTCGGGTTCGGCGTGTCTTTGTCGTCGAGTGCCGGTCGATTGGGATTGTCGTTCGCATGGGGTGAGGATTCGGCTTTTGATCAGCCAAGGCTGAATGTCCAACTTTCCAGCCAATTTTAAATTGTTGACATACGGACGGTTATATCACTATCGTGGACCGTGGCGAAAATCTGGTATTTGATCCGATTATTGAGGGTACACAACTGCCTGATGGCGGCGGCCGGGGTCTGGCTCGGCGGCTATCTGTCGTACGGTTCCTTCGATAAGTTAAACCTGGCGCTGGCGTCGTTGTGCGCCGCCTTCGTGTGCGCCGCCGGAAACGCCCTCAATGATTTTCTGGATATCGAGGTCGACCGCAAGAACCATCCGAGGCGGGTATTGCCGTCGGGCGCCCTTCCCGCCTACGTGGCAGTCCTGGCTTTCTGGATTCTGGGCGGGCTGGGGATTGCAGTCGCGCTGACTATAAATCTCAAGTTCGCTGGAATTGTAGTTTTTTCTTTGCTGGTTTTGGTCGTCTATAATTTCCGTCTGAAGAAGACGTCGCTTTTGGGCAATCTGGCAGTGTCGTTGCTTGGAGCCCTGACTTTTATCGCCGGAGGGCTTGCGGTAAAACTGCCTCAACCGTATATGGTGACCGAGACATTCGCTCCGGCCATTTTCGCTTTTCTATTTCATTTGGGTCGCGAGATGCTGAAGGACCTGGCCGATTTCGACGGCGATTTGAAGGCCCAGTATAAGACGCTTCCGACGGTGTTCCCGGCTATGACAATAGAATACATGATTTTGACCGTATATGCCGTCGTCTTATTTTTGACTGTAATGGCAATTGTATTGGGTCTCTACAGCGTGGTTTTCAATTGGATAGTATTGGTTGGGGTCGATTTGCCGATGCTGGGTCTTATGGTTTGGCTGAAAATATCGAAAAATCCACGGAAATACGCTATAATCGGCCAGATTTTAAAAGGTCTTATGGTGGTTGGACTTATCGCCTTTCTGGCGGGCAGGGCCTGAAAATATTTTGCAACCTTAAATGAGACGCGCTGTATAAAACATTCGGTTCTTATGTTGAGCGAACAGCAAGAAAGAGAATGTGTTAAGAGATTAGTTTAATTTCGATTCGGTTTTTTGATAAATGAACGTTGCATTCAAGACAGCCCGATACATTCTGATTGCGGCTACTATAGCCTTTCCGGCCCTTCTATGGGGTTCTGATCTGTCGCTGTCGGCCGAGCTCGACAAGGCCGATATCAAATTCGATGAAACGGTCAGTCTAACGATCCAGGTCAAATGGACGGGTAATCTTCGGGATTACAGTTTTAAAATATTTTCATTACCAAAAACCGACCGGCTAAAAGTTCTCGGGACAACCTCGAAGATCGCCAGCAATATCGAGAATGGGGCCGAAGTAACCACGCGCACGTATAAGTACACCTTCAAGCCGATCGAGGCCGGTCAGGGTGTAATATATCCGATTACTCTGGATTATGTCGCCATGCCGGATTCGATACCGGGGCAGCTGGAGACGCAGGAGTTCAATGTCGTGATCGCCAAGCCGGCGGCGGTCAAGAAAGCTAAAAGCAGCCATATTGTCTGGTACGTCATTATCGGGTTGTTCATTATATTTTCGGGTGCGGGCGTGTTTATAATATTACACTATCGTAATAAAGCACCCAAAGAGCCCGTTTTATCAGTGGACGATGAACTCTTGGCCGAGATCGAAAGAATCAAAAAAGAGGTCGCCGGGGATCGTCAGGCTTTCTTCACGAGGCTATATAAAGCACTGCTTCATTATATAGAAAACATGTATGATCTCGATCTGCTGGGTCTTACGCTGGAAGCGGTTGGGGACAAGCTTGGAAATTCCAATATACCGGAAGCCAAAAAAGAGCAGTTGATGGGATGGCTGAAGCTTGCGGAGAAAGAGAAATTCGCGCCGGGAACGGGATCGCCGGGCGAAGCGTTAAGGCTGGCAAGTGAAATAGAAAATATCGTCAAAAATAAAGCGTTCCGGGAGTCTTGAGAATATACCGGACGGAGGTAACATGGATAAAGACATACAACAAATCCAGGAGATAGTTGAAAAGGAATCGGAATTTGTCCAGAAGCTGACATCGCAGATTAATACCGTTATAGTCGGACAGAAGTACATGATCGAGCGGCTGTTGATCGGAATTCTGGCCGACGGACATATTCTTCTCGAAGGTGTTCCGGGTCTGGCCAAGACGCTGACGGTCAAGACGCTGTCGGATACGATCGATGCCAAATTCCAGCGCCTGCAGTTCACGCCGGACCTTCTCCCGGCCGACCTGATCGGGACCATGATTTACAATCCACAGAAGTCGGAATTCACGGTCAAGAAGGGTCCAATATTCGCCAATATAATTCTGGCCGATGAGATCAACCGCGCTCCCGCTAAGGTGCAGTCGGCTTTGCTGGAAGCGATGCAGGAGCGGCAGGTGACAATCAGCGACAGCACGTTCAAGCTTGACGAACCGTTTCTCGTGCTGGCGACCCAGAACCCGATCGAGCAGGAAGGCACCTACCCGCTGCCCGAAGCGCAGGTGGACCGCTTCATGCTGAAGCTCAGGGTGACGTACCCCACGCCGGAAGAAGAGCGGCTAATTATGGATCGCATGACGACCGGACAGAAGTATACTGTCGACAAGGTCGTCACGCCCGAGGATATAATCCGGGTGAGGAAGATAGTCACCGACATCTATGTCGACGACAAAGTCAAAGAGTATATTCTTAATATTGTCTTTGCCACACGCGAGCCTGAAAAGTACGGCCTGGGTAACATGAAGGATATGATATCTTTCGGTGCGTCGCCGCGTGCCACAATCTATCTGAACCTGGCCGCCAAGGCTCACGCCTTTTTAAGGGGGCGCGGATATATCACGCCCGAGGATATCAAGGCGGTCGGACCCGACGTGCTGCGGCACCGAATTATCGTAACCTATGAAGCGGAAGCGGAAGAGAAGAGCGCCGACGATCTGGTGAAACAGATATTCGACACCATTGAAGTACCGTAATTTGCAAGATCGTTATGGACCAGAAAGAAATATTCAAAAATATACGGCGTATCGAAATTCGCACCAAGCGGCTGGTTAACGACCTGTTTTCGGGTGAGTACCATTCGACCTTCAAGGGTCAGGGTATGGAATTCGAAGAGGTTCGGCAGTACCAGCCGGGTGACGATATCCGCCTGATCGACTGGAATGTCACGGCCCGCACCGGCTATCCGCATGTCAAGAAGTTCCGCGAGGAGCGCGAACTGTCGGTCATGTTTCTGGTTGATATGTCGTCGTCGGGGCATTTCGGCACCCGCGAACGGTACAAAGAGGAAACCGCGGCGGAACTGTGCGCGCTGCTGTCTTTCTCGGCCATCAAAAACAACGATAAAGTCGGCATGATTATTTTCACCGACGAGATCGAGAAGTACATCCCGCCCAAGAAGGGCCGGGCCCACGTGCTTAGATTGGTGCGGGAGATTTTGTATTTCAAGCCGACCGGGACGGGGACCGATATTTCCGGGGCGCTGGAGTATTTCAGCCGGGTTATCAAGAAAAAATCGGTGGTGTTTCTGATTTCGGATTTTATGTCCGAGGATTATTTAAAGCCGCTCCAGATCGCCAACAACAAGCACGATATTATCGCCATGAAGATATCCGACCCGCGCGAGATTACGTTCGAGAACGTCGGGTTGATCGAACTGGAGGACGCCGAAACCGGTGAGACGGTTATAATCGATACCTCGTCGGCGGATTTCCGGAGAGATTTCACGACGCAGGCCCAGGCTGATAACCTCGGTTTGAAGAGGTCGCTGCGGCTGATCAACGTCGATTTTATACAGATAATCACCAACCAGACATATATCGTACCTTTGATTAACTTTTTCAAGATGCGGGAAAAGAGGCGATAGACATGGCAAGCGGCAAGAATACGGTCGGATTGATCAATCTCGTTATTTCGTTGGTAATGCTGGGGGCGGTCGTTTTCTATATTACGGGCGGCTCGCAATCCGGAAAGTCCGATAGCGAGGCGACCGAGCGCAAGCTCGCCGGAGAACTGGCCGACAACAATCTGCCCAGGGCCGCCATCGAGGAATATAAAATAATATTGGACGATAAGAAACTCGACGACAAAACAAGAGGTAACCTGTACTATCTGATCGGCAAGATGTACTATGAAGGTTTGTCTGACTATGAAAATGGTGCGGCTTATTTTATCCGAGCCCGCACGATTTATCCTGAGGGATCGTATTTCACCGAAGCGGGCAAGAGCCTGATCGCCTGTCTGGAGAAGATGGGGCATATCATGGACGCCAAGCGTGAGCTGGATAAAGCCGTCAATATCGATTCGGTGGCCGCCGCCCACGAAGGGGAGAAGCTGGTCGCCAAGATCGGGGATGTGCCGGTTTATGAAAGCCAGATCGACAAAGAAATTCAGAAGCTCCCGCCCGATATGCAGAAAGAATATACTACGAGGCAGAAAAGACTCGAGGCTCTCAATCAGTACATCCAGATGCAATTAATTTACAAGGACGCGGTGCGGAAAGGGATGGAGAACGATCCGGAGGTCCAGCAGGCGGCCAACGACGTGATCCGTCAGGCCGTGATCAGCAAGTACATCAAAGAAAATATAATCCCGCCGGACCAGATCGACACAGTCGACGTCTTTAATTACTACCTGGCCCATAAGAATGATAAGTACGGCGGAAAAGACTATGCCGACGTCAAAGCCGACGTTTTGCAGGACTACGGGCGTGAAAAATTTCAGAAGGCGCTTTCGGATTATGTCAACAATCTGGCCGCCATCGAGAAAGTGCAGATATTCGAGGAGAACGTACAATAGACATGACCAGAAAAGAGACCGGCATATTGGTAGCCTTGCTTCTAACGCACGCCGCCCTGCTGGCAATATTCGTGTCGTTTCGGGTGCTTGACCCGGATGAAGGTTTTTATCTGAACGCCACGCGTATGGTCGGGTTGGGCAAATCGCTTTATACCGATTTCTTTTATACCCAGATGCCCTTGATGCCTGTGGCGTTCAGTAGGCTGGCGACGAATGGCTGGGCTTCATTCTGGGTGCTTCGTGGTCTGGCGGCGATAGCAGGATTTATTTCAGTATTGTTTCTTTTCGGGATCGTACGCCGGTTGACAAAGAATAATGCGTCGACTCTGGTCGCGGTCGGGTTGTACTGCTTCTCGGGGCTGGTTTTAACGTGGCATTCCGAATACAAACCGCTGCCGTTTGCGCAGACGCTGGCGCTCGGAACATTTTATTACTGGATGTTGTACTATAATAAACAGAAATTAGCCTGGCTGATATTGAGCGGGATATTTCTTTCGCTCGCGATAAATCTTCGGGCGGTATACATCGTGCTACTGCCCCTGTTTGCGGCATCTGTTCTGGTGATTTCAAAAAACAAACTGAAATCCGGTTTTGTTTTCTTTTTGTCTCTGATCCCCGGTGCGCTGCCGACGTTGACGTATATATTAAGAGATTACGACAGGTTTTTCTTCGATACATTTGTGTTCCAGCTTCATCGAGCTGACAGTGGAGAGCTGGGATACATCATAAGCAATAAACTCCAGTTAGTCCTAAAGACAATCGCCGATCCTCATTTGCTCATTGTTTTTGCACTCGCCGGAATTTCGGTCTGGCTTATGGTTAAAGAGGGCCGACTGACCAAAATCAAGGACCTTCTCACGGCTCCAGAGGGGATGGCCGTGGGGGTCCTTGCACTTATCGCGTTTATTTATTTCGTCCCCAATCCTATTTTGCGGCAGTATGTCGAGCAGTTTTTCGTATTTGCCATAATTGTCGGCAGTGTGCACTATAAAACGATATGGGATGCCGTCGGAAAGAAGTTGAAGGTGCATTACAAAAATCTGGCCGCAGCCGCGGTCGTGGCGGTTTATTGTTTGTCGATTATACCGTACATCGGGGTTTTCCTTCTCGATTATCGGGGCGGGAAATTTATGTACCGTCTTTCCGAGGCAAAGAAAATCACCGGCAAAATGCTGGAATACGCACCGTCGACGGACACGGTCCTGGCGGAATGGGCGGGCTACCCGTTCTTAACGGGGCAAACGCCGCTGCCGTACACCGAACTGCTCGGTTTCCAGTATCCGCTGCCTCTGAATCATGCCGGGTACATGCATTATAAACTGGCGGATTATGAATACCTGAAAGAAGAAGTAACCAAAAAAGTCCCGCGGTTGGTGGTGACGGTCAACCGGGTTCCGGCGGCTTACGCCGAAGCGTTGAAATCCGGCTATGACAGCACGTTTACATCGGGAAACATAGCGATACACACGAGAAGATGAGAAAAGCAGTATTATATATTTTGTCCATCTGGATTATAGGCTTGTCCGTGTTGGCGCAGGACAAGGCCGCACCGGATACGGTTAAGTCGGCCGCCGGAATATCGGTGGAGACGTCGGTCGATCGTTCTGAGATATATATCGGTGACCTGATTACCTATAAGCTGATAATAGTGCACGACTCGGACATTACCCTGACCCCGCCGCCGATTGGAGCCAATCTCGGGGCGTTCGATGTCAAAGATTATAAGAGCGACCAGGTGACCCATCTCGATAACGGGCAGCTACAAAATGAGAGCCGGTTCGTGTTGACGACGTTCACGACCGGTGATTATGTTATCCCGCCGATACCGATTGAATTCATGCGGCCGGACAGTACGGTCGAATACCTGCTTTCGGAACCGATCTCCATAAAAGTGAAATCTCTGATTGCGGAGGGGGCCGATACGGCCGATATACGCGAAGTCAAAGCACCGCTTGCCTTCAAATCGGGCTGGCCGTGGTGGGGCTATGCTATAGCCGCGGGTTTATTCGTGCTTTTGGTCGCCGGCTTCGTTTACTGGAAATTCTTCAGAGCGAAGAAAGAGCCCGAGGAATTTGTCGACCGCCGCGATCCATGGGAGATCGCCTACGAAAAACTGGCGCACCTCAAAGAGAAAAATTACCCTGCCGAAGGGCAGTTCAAGATGTACTATGTCGTCTTGACCGAGATCATACGCGATTACATAGGCCGGATATATAAAATACCGGTGCTGGATATGACGACAACAGAGTTTCTCGAAATAATCACGGGCGAGGATATAGATGAAGATATAATGGATACGCTTAAAAAATTTCTGAATCACGCCGACCTGGTTAAATTCGCCAAACTGATTCCGTCGGATGAACAGATGCAGCAGGATTTCGATATAGCCAACGAACTGGTCGAGAGAATCCGGGTATTGCATCTGTCCCGGATGACGCCGGTTGTCATTCCGAATACGGCGTCCGACACGGAGGAACAGGTCAATGTTTAGATTCGCCGGATATAATATTACCCTGTTCGACCACAATATTTCGATATCGGGGTATGTTATTCTGGGTGTCGGTCTGGTGATCATTCTCGGGATGCTGATTTATGCCTTCAGATTCCGTAAGGCCAAAGCCGCGACGATCAAGTACAGCGATCTTAAAATAGTCCAGCGTTCGGCCAAAAGCGGGCGGTCGCGGTTCAGATTCGTTCTGCCGCTTCTTCGCACGCTGGCTCTGGCGGCGCTGTTTATAGCTCTGGCCCGCCCCCAGGCGGGGACGGAAAGCCGCGAGGTTTCGTCGGAGGGCATCGATATCATGCTGGCGCTGGACGTCTCCGGCTCGATGAAAGCCGAGGATTTCAAGCCGAGGAATCGTCTGTATGTGGCAAAAGAAGAGATCAAGAAGTTTGTCGAGAAGCGGGTCAGCGACCGGATCGGGCTGGTGGTCTTTTCCAAGTCGTCGTTTACACAGTGTCCGTTGACTCTCGACTACGGCGTTCTGTTGAATTTCCTCGACCAGGTCAAGTTCGGTATGATCGAGGACGGCACCGCGATCGGCATGGCTATTGCCAATTGCGTCAACCGTCTGCGCTCGTCACCGGCCAAGTCGAAAGTGATTATTCTGCTGACCGACGGTATCAACAATGCCGGGGAGATCGACCCGCTGACGGCGGCGAGTGTCGCCAAGACAATGGGTGTGAAAATATATACGATCGGCGTCGGAAAACCGGGCAATGCGATGTATCCGGTGGATGATCCGATTTTCGGCAAGCGATATGTTTATATGCCCAACGAAATCGACGAAGAAACGCTGCGCAAAATCGCCGAAAAGACGGGCGGCAAATATTTCCGGGCCCGTTCTGAGCAGGAGCTCGAAAATATTTATTCGGATATAGACAAGCTGGAAAAGACCAAAATCAAGGTCAACGAGTATGTGCAGTATAAAGAGCTATTTCTGATTTTTGCATATTTCGGTCTGGGCCTTTTGGTGCTGGAAATGGTGCTGAGCCAGACGATTTTCAGGAAGATACCGTAAGGAGTTTTAATAGATGCGCTTCGCTTTGCCCCAAAATTTATTTCTTCTGGGATTGGTACTGGTCCTGGCGTTGTTTTATATCTGGTCCATAAACCGCAAGAAGAAAATTCTCTCGCGCTTCGGGGATGTCTGGCTGCTGCTTAAAAACTCACCGTACATAAGTTTCGCCCGGCAAGGGGGAAAAGCGTCGCTTCTTATAGTCGGCGTCCTGTTTTTGGTCCTGACTCTTTCACAACTCCAGTGCGGGACCCATATGGAGATGATGAAGCGGGAAGGGGTGGATATAATAATCGCAATCGATGTGTCGTCGTCGATGCTGGCCGAAGATATGACGCCGAATCGTATCACCAAAGCCCGCCAGGAAGTGCGCGGGCTTATCGACCGCCTGAAAGGTGACCGGGTCGGGCTGGTGGCTTTCGCGGGCGAGGCGTTCGTGGAGTGTCCGCTGACGCTGGACTATTCGGCGGCAGAAATGTTTCTGGATATAATCGACGTCGGGCTGATCCCGCAGCAGGGGACGGCGATAGGCGACGCTATCCGCAAGGCGACCAAGGCTTTTGTGGGCAAGGAAAGAAAGCATAAGGTATTGATTTTGCTAACCGACGGTGAGGATCAAAATACCGATCCTATCGCGGCGGCTGACGAGGCCCGCAAGGAGGGGGTCAGGATTTATACCATCGGTATCGGGTCTCCGGCCGGTGAGCCGATTCCGATAACCGACCGCAATGGAAACAAGGTCGGTTATAAGAAAGACAAAAACGGCGAAGTCATTGTCACCAAACTCGATGAGATGACGCTGCAAAAAATAGCTTTAAATACCGGCGGCAAATATTATAATGCCTCACCGGGAGAAATGGAACTCGATAAGGTTTATGACGATATATCGAAAATGGAAAAGAAAGAGCTGGAGGGCAAGCTGTTGATGCAATATGAAGACCGGTTCCAGTATCCGCTGGCGCTGGCCATATTGCTGATTATCGGCGAGTTCTTTCTTTCGGAAAAACGTAAGGTAAAGAGTATAAAGAATAAATGAAAACAATCCTTACCATAACCGGTTTTCTCCTGCTTGTGGCGGGTATCGGCCGGGCCGATGATTTTTCCAAATATGTCGGCCGGGGCAATGCCTCCTATCAGGAGAAGGACTATTCCAAGGCGCTGGACTGGTACCATCAGGCTGAAGTGGAACGTCCGGAAACGCCGGAGCTCGATTATAATATCGGGACGACGCTGTATAAAGAAGGCAAATACGAAGAAGCGCTGCAGAAACTTCAGAATTCCCTCAAAACCGATGATGTCGCTCACGAGGCCGACGCCCAGTACAATATAGGCAATGCTCAATACCGGGCGGGGGATTATCAGAAGGCAATACAGGCTTACCAGCAATCCCTTGAGTTGAATCCCGATGACCTCGACGCCAAGTATAATCTCGAACTGGCCCGAATCAAGCTCAAGGAGCAGATGAAAAAGCAAGACAAGAATCAACAGCAACAGAAACAACAACAGCAACAACAACAGCAGCAGCAACAGCAGGATCAGCAAAATCAGGATAAACAAGACCAGCAGCAACAGGAACAGCAACAGCAGCAGGATCAAAATAAAAAGGATCAACAACAGAAGCCGCAGCCCAAAGAAGTTGACAAGAATGAAATGTCCAAAGAGGATGCGGAAAGAATCCTGAACGCACTGAAAGACGACGAAAAAGACGTGCAGAAACAAATAAACCGCAACCTTCCCGGTGGGAATTATCACGGAAACGACTGGTAAATGCTGAAACGGGTCTGGATCTTGACATTTGTTTTATTATTGGCGGCGGCCGGAGAGGCTTTCGCCGATGATGAAGTGTCGGTCACGATGTCGGTCAGCCCGGACACGATCGGGATGAACGATCAGGCGGTGCTGTTGATAACGATAACCGGCGACAGGCAGAATTTCCCTACGCCGAGCCTCCCGAATTTATCGATGTTCGATTACTATTCACAAGGCACGTCGACCAATATCTCCATCGATAACGGGACGATTCGGTCTTCGTTACGTTATCAGTATCTCCTGACCCCCAAGCGCAAGGGGACGTTTGTTATCAAACCGGCCGTATTGGTTATAAATCAGAAACGATATGCCTCGAACGAAGTAACCCTGACCGTCCTCGATCAGGGCATAGCGACGCCGCAATCGGTTCAGGATCAAGCCAAAACCCAACAGGGGGAAAACCGCGACGTCTTTATGGTGGCCAGTGTCGACAAGAAGAAGGCCTATGTCAACGAACAGGTGACACTTTCGATAAAATTTTACAGCGCGGTGAGGTTGTATTCGCAGCCGTCGTATTCCGCGCCTCAGACGACCAATTTCTGGGCCGACGTGCTCGAACCGCAGAAAACGTACTATGAAACAATCAACGGACGGCGGTACCGGGCGGTCGAGATTAATACGGCACTGTTTCCGACGCGATCGGGGCAGTTGTCGATCGGTCCGGCCAAGGTCGACGTGACGGTATCGAGATCCAATGACAGCCAGCGCAACAATCCATTCTCGCTGGAGAGCTTTTTCGACCGGGGGACGCCGGTGACGGTTCGCTCCCAGTCGCTTAAAATAGACGTGCTGCCGCTTCCGACCGACGACAAGCCGGCCGATTACAGTGGGACGGTTGGTAATTTCACTATTTATTCGACGGCGGACAAGAGATCGACCGAAGTCAATCAACCGGTGACGATAACCTATAAGATCAGCGGTACGGGGAATATAAAAACAATAGCCGAGCCGGAGATTAAAGAATCCACTGATTTTCGTATTTACAAGGCGTCGAGCAGCGAGAAGATTTCAAAAATAGACAACGTGGTTGGCGGGACAAAAATTTTCGAGGAAGCATATATCCCCAAGAGGGCCGGCAACTTGACAATTCCGGCGGTGTCGTTGAACTTTTTCGATCCCAAATCAAAAAAATATCGGACAATTTCGACCGACCCGGTGCAGATAAGTGTCAAGCCGGCAGAAAATATGGAATACAGCGGTGAAACGCCGTATCAGCCGGTGGCGGGCAGGACTATCAACTCCGAATCAAAAGATATTCGATACATAAAAACCAACCCCGGCAAACTGGAAAAGAAACGAGGATTAATACTTTTCTCGCCAGTATATCTGGTCCTGAATGCCATCCCGATTGTTATCCTCGCCGGAGTGGTGGTGGTGAGAAAGCGCCGCGAAAAGTTGGCGTCGGATATTGGCTACGCCCGCTCCCGCCGCGCACGAAAGATGGCCAAAAAACGACTCAGCCGGGCTCATAAGCTTAAGGATTCAAATCAGCAGGCCGAATTTTATGCCGAGTTAAGGCAGGCTATTATCAGCTATGTGGCCGACAAAACAAACCGGTCGCCTTATGGTTTCACATCGGATATGCTGGTGGAATTATTGCAGCAAAAAGGCGCCGATGATGCGATTGTCGATAACGTCAAGGAGCTATTCCGACGAGCCGACTTCGCTCAGTATTCGTCGGGTGAATTCAACTCTCCGGATAAGAACGCCGAATCGCTTCAGATGGCCGAGAATCTGCTGGTGAAAATCGAGGGAACACACCTTGGCTAAGAAGATATTCATACTGCTGACATTATTTGTCGTGCTCGTGCCGGCATTTTCTTCGGCTGCGACGAATCCCGATTCGACCTTTGCCAAGGCCAATAAGAACTACGGTGATAAATTATATCCTGAAGCGCTGAAGGAATATTTAAGCCTCGAACAAAGCGGAATTGTCTCAGCGGCCTTGTACTATAACATAGGAAATTGCTATTACGAACTGGGTGAACTTGGCTACTCCATTTTATATTATCTCAGAGCTCAAAGGTTGAGCCCCGATGACGAGGATATCAATAATAATTTAGCTTTCGCCCGGCAGTTTATGGCGGTTACGCTGGAAGGCGTCAGGATCAATCCCGTCACCGACTTCATGGATTCGCTGGTGAAACGCTTTACATTAAACAGCCTGGCCTGGATTTCATCGGGGCTATTTATATTTTTCATGTTATTTATGGCGATAGTATTGTATTTTAGATATTCGGGGCTGACAATAAGGATTTTGGGATATACCCTGGCGACGGTTCTTCTCTGCTCGGCGATCCTGACTACTTATAAATACCGGACCGATTATATGACGCCGAAAGGGGTTATTGTGGCATCGGAAGCTAAGATATACAGCGGACCGGATGAAAATCAGGAATTGGAATTTACGGGATCATACGGGCTGGTTTTCCAGGTGGAACGCGAAGAAAACGACTATTATCTCGTGATGTTCGAAAATAAACGTAAGGGATGGATTAACAAGGACTTAGTCGCTTTGATCTGATATTTGACGACATAGTTTATATTGACACCTCCAGGATAAATATCTATTTTTTGCATCGAAATTTAACCCCACGTTTGTGGGGTTATGTTTTTGGAGACGTATGATTTCAATACTGAAGAAAAAGCAGTTTTGGGGTTCCATCATAGCGCTTATCCTTCTGGCCTATTGCGTCAAGGATATCCGGCTCGCCGACATTCGCAATCTGCTGAAGCGTGCTGACTTATATTACCTCGTGCTGGCTGTGGTTCTCCAATTTTTATTTATAATCTGTAAAGCAACCCGCTGGCGGACCATCGTCGAATCGACCAAGAAAATAAAGTGGAAACGGGTTGTACCGCTGTTTGCGGCGGGGCAGGCGATTAATATCGTGATGCCCGCCCTGACCGGGCAGGTGGGACGGCTGCTGTTATTTTCGAGAAAAGAGGACTTGTCCAAGACATATGTCTTTTCCACGATTATGCTGGAAGTGCTTTTCGATGCAATCGGGTTATTGACGTTTATCATGGTGCTATCGGCGGCGTCGATAGCGTTCCCGGCACGATACCGGACGATTGCCGTGATAGTGGCCATCGCTACGGTATTCGTCTTCGGTCTTTTGTATCTGATACTTCTGAACGAAGACCGGATCGCGAAATTCAGCCGTCGCGTTTTCCGAAATCGCTGGCCGGGCTTTTACATTACCCTGAAGAAATTCGTCAGATCGTTTACGCGCGGTTTGAAGATGCTGCGCTCGAGCCATTATTTTTTCCGCACGCTGGGATTTTCAATCCTGGGCTGGCTGTCGCAAATGATGGTTATTTATTCGCTTTTTTGCGCGTTCGGGTTTAAATTGCCGTTGATTTCGGCGACCCTATTGATGGTTATAAATACTATTGCCCTGATGATACCGATCACTCCGGGTAATGCCGGAACGTTTGAGTTGGCGGTGGTGGCGCCTCTGTTGGCTTTTAAAATTGTCAAGACGGACGCCGTATTATATGCCCTGGCGCTGCATATAATCGATCTGACGCCGATTTTTATAATGGGCTACCTTTTCTTCTATACGGAGAAGATGACGCTCAAACAGATCAAGGAAGAAGGCAGCAAGAAAGAAGTTCTGGACGAATTTTATGAACTGCGGAAAGCCCAGCTCGATGACAACAATGGAGACTCCGACTCGTGATTAAGTCGTTTTACTGGAGGCCGGACAAGCCGGTTGAGCAGATCGACGGAATAGCGGATTTCGACACTCTTTTCGCCGAACCAGATATTCTGCTCTGGATAGATATGACCAATCCGGACGATAAGGAATCGTTCATTCTTACGCACGATTTTCACTTCCACCCGCTGGCTATCGAGGACGTAATCGAGGAAGACGACGTCATCACGGAAATGCCGATATCCAAGGTGGACGACTATAAGAACTATCTGTACGCAGAATTCCAGATTGTCGATTATGTCAATAAAAACGACGGTATTCAGCTGGAAGAGGTCAGCATATTCCTGACGCGCAATACGGTCGTTACGGTTCACGAAAAGCCTCACCGGATTTTCAACCGCCTGTATAACCGGGCGCTGAAAGACGAACGTCTGATGTCGCGCGGTTCGGAATTCCTGTTTCACACGCTTCTCGACTCGATGGTCGACAATTATACTCTGGTGCTGGATTATTTCGAGAAGGCGGTTGATGAGATAGAAGAGAAAGTGCTCAGCGAACCGGACGAAGAGACGGTCAAGAATATTTTCACCCTTCGCCGCGATATTTATGAACTTAAACGGGTGGCGCTTCCGCAGAGAGAGCTTATCAGCCATATCAGCCGGGGACAATACAGCATCATTTCCGAACGGGCGGCGCTTTATTTCCGGGATATACACGACCATATGACGCGAATTATCGAACTGGCCGAATCGCATCGGGATACTTTGATATCGGCGCTGGAAGTGTATTTCTCAAGCGTTTCGACCAAAACCAACGAGATTATCAAGTTTCTGACGATATTTACGGTTATCCTGATGCCGCCGACGTTTCTGGTCGGGCTGTGGGGGATGAATTTTCGGTATATGCCGGAACTGAAATGGGAGTATGGATATATCTTTTTCTGGGTGTTGCTGGTAGTCATCACCGTTTTTATGATTCTCTTTTTCAAGAAAAAGAAGTGGATTTAGGCGTTCGTGGCTGAAATTATCACTTTTTTAAATAATCCGCTAAAATAAAGAAACAATATTCTTGACAGCCGCGTATACGTGGTTATTTTAGATACTCAGTGGTATTTATATAGATACTGAATAGTAGGTATATGAAAGGTATAAAATATGAAACAAAGTCCGAAACTGCCCGCCGAAGTAAGGCGGGCGCAGCTTGTCCGGGCGGCGGAAAAGCTGTTCCGCAAAAAGGGGTATCCGGGAACGACCGTGGATCATATCGCCAAGGCCACAAAGCTGACGAAAGGCGCGGTTTATTTTCATTTCGGGAGTAAAGAGGAGCTTTTTTTCGAGGTCATTCGCCAATATTGGACCCAAAATATAACGCCTTTCAATGATTTTATTAAAATCACGAGCGACGCCGATGAATTTTTCGAGGGCATCATCGGTTTCGGATTCGATTTGATCAAAAATGAACGGCATTTACCCGTCACTTTCTGGGAGCAGGCTCTCAAGATTCCCCGCATTACGAAGTACTGGATGGAAGAGCATCAGAAGATAACCAAGGCTCTCGCTAAAGAAGCTTCAAAACGGACTCATCTGAAACCCGCTCAATGCGAGGCCTTGATTCGCATTCTCGGGGCTGTCCTCGACGGCATGATAATTCAGCGTCGGATTTGCAAAGAGTGTCTGGACCTCAAGGTTCAGGAGAGGTCGTTAAATGAGTTGGTCAAAGCATATTTAAAAGGGTAGGAGACTTTCAATTCAATGTTATACCGATATTTAGTCATTGCAGTTATATTGATCGGGCTGGCCGGGTCGGTCTTTCCCGAAACCATTCTTACGGTTGAAAAGTGCCGGGAGTTGGCTCTTGATTACAACCGCCAGCTTTTGCAGGCAAAAAAAGAGGTCGACCGGGCCCAGGGTGAGATCATCTCGGCGCGTTCCGGGGCGTTGCCGATTTTGAGCCTCGACGGGCGTTATACGAGAAACGTCAAGAAGGCCGATATCTTCTTGCCCGGTGAATTTTTCGATGAACCGGGGTTCGTGAAAGTCCCGGCGGCACAGAACAATGATTTCAATTTGTCGCTGTCACTGACACAGCCGCTCTACATCGGGGGTAAAGTCGGAACGGCGCTTAAGATCGCTAAAATTTACAGTAATTTGTCCAAAGAAAAGGTCAAAGAGGTCGAAGCCTTGATCGTGTTCGGTGCCGAGTCGGTTTTTTTCGAGGCGGTGCTGACACGGTCTCAGCTGGACGTCATGCAAAAATCTTTCGAGCAGCTGAGCCATAATCTGGACGTCGCCGAAAAGAACTACGATCAGGGTATGATTTCCGAATATGAGCTTCTTCGCGCGAAAGTGGAAAAACTGAACGTTGAACCGCAGCTTCTGGCGGCCCAATCGAACGTCAAAATTTCCGCCAAGCGGCTTAAAACCTATTTAGGGCTGGATATAAACGAAGACGTGCAGTTAGTGGCCGATCTGGCCGATACGGCGGCGATAGCGCTGCCGCCGCTGGATTCGTTGACGGTGCTGGCGATGAAGAATCGCCCGGAGCTGACCGAGGCCGAACTTGAAAAGCGCGGTTACGACAAAGCCGTGCGGATTGCCCAGGGTGACTGGCTGTATCCGAACCTCTATGCGAATGCATCGTACAACCTAACGGCTTCCAGCGATGATTTTCGCATCGGCAATCACAATCTTTCAAAAAGCCTGACGGTTTCGCTGATTTTGAACGTGCCGTTGTTCGACGGGGGCAGGACGATCGGTGAAGTGCGTAAGGCGCGGGTCGATTTTTACCAGGCGATGCTACGAGAGCAGCAGCTTAAAGACGATGTCCACCTGGAAGTCGAAGAGGCTTATGATCAATTCATGCAGTCGCGCAAGGCACTGACGGCTCAATCGGAAACTATTGCCCAGGCCGAGGAGGGAATGCGGATCGCCAACCTGAGGTACGAGTCAGGGGTCGGGACGCAGCTCGAAGTTTTGTCGGCCCAGACGGCCCTGACGCAGGCGCGAAGCCAGCTGGCTCAGACCATATTTCAGTATCGCCTGGCGCGCGCCGCTCTTAAGAAAGCAACCGGATTGGAAATAAATTAACTACACGAGGGATAAATGAAGTACTTAACGAATTCAGTCAAATACTTAATGATACTGTGCGGTGCCGTCTTGTTCTATGCCTGCTCCGGTTCTCAAACCGAAGGAGTGGTCAACGAAAAAGTCGTTTCGGTCAAAGGAGAATATCTGACGACATCCTCGCGGGCGCTTACCCGTGAATTTACCGGCACCATCGAAGGTGAACAGCAGACGGTAATCAGGTCCAAAATTAACGAAGCGGTCGAGAAGATAAATGCCGCCGTGGGGCAGGAAGTAAACGCCGAAAACGTGATCGTGACGCTCGACAAGAGCGGGCCGACTTCCAATTTCGTACAGGCGCAGTCGGTATATCAGAACGCCGAGAAGAATTTCAACAAGATGAAATACCTGTACGACCAGGGTGCGATTGCCGAAACGCAGTTCGACGGGGCCAAAACCGATTATGAAGTTTCTAAAGCCAATTACGAAGCCGCCCGGCGGCTGGTTGAACTGACGACCCCGATAGCGGGGATGGTGACGACGGTCGACGTTTCTCCGGGCGATTTTGTGACGGTCGGACAACAAGTTGCGACAGTTGCAACGGTTGGCAAGCTTCGCATGAAGTTAGGTGTTACCGGGGACGAAATTGATTATTTCGACGTCGGCGATAAAGTCAAGATTGTCACGGAGGATTCATCGAGCTCTGAATCAATGGGTAAAGTAATAAAGGTCGCCCGTTCCGCAGACCCGGCGACAAGGTCGTTTCTCGTAGAACTCGAAATCGATAATTCAGCGCGGCTGCTGATGCCGGGAGAGTTTGCGAGAGCGCAGATTGTGGTCGAAACCTTCGACGACATTATAGCCGTCTCTCGCGGCGCCATCCTCGACAGGAATAATAAAGACTATGTCTATACGGTGAACGGCGACCGCGCCAGACTCAATGAAGTAAAGCTCGGTGCGGATTTCATCGGTGCGGCCCAGGTGCTCGAAGGCCTTAAGGTCGGTGATACAATCGTGACCGTGGGCCAGGAATATCTCGGGGACAGCACGTTGATCAGGCTGGTCAGGTTTGTCAACGCCAACGGTGAGGAGGTCGAGCTGTGAAATTAGCCGATGTTGCCATACGCCGACCCGTCTTCACGATCATGATGATTGCGGCCCTGGTGGTTCTGGGGTTGACGTCGTATTTCGAGATGAATACCGACCTCTTTCCGGAAATTGACTTTCCGTTTGTCGTCGTGCAGGTTTTCTATCCGGGCGCCAGCGCCGAAGCAGTGGAAACGGAAGTGGCGAAAAAGATAGAGGACGCTATCGGGCCGGTCAAAGGGGTCAAGCATATTACGTCAATTTCACAGGAAGGGTATGCGCTGGTTTTTGCCGAGTTCATGCTCGAAATAAATGGTAAGGATGCCGCGCAGGACGTCCGCGAAAAGGTGGCCCAGATACGCGACGACCTTCCTGATGACATCAAAGAACCGATTATTGCTACTTATGATCCGTCGAGCGAGCCGATTTTGTCTCTCACCGTATCCGGCGAGCGGCCGTTGCGGGACATTACGGATATCGTTAAAGAAGATATTCAGAAACGTCTGGAATCTGTCCCCGGTGTCGGAAATGTGGAACTGGTCGGCGGGTTCGAGCGCGAGATAAATGTCTTTCTCGATATAGATAAGCTGGAATCGTACGAGATCCCGGTTACCGAGGTGCAGCAGAAAATTCAGGCCGCCAATCTCGAGATTCCGGGCGGGCGAGTCACGGAGAAAAACCGCGAATACCTCGTTCGTACTATGGGGAAATTGACGTCGGTCAAGCAATTCGATGACATCGTGATCGATAATCCTCACGGGCATCCGGTGTATCTAAAAGATATCGCCAAAGTCATCGACGGCATTCAGGAACAGCGGTCGCTGGCCCGGGTTAACGGTCATGAAGCGATTACGCTGAACATAACGCGGCAGTCGGGCGGGAATACGGTCGAGGTTGCGCGAGGAATTAAGAAAGAAGTCGAGGATATCAAGAAGAGTCTTCCTGCAGATATGGATATCAATATTGTCGTGGACAATTCGCGGTTTATCGAAGATGCCATTCATGACGTACTTGTAAATATCTACTACGGAAGTTTCCTTGCGATTCTGGTGATTTTCTTGTTTCTGGCCGATATCCGCTCGACGATTATTTCCGGTATCGCCATCCCAACGTCGATTATAGCGACGTTTACTTTCATGCACGCGCTGGGGTTTACCATTAACATGATGTCGATGCTGGCGTTGGCGCTGGCGGTAGGGTTGTTGATCGACGATGCCATTGTCGTCATTGAAAATATCTTCCGACGATTACAGGAAGGTGAGCCACCGATACAGGCGGCCTTCAAAGGCACCAAAGAAATCGGTTTGGCAGTCATGGCGACGACTTTCACGATCATGGTCGTGTTCCTGCCGGTGGCGTTCATGAAGGGCATTGTCGGACGGTTTTTCTTCCAGTTCGGTATGACGGTGGCATTTTCGGTGCTGGTGTCGCTCTTTGTGGCTTTCACGCTGACGCCGATGTTATCGTCGCGCTGGCTGAAGCCGGAGGGGTACGTCGGCAAGCCGCCGAAATTCTTTTTGGCGCGATGGGTGTACCGGCTTTATCATATAGTTTTAAAGATAACAATACCGTGGAATATATTCTTCGATGGAATCAACAAACGATACAGAGGCATTCTGGAATGGTCGCTGGAGCATCGCTTCGTAGTCATGCTCATTGCGACGGTCGTGTTTTTGGGGTCGTTGTATCTGACGCAGTTTACCGGAACGGAGTTTATGCCGGAATCGGATGAAGGCCGCGTTATCGTCATGATCGAAACGCCCCCGGGGACCGATCTGGATATGACGTCTCAGCGTCTGGCCGACGTGGAACAACTGATACGCGATAATTTCGACGGCATCGACCTGATTTTTACAACTATCGGCAGTGGCCAGAGACCGGTCAATGAAGGCACGATTCTGGTGAAGCTGGTCGACAAGGACCTTCGTGTGCTTTCGGCGCAGATGATGATCGACAGTGTCCGCCAAGTTTTGGCCAGTTACCCCGGAATTAAATATGGCGTCTCCAAAGAAGCACAAAATGAGGGTGGCGGAAGTCGGGCGGCCCAGCTGGCTATCCGTGGCAATGATCTGGATGTTTTAAAAGACCTGGCTTACAAAGTCGAGAATCTATTCCGAAGTGTCCCCGGCGCGGTTGATCTACAGAATAACCTTCAGGAGGGCAAGCCCGAGCTGAGGGTCAATATCGACCGTAAAATGGCCAATGATCTGGGACTGAACGTATACGGCATCGGGCTGACGATCAGGAATCTTATCGAAGGCGACGTGGTCACACGCTATAAGGAAGGGGATCGTGAATACGACGTGCGAGTGCGGCTGAACGAACAGGACCGCGAAAATACATCCCAGGTGGGACGGCTGCTTATCGAGAGCAATAAAGAGATTCCCGGCATCAGGACGTTTCTTGTGCCGTTATCAAAGGTCGCTTCTCTGACAAAAACCACATCGATAGGAGAATATGATCGGTTGGATCGTATGCGGCAGGTTACTGTTGGAGCCAATGCCACAATGGCGACATTTTCCGGGACGATTATTCAGGAAGTCGAGAAAAAACTGTCGGAATTGAATATCCCTCCGGGCTACAGTATAACCCGAACGGGCACGGCTGATATAATGCAGGAATCGTTTGGTTATATGTTCCAGGCGCTGCTTCTGGCGGTGATTTTTATATATCTGCTACTGGCGTCGCAGTTCGAATCGTTCTTCGATCCGCTTTCGATTATGTTTTCGCTGCCATTGTCACTGATCGGCGCGATACTGGCACTTCTGATCACCGGCGATTCGATTTCAATTATGTCGCTGATCGGCATTATTATGCTGATGGGGTTAGTGACCAAGAACGCCATATTGTTGATTGACTTTGTGAAACAGAACCGGTATCGTGGTGTTGAAAGAAAAGAGGCTATTTTGATAGCCGGCCCGATTCGACTCCGGCCAATATTTATGACGTCGATTTCCCTGATTCTGGGCGTTTTGCCGATTGCATTGGGGATTGGCCAGGGAGCCGAATTCAGGGCACCGATGGCCCGTGCGGTCATGGGCGGAATGATCAGTTCAACGGCCTTAACGCTGGTGGTCGTTCCGGTCGTATATACGATAATTGATGATGTTGTGGCCTTTTTCAAAGGCGGCGAAACGGTAAAAGTTAGAGAGGGAAGTCTGGACGATGCCGAAGCAGCTGGTCAAGCCGGTTAAGGAGTTTCATTACAGCGATTTATATATGGATTTCGTGGCCGAGGATACGTCGCTGGACAAATACCTCGGCACTAAAACACCCGCGCAAGCGGCGGCCATGATGCACACGCCCGGTGCTGACCGCGAGGCTCTGTGCGATATACTGGTCCGACAAAATGAAGAGTTCCGGTCCAAACCGAAAGCGTTCGATTCGATCGAAAAGCTTCGTCGGGATGACGCCCTGTGCATTTTCACCGGTCAGCAGGTAGGATTATACGGCGGGCCGATGTACAGCCTGTATAAGGCAATCGGGATTATCAAGAAAGCCGTACATCTGGAAAGCGAGTTGAAGCGGCCGGTGGTGCCGATTTTCTGGATGGCCTCCGACGACCACGATTACGAAGAAATCAACCACTATCATTATATCGAGCACGATGGTTCGACCGGCAAACTGGTGTATGGTGCCGAAATTCCGCAGAATATTCCGGCTTCGGAAATTTATTTCACCGACCGGGATATGTACAATGAATTGGTCAAAAGCACTAAGGAACATTTTGGGCAGTCGGAATTCGCCGAGGACTTTTTCAAGCGGTTGTTTGAGTCGTATTCGCACGATTCGGGGTTTGTCGATGCTTTCGCGCGGTTCTATGCCGATATTCTCCCGGATTTGGGTCTGGTGTTTTTCTCACCGGCCGACGCCGGTGTTAAGAACCTGTCGCGCAAGTTCTTCCGCAACGTCGTCGAGCAATATTTTAACATGAAATCGATTCTGGAGCATACGGCGACAACAATAGAGATGGACCGATATCATATACAGGCCGAAAAGAAGCTTACGGCGGTCCATCTGTTCTATCATAATCCGGGTCGTGAAGCCATTCATTTCGCCGATGAATCATTCATAGTGGATAACCGGCCGATTGGTCTGCCGGGCCTTCTGGATATGGTCGAACGCAACCCGGAGCAGTTTTCTCCGGACGTGCTCACCCGTCCGCTCTGGCAGTCGTACCTGTTTCCCACCGTAGCGCACGCGGGCGGGCCCTCGGAGATAGCCTATTTCTGCCAGATCGGGCAGCTATTCCGCCTGTTCAAAATGGCGCAGCCGTACTATTTCGCGCGGCCCAGTGCGACACTGGTGGAAAAGCACCACGAAGAGTTGATGATCAAGTACGGACTGGAACTGAACGATTTTACGGGCGACGTCGAGCAGGTCATAAACAGAATTGTGGCGGAGACGTACCCCCACGACCTTGAGAAGAGTTTCGGAGATTTCAAAGATAGCCTGAGAGATTTGTACGATAAATTAAAGGAACATCTGCTTAAATTCGACGGTACTCTCGAACCGATGACCGAGCAGACGTACGGTAAAATGGATTTTGCATTGAGTCATCTCGAAAAGAAAGCGTTCAGCGCTCACAAGAAGGGCCAGAAGCTGACCCGGGAGCAGATTTATCGTTTGGACGCTTTTATGATGCCGTACAAGAATCTTCAGGAGCGCTCGCTCGGCATTTGTTATTTTATGGCAAAATATGGTCCGGGAATACTGGACTTCATTCTGGATAAACTCGAGATCGGGACCAAAGAACATCAAATGATTTACCTCTCTGAACTGACGGAATAGAATGAATATAGGCATAACCTGTTATCCCGTTGCCGGTGGCTCGGGAATTGTCGCCACTGAGCTGGGCCGGAAGCTGGCCACGCGCGGGCATCAGGTGCACTTTATAAGTTATGCTCTGCCGTTTCGGTTCGACGAGTTTCAGCAGAATTTGTTCTTCCACGGCGTGGAAACGACGGCTTACCCGTTGTTCAAGCATCCGCCGTACACCCTGGCCCTGGCGACCCGTATGGCCGAAGTTTGCTGCCAGTACGAACTCGATATTCTGCATGTGCACTACGCCATCCCGCACGCCACCTGCGCGTTTCTGGCGAAGCATCTGGTAACCTGCCGGGTGCCCAAGATAATCACGACGCTCCACGGCACTGATATTACACTGGTCGGGTCGGATCCTTCATACTATGACATCACCCGCTTTTCCATAAACGCTTCCGACGGTATTACGGCCGTGTCGCAATATCTGGCCGACGAGACGGTCAGGGAATTCAAGATCGAAAAAGAAATCCGGGTGGTGCATAATTTCGTCGACGGCGACCGGTTTAATCCCGGCAATCACTCCGCGTGTAAGAGGCACACTTTTGCTACTGAGAATGAATTTATTATATCGCACGTCTCCAATTTCCGTCCGGTCAAAAGGGCGCTCGACGTAATCGACATTTTTGATCGTATTCAGCAGAAGCTCCCGGCCAAGCTTCTTCTGGTCGGCGAAGGTCCCGATGCTATTCTCGTACGGCGGCAGGTGCATAAGAGAAATTTGACCGACAAGGTCGTCTTCCTCGGCAATCAGAGCCGGGTGGAGGCAATACTGCCGCTGTCCGACCTGTTTTTGCTTCCGTCCGAAGAGGAATCGTTCGGACTGGCGGCGTTGGAAGCGCTGGCCAGCGGTGTGCCAGTGGTGGGTACAGCAGGTACCGGGTTGGTAGAAGTTATAGAAGATAATGTCAACGGATTTTTGTGTCAGGTCGGAGATACGACGGAAATGGCCGAAAAAGGAATTGCCCTTTTGACCGATCCTGATAGACTGGCGAAATTCAAGAGCGATGCCGCTCGGCTGGCGAATGAACGTTTCAATTCGGATAAAATCATTTCGGAGTACGAGAATTATTATCAGGAGGTCCTGAATGCCTGATGTAAAACTCGACGTGCTGGCTATCGCGGCGCACCGTGATGATGTCGAGATTACGTGCGGCGGCACCATGATTAAAATGGTCGATGCCGGATATAAAACGGGCATTCTGGATTTGACGGCCGGGGAGATGGGAACCAAAGGGACGGCCGAAGAGCGCGGGCGCGACGCCGCTGAAGCGGCGAAGATTATGAAGCTGTCGTATCGCGAGAATCTCAATCTGCCTGACGCCGGAGTTGAACTTGCCAGAGAGAATAAACTCAAGATCGCGCAGGTAATCAGAAATACTCGGCCCGAATTGATCATCCTGCCGTTCTGGGTGCAACGCCACCCTGATCATCTGGCGGCGTCTTTGCTCGGTTACGATGCCTGTTTTCTGGCCGGATTGAAAAAGCTCAAGCTCGATGGTGAACCGCACCGGCCGAGGAAGATAATTTACACGTCATCGTTTCGCGACGTGCATCATACGTTTTATGTCGATGTAACCGAACAGATGTCGCGCAAGCTCGATGCGGTCGCGGCCTACAAATCTCAGTTCGACGGTTCCGAGCAATCCAATCAGATTTTCAAGCCCGGGGTCGATATTTTCGAATTCATGGCCATCACCGCCCAGCATTATGGACATAAGGTTGGCGTCAGGTACGCCGAGGCGTTTACGGTCAAAGAGAATATCCTGGTCGACGATCCGGTCAAGATGCCGGTGAAGTCAATATAGAAACATCGTTTTCCGGCAGATTCGCCGGACTTGCCTAATTGGACATCCTTTAATATATTCCCGCCGGAAGTGG
>CAZMWI010000007.1:0-41259 GCA_964569945.1 uncultured Ignavibacteriaceae bacterium
GGGCATCGAAAGAATTTATAAAAAATCAAATCAGGGCTGTTTCACAAAAGCAGCCTTTAGTACAATTCCATCTGCACGACAACGATATAATCGCCTTCGTGCACCATCGCGGTGAAACCCGGCTGAAAAATATAAAGGGTGGACGGATGCGGCTGGCTCAGGCCCTGGGACGCTGGCGGTTTATGATCGAAGGCGAGATTTTGTCGGGCTACCTTGCCAAAAAACAAAAATCCGATTCCGAAAGCTTGTTGTGGACCGAACTGGGTGACTGGCTCTGGAAACCCCTCGATATTGATAAGTCGATGAAAAATATCTTAATCATTCCTGAAGGCGAACTGACTCACCTGCCCTGGACGGCTCTGTCAGTTGATAACGAGTCTTTACTCGACCGGTACAATATTATAATTTCGCCCAGCATTCGTCATTATCTGGCCGCCCGTAACCACAAATCCGGTTCAAGGCGAGTTGAAATTTTCAAGGGTGCTGCCGAACACCTAAATCAGGCCGACAAGGAGATAAAATTGCTGGCCGGATTGGCGAAAAGCCGGGCGATAATTCACGATCCCTGCCGCCGGGCCGATTGGCCGGAACGCGGTGATGCCGCCATTTGGCACTATACCGGACATGCAGAATTTTTCGCCGAAAATCCATTTTATTCTTATATTCTATTAAAGGACGGACCGCTGTTTGCTGCGGACTTCCGTTTTAAACAGTGTAAGGTTGACCTGGTCGTGCTGGCCGCTTGCCGCTCCGGAGAACAGATGGCTCTTCCGGGCGATGAAACCACCGGTCTCGTCAGATCGTTAATTGAGATGGGTGCAGGGAATGTAGTCGCTGCCAACTGGCCGGTAGCCGATAAAGCCACCTCATTATGGGCTTGCGCGTTTTATGAGGAATATTTTAAGAATTACAATATTTCCGACTCTTACCGATATGCATCGTATAAGGTCAGAGAAAGATATAAATCCGCCTATTACTGGGCTTCGTTTTCTGTCTATGGAGCGGGTGGTATGGGAGGCCGAAAATGAAATCATGGGACGGCTTAATTAGGAAGATACCATTGTCGACGATACTGTTCATAATAATTTGTGCAGCCTCACTCGCGCACGGCAATGCCGGTTACAGACCCGGGGAACTTACTTGTAAGATGATGCCGGGATACGGCATCGGAGCTATTGTCGCCGAATACGGCACGACGGTCAAGGGACACCAACCGCAAACGGATTGTTACCTTCTGGCAGCCCCTCAGGGTCAGGACGTCGAAAGTCTGGCGGTCGTTATTAACGCCCGTCCCGATGTCGACTACTGCGCCGTAAACCATATTTTGTCTGCCCCTGAACCGTTTCAGCGCAGCCAGCCATTTCTGGACGTGGAATGTATCGGTGACATATATACTCAAGTCTCCTCAACGACATTGGCCTTAACCGATGCCCATCTGTTGTCAACCGGGACCAGCGTCCGTGTGGCCGTAATTGACGGCGGCGTAAATTTCGATCATCCGCTCTTGGATACTATGCCCGGTTCGGTGGTTTCGGGCTGGGATTATGTTGATAATGATGATTACGCCTTCGACGATAGCGGCGGGATTTGCTGGGGACACGGGACATTCGTGGCCGGGGTGGTCCGCATGACTGCTCCCGGGGCAGATATTTATTCATACCGGGTGCTGGATACGGCCGGAATAGGCGACGCCTATTATATCGCAGAAGCTATAATGCAGGCCATAAGCGATAGCTGCCGCGTGATCAATCTCAGTATGGGGATGTCGGGCGTTGATCCGGCCCTCGATGATGCGCTTCGTCTGGCCGACCGCAGCAATGTATTGATAATCGCCGCCGCCGGCAATGACTCCACTGATATGAGTTCCGTGTTTCCGTACCCTGCCTCGCGCTACAACTGCATGGCTGTTGCCGCCCTGGATTCTCTCAATCTTAAAGCCGATTTTTCCAACTTCGGGGAGAAAATCGACATTTCCGCCCCCGGAACACAAATCTATGCGGCGTATCCGGATACAACGTACGCCTGGTGGGATGGAACCAGCTTTGCATCGCCGTTTTTGGCCGGCACGGCCGCATTGATGATTTCCATCGATCCGACCCTGACGCGCGACGATATTTTCACGATAATCCAAGAGACAGCGGTCAATATCGACGATATAAACCCGGATTATACGGGGCTTCTTGGCGCCGGTTTGGTCGACGTGCCTGCGGCCCTTGGCGTGGTAGCGTCTATAATTCACGGCGATGCCAATAGTGACGGGTCCGTCGATCTTCTGGACATATTGTATATAATTGATTTTCTATACGATGATGGACCGCCACCGGAACTTATGAATTCCGCCGAGATGAACGGTGACGGCACTATAAATCTGCTGGATATTCTGATTCTGATCCAGGACTTATATTAAGCGGTATCTCGGCCATTCCGAATTTTTCCTCGCTCAGACAGACCGTTACGGGTCTGTCTGAAATAATTTAAAAAAGTGTATTTTTTTTGAACGAATTGAACGAGGCCGCGCTCTGTTGGTCGAGCTTATGGATGCATGCCCTGACGGGACAATCTGATATCTACTGCGATCAAGGTATCAAAGTCCTGTCCGCACGCTGCGAGCAGCGGGCGCTCGCATCTATAAATCAGTACCGGTACGCATACCTCTTGTAAGGCCGCTGGTTCAGCATCCCGGCGGCCGTTTTATTTTCCCCCAAATAGGTTTTTCTACTCATTTTATCCACTTTTGCGGCTTATAAATGAACGGTTCCGGCGAGCAGTATCTCTGTATTCGTGAAGTTAGGAAAAGTTGCTGTAAACCAAAAACATTGCATGGAGGAGAAAAATGCACAAAAAACGGGGTTTATGGACAGTACTGATGCTGATTGGTCTGGCGGCATTCATGGTCGGATGCTCCGATGATTCGCCGCTATCGTCTCAGGGCACTTCACCCGTATTGCAGGCCGCCGGTGAACCCGTCCAGTTCGCTGCCCAGGTGAAAACTGTCAATGAGAGCCAAATGATGCTGACTTTCGAGGGTCGTCCCGATACAGCTGTGGCATCGCACAACTGTCTTATCGTGCGTCTTAAAAACACGATGGAAACCCCGGTGCCTTTCAGCAATGTCGGACCCGGCGACACGGTCACGATTAACGGGGTTCAGCAGCAGAATGGTGTCATCCTCGCCAACCGAATCCAACTCTGGCAACGGCTGTATGATGGATATGACATGGCTTTCCGTGATACGATCGCGACGATCGATTATACCACCGGTTCATTTACGGTAAACGGCTATGCGCAGACTATCATTACCGATGAAAACACGTTTATCTGGGGCACGGAAACCCACAATCAGATTTCCAATCAATTCAGCATCCAAACCAGATCCAATACGACCACGGCGCAGGGCGATCCGGGATTTGGTACCGGTGAAGCTCACAATGTGCTCGTCACGATCGATTTCACTGACCTGGCTGTAGGTAACATAATCGAAGTTAAGGCCTTTATCGTAAACGAAGACACGCTTCTGGCCGCAGTGATTAAGGTCGCCAATGAGTCGCAGAAGGTTTGCAATGTATTCAACGCCTATATCTCAACCATAGATTACGATACCCGAATGGTAACATTCGACGGCTACGGATGGACTGGATACGTCTGCCCGAAAGCCCGCCTGACCGGTCTTGACGGAGAAGTTTTGACTTTGGAAGATTTTGCTGCCGGAGATTATGTATCGGTTAAAGGTTATCCCACCGAAGAAGATCCGAGCGTCCTCAAAATCTGCAAAATGGAAATGATCGAGCCGTAATACATATCTCGCAGGTAACGCGTAACTAAAATCGGGAGAGAAATCCTGATAGCGAACGGCTTGATCTTATGGGCGAGGATTCACAAATCCTCGCCCATTTTTACGCATACTTCCGAATAAAAGAAAACATATCCAGACTTCTTTATAAAGCTATCATTCGCGCGATCTTTCGAGCAACTTCTCAAGATTCAATGAGATAATTCAATTGTTTTATTTCCTATC
Source organism: uncultured Ignavibacteriaceae bacterium (assembly GCA_964569945.1). Taxonomy (GTDB): domain Bacteria; phylum Zixibacteria; class MSB-5A5; order GN15; family PGXB01; genus CALAMC01. Next base: position 4,016 of record CAZMWI010000007.1, read on the forward strand.
CATTTAAAAAACGTTAGTTTCGCCGATAACATTACATAAGCCAACATTTTGCCGAACGGTGGACATCTATTGCCGCAGCTTTTTCAAAATTCCGTTAATTCTGTCAATGCCGAGGAGATTCGCAGCACCGTTTCCGGCTCGCTGCGGATAGTCGCCGCCACCGAACTGGCCGAGCTTGAAACACACGCTCCTGCCTGGAACGACCTCGCCTATCGGGTCGCCCGACCAATGTTATCTCACGCCTGGATCGCTTCATTTTTCGAATATCAACTCGAAAAAAAGCAAACCTGGATATGTCTTCTGGCCTACCGCGATTTGGAGCTGGTCGGCGTCTTGCCATTGGTGGGGATTTCAGTGAAAGTAATGGGCAGAGAATATCTAAAGCTCCAAACCCCATTTAACTGGCACACACCGTGCGTGGATTTTCTTATAAAACCGGGGCTGGAAAAAGAAGTCATCCATAATTTCCTGACGACAATAAAGGAGTTTTCACCCCGCCTGCATTGCCTAAAGATAAGGCGTCTGCTTGCGAGCACATCCATATTCAATATGGTCAAAGACGGGTTGCCCGGCTTCGCGTCTTTGAGCCGTTTCAACGGCAATGGTTCGTACATCGACGTCAACGGGTTATTCGATGACTACCGAGAAGAATTAAAAAGCGGGTTTGTTCGTAATCTGAATCGCCTGGAACGCAAGCTCGGCAGACTCGGTGAATTGCAGATTGAATTCATATCGGAAAATGCCGGCAATCCCGAATACTTGCATACTTTTCTGGAGATAGAAGAATCGTGCTGGAAAGGACGCAATGGATCGGCGATACGCCAGTGTTCGTCGCAACTGGAGTTTTACGCCGCTTTAACCCGTCGACTCGCATGCCTGGGATGGCTGGAATGGCATTTCCTGAAAGCCTCCGGGAAAGCAATGGCCGCCAATCTCGCTGTCAGAGTGGACCACCGTCTGGTCATACTGAAAATCGCCTACAACGAAACTTTTTCATCGTACTCACCGGGAACCAAACTGTTTGAGAAAATGATTCAGCACGCCTTCGACAGCGATGAGATCAGTGAGATCGACTGCCTGAGCGAATACCCCTGGAACCGCAATTGGCAAATGCAAACAAGGCCGTACTATGATCTGTCAATATATCCGACTCGTATGACCAGCCTCCTTATCGGTTATCTGCCGGAAAGGATTTATAATTTTGTCTGTCATCTTCCTTTCCTGAATCGCCCTTGTCATATTTGTAACAGAATGATCAACCGCTTCCGGACCAAACCCGATCCCCAAAACAGAACCTGTTGTTTGAATAAAATAACAAAATCCTGAAGCCGTCTCGAACGCCTTAAAATCACCAATTCATCAGATCTTTTTCGCAGGAGGCAATTTTATAGCCAGAGCGATCAATGTCGATATCAACTCCACGATGATATTCCAGAGTCGTGCGGCGACAGCGACACCGATGGCGATCTTGCCTATGTACGGTTCAAGCATAACCCACAAAGCGAATTCTCGGACACCTATTCCCCCCGGAGTGAAGATGGCGATAAAACCTATCTGGTAGGCGAATACATATATTCCGATGGTCCCGGCGAAGGGTACTGCAGGATTGTCCAGAACGGCGTGTACGAAAAGCCAGAATGAGAAGCCGTACATAAGCCAGCTGACCAGGTACCCCGCGTATATCTTTAAGGCCGTCGATGTGTCAACCTCGAATTTGATCGGCTTGCGTTTGATCAGCTTTAAGAAATGATTTAAAAGCGCCAGAGTCCATGACGGCGCGAATATCAGTAACAACGAACCGATAAGTGTAAGGGCGAAAAATATATAGATCGACACCCCGACTTCGGAACTTATTCTATCCGAAAGAATTTGGGGATAAAATATGACGGTGATAAATCCGATTAAAAATCCCGTCGGGACCGCGAACACCTGCGCGATTATCCACGACGCGACCGATTCTTCCTCTTTGATGCCGAGCCGCCGTGCCAGATAAGCCATGCCGAAAATAGTCCAGAACTTGCCGGGCAAATATCTTCCCAGGTTGCTTATATAGGCCAACTTGAAACCGTGCCTGACCTTAACACGATAGTTGAATCCCGAAATTATAAAGCACCAGACTTTGGAGAATAGCACAAAGGTTATGGCGTGTGATATGACCGATAGAATCAAAAGCCACGGGTTTATGGTCCAATCATAGTTAATTATCGCATTCCAGTGATGAGCGATCTGCTTCGACACGAAATAAAGAAGAACAACAACAAGAATCAGTTTGAGAGCGTTCTTTATCAGCCGAGGCACAAGCGACCCGGAAGCTGGGGCACTTTTATTTATTTCCGTTTCGGTCATGGCATTATTATCGGACGGTTTCCAGCAATTAAAATTATACCATTCTCAACGCAGTCGTTAATAAGATCAATCGGCGGCGAATTTTCCACTAAATAATTGAAGGAATTCAAATAAGCCGTATTAAAAAGGGTGATCCGAAGATCGCCCTTTTATTGAATTTAATACACGTTCTATTGAGGACAAACCGGCGTCGGTCCCGGCGGACCTTATACGCCGCCATATTGGCTGTGAATCTACTTTTGGTATTACTGCAAAGTTTTTTCGGCTTCGCCGATGGCAACGGCAGCTGAAATCATAGATAAATGAGACAGACCCTGAGGAAAATTACCGAGCATGATACGACCTTTAGAATCGAATTCCTCTGAGAAAAGATTCAGGTCGTTGGCGGTGGAGCAGCCGGCTTCGAACACCCGGCGCGCTTCATCCAGGCGGCACTGCCGCGCCAGCACTTCGGCCAGCCAGAAAATACAGCACAAAAAACTCCCCTCGCGGCCGTCCAGACCGTCGACGTCGTCGGGATAGCGCATGATAAGACCGTCGCGATCGAGCTCTTCTTTGATTTTATCGGTCGTACGAAGCATACGCTCGTCGTCGTACGCTAAATATCCGAAAATCGGCAGCAACAGAAGCGATGCATCCATGTGCGGGTATCCGAACGCCTGCACGTATATACCGCGTTCTCTGTCATAACCTTTTTCGTCGATTAAAGTACGTACGGCGTCGCGTTCGGCTTCCCATTTTTCGAGCGGGACTTCGCGCCCTGTCTCGCGGGCAAGACGAATCCCCCTATCGAGGGCGGTCCAGCACATCGCTTTGGAATGGACATAATGACGCGGCTCACCGCGAACTTCCCAAATACCGTGATCCGGTACACGCCAGATATCGATTGTACGGTTTATCAGTTGCACGATAAACGCCCAGTAATCGTCGTCGGGTGAATTTCCCCAGAGATGCCAGGTATACGCCAGGTGCAGAAGCTCTCCGAAAACGTCGTGCTGCATCTGTCTTGAAGCGGCGTTGCCGACCCGCACCGGGGATGAACCGCGATAACCTTCGAGTTCGGCGATTTCGTGTTCGGGTAGATATCTCTCTCCGCCCACGCCGAACAGGACCTGTATCTCGTCGGCTTCACCCGCGGCGGTGCGTTCTATGAAATGCCGGAAGCGGTCGGCCTCCTGTTTGAATCCGAGAATCACCAGAGAACGAACCGTAAAAACCGAATCGCGCACCCATGAAAACCGGTAGTCCCAATTGCGGGACCCCCCTATGCGTTCGGGCAGCGACGTGGTCGCCGCCGCGGCGATAGCACCGGTGGAGGCATTGGTCAGCCCTTTCAACACGAGGGCGGATAGCTTCACCTGTTCTTTGTACGGCCCTTCGTAATCGACCTGTAACGACCAGCCGTGCCACCAATCAATCGTTTGTTTAAAACGCCGTTCAATTTCTTCCGTGTCCGGGGCTTCGATAGTATTACCGTCGAGTTCGTGCGGCCGTCGATAGATGATCGAAAGATATTTGCGTTGTCCTTCTTTTATGGTGAACGACCCGAAACAAGCCGCGCTGTCCGAGATTTCCAGTCCGATGTCGCCCGAAACCAAAAGCCCCTGATGACCGCCGATGGCGGTGATGTTGGCGCCTTTATTGCAACGCCGGAACCAGGGCCTTAAAAGGCCGTAATCGAAACGCGGGACGAAAGCCGCGCTCATCGGGACTTCGCCTTTTACCCCTTCGACAATCCGAATAATCTGGTTCAACGGATTTTCTCGACCGCCGGCCCGCATGGCAAAACAGTCGTGAAGCCTGGCTTCACCATCTTCAGTCTTAAACGCCGTCTCCAGAATCAGGGCGTTGTCGTAATAGCGCCGCGAGCTTTCGTAAATATCGCATTCAGGGTGTATGCTGCAATGGCCGCCTTTGTCCCAGTCGAGAATACGCCCGAAAACGCTGTTGGCGTCGATTCTCGGCATGGCACACCAGTCGATAGAACCGGAAACCGAAACGAGGGCTATCGAGTGGCAATCGGAGATGAAACCGTAATCCGCAATTGGCGGATAGCGGTCTTCTGATGATTTTGAATTATTCTGTTCCAAAACTCTTTTTCCTTCTAAACAAGACCGGCAGGCGATTGTTCGCTTCTTCAAAATACAGATAAACCCGGCTACCAACAACGCTAAAACCCGGGCTCTGTCGGGTGATGGAAAATGAGACCGGGTGGGACCATATATGGAACTTCGTATGGACATATTCGCTATAATTTACTAATATGGGTCCATGGTTAGACATATGGAAAACCCATAAATCCAATCCGGCAGAGGTGACATGATACGACGACTAACAGCCCGGGAACACCTTCTCCTCGGCTTGCATTTCCTCCTGATAATTCTGGCAGCGGGGCTTTCATTCGGGTGTTCCGGCAATTCCGATGCAAAAACAAGTCGCGGCGGAGATCGCGCGGTTCCCGCGGTTGAAGCGGTCCAGGCCCGGTACGGCAGCCTCCCCCTGTCCGAGCGCTTTAGCGGAGTGGTCAAAGCCCAAAACCAGGTGGAGCTATATCCCCAGATCAGCGCCCCGGTTACGAAAGTGTACGTCAACAATGGCGATCTGGTCACGGCCGGAAGCCCGCTGGTGCAGCTTCGCGATACCGAATTTCGCGAACAGCTCAAACAGGCCGAAGCCGACTACCAGATAGCGGTGGCGCAGGCCAAGCAGGCCGATGCCGAACTCAAACGCGTCAACGAAGAGCTTCGCCGCAACACCAGCCTGTCGGAGAAAAATCTTATCAGTACTACAGAATTCGAAAAAATACAAACCCAGGCCATAGCGGCCGAAGCCGATGCCGACCTTTCGCACGCCAAAGTAAACCAAGCTCAGGCGATGGTCGATCAGCGCAAAGAAGAACTCTCGCGCACAATCATTCGGGCGCCGGTCGACGGATCGGTCGGCAATCGCAACGCCGAAATAGGCATGCTGGTCACGCCGAACACGAGGATATTCACCCTGGGTAAGCTCGACTCGGTGCGGGTCGATATCGTCCTGACCGACCGTATGTTGACGTACATAAAAGAAGATCAACGCTCTGAAATATTGTCACCGGCGATTCCGTTCGGTTCCGTGTCCGCTCCCATTTCCCGAATATCCCCGTTTTTGCACCCTGTCGCACATAGTACCATGGCGGAAATCGACCTGGCCAATCCGGATAAGTCCCTCAAGCCGGGGATGTTCGTGACGGTCGACGTGTTTTACGGCGAAAGCGAGAAAGCTACGCTGGTTCCGCTGAGTGCGCTGTGGGAGAATCCGGTCAGCGCCACGGTTGGTGTGTTCGTCTGCCGCGATTCATTGACGGGTGAGCCCTCGGTCGTAGCAGGCGGTCCGCACGGCGGCGCTTTGACCGACCCGGTGCCGTTTCAGTTCATACCGGTCGATGTTATCGCCAAGGGTCGTATGAACGCCGCGGTAAGCCTGATCAAACCCGATGAATGGATCGTGACTCTCGGACAGGAACTGCTCGGCGCCGATACCTCGGAAGCCCGCGTCAAGCCGGTTAACTGGAAATGGGTTGAAGATTTGCAGAAGCTTCAGCGCGAGGACATGTTAAACGAAATCATGAAGCGCCAGCAAAAGGAAGGCATCGATTCCTCTCTTATCGGCTCGGTTCCGAAAGGTAAAGAGGATGGCGTATGAATATAACGCGAATATCGGTCAAGCGGCCTATCGCCACCTCGATGGTGTTTCTTATTGTCATTGTCCTCGGTATCACCGGTTTCAGATTTCTGCCGGTTGACCTTCTACCCCCGATAGATTTTCCCCGCCTGACAATATCCACGTCATATCCCAATGTCGGTCCCGAAGAAATCGAAACCATCATCACCGACAAAGTTGAAAACGCCATTGCCAGCGTTCCCAATGTGACGCAGGTACGTTCCGTCTCGCAGGAAGGCCGCAGCCGGGTAACGCTCGAGTTCTCGCAGGGGACCAATATCGACGCCGCGGCCGACGATATCAGGGCCGCACTGGACCGTATCCGCGATGACTTTCCGCCCGAAGTCGAAGCGCCGCGCCTCTTCAAGTTCGATCCCGATAATTTCCCGGTCGTGATTCTTGGAGCGTACTCCGAACATTCCATGGACCAGTTGACTCTCATTCTCGAGCGCGATATAGCACAGCGTTTCGAACAAATTCCCGGAGTCGGGTCGATCGATGTCTGGGGAGGGGTATATCGCGAAATACAGGTCCGGCTCAAGCGCGACCGGCTGGCTTCGTCACATCTGTCCGCGTCCGACGTCAGGGCGGCACTTCAGCGCGAAAACGTTACTCTTCCCGGCGGCGACATGCGCGAGGGTATCAGCGATATGTACGTCCGGACCCGGGGCGAATATCAGTCGCTCGATGAAATAGCGAATACGATTATTACGGTTGTCGACGGTTACCCTATCCGTGTGCGTGACGTCGCCGAAGTAGTCGACGGTTTCGAAGACGTCAACCGGGTGGTACAGGTAGACGGCCGACCGATGGTCCGACTGGGGATTCGTAAGCAGTCCGGGGCGAATACGGTCGAAGTGGCGCGGCAGGCCCGCGCGGTGATGAACCAGATCAACAACGAACGCAACGATGTCAAGCTGATGATGGTCATCGACCAGAGCGATTTTATTCAAAACTCGATAGACAATGTCAAACAGTCGGCCCTTTTCGGCGGCATACTGGCGATTCTTATACTTTATCTTTTCCTGAGAAACGGATCGACGACTTTCATTATAGCGCTGTCGATTCCGATTTCGATTATTGCTACTTTCGGTTTGCTGTTTTTCGACAACCTGACATTGAACCAGATGAGCTTCGGGGGGCTTGCCCTCGGGATAGGGTTAATTGTCGACAACTCCATTGTCGTACTGGAAAATATTGTCCGTCTTCGCGAGAATAGGCATTCTCTCGAAGAAAGCGCCCTGGTCGGCACCAAGCAGGTGACGGGCGCTATCATTGCATCGACTCTGACGACTATCGTTATCTTTTTGCCCGTCGTTTTCATGCGAACGATCTCCGGCATGCTCTTTCGTGAGCTGGCGCTGGTGGTCGTGTTCGCGCTTCTTTGCTCGCTGGTGGTGGCGCTGACGCTGGTGCCGATGCTGGCCAGCCGGTTTTTGACGGTTCCGACCGGCGAAAAAGCAGAGAAGGCTCACAGGTCGCGCATCGGCCGGTGGTTCGACCGGCTCGAAACCAGATATGTCGGCCTGCTCGGCAAGGCGATGCACCACAAGAAAATTGTCTATGGAGTGACATTGTCACTTATGGTCATAACAATTCTGCTCTGGCCGCTTATACCGGTGGAGCTTATGCCTCAGACGGACGCCGATGAAATCAGCATCGACCTGATGATGGCGCAGGGAACTAATATCGCGGTGGTCAATCGCTATTTGAAAGACCTCGAGAATAAAGTGCAGGAAATTGCACCGATGGATCAAATCCGCCATATCACGACGCAGATTCGCTCGGGCAACGCCGAAGTCGAGATTGCACTCAAGAGCGCCGGGGAACGTACGATCAACAGCTTTGCCCTGGCCGATAAAATCAGGCGAGGAATTTCAGGTCAAATACCCGGTGCCGATATTCGCGTATCCGCACAATCCGGTTTGTGGATGCTCCGTCGGTTGTTCGGTTCCAGCGGCTCGGAAGCCATTCAAATCGAGCTCCACGGCTACAATCTCAACGTCGCCGACCGTGTTGCCGGCGAAATTAAAAAGGCCGCCGAAAGCGTTCCGGAAGTGACTGATGTACGCGTCAGCCGCCGCGAGGGCCGCCCGGAACAAAACCTGATCGTGGATCGTGAAAAAATAGCCGACCTGGGCTTGTCGGTCAGTGACATCGCCAAAGTCGTCCAGACCAACGTCGGCGGCAGCCAGGCCGGGGTTTACAGAGAGGGCGGCGAAGAGTATCCGATCACGGTTCGCCTGCAACCGGAAGACCGCCTGACGACCAATGATTTACGCAACGTCTCGATACACACGCCCAAGGGTGATATAGTCCCGGTATCGTCGGTAGTACACGCCGAACGTCGCCGCGGCCCGACCGAAATAGAGCGAATCAACGGACAGCGTGTGACATACATCACCGCCAATCTTCAAAGTGGTGCGGCGCTGGTCGACGTCGTCAAGAAACTCCAGAAGGCAATCCGAGACGTTCCCCTGCCGCAGGGATTTTCGGTCCTGTTCGGTGGTGAGTACGAAGAACAACAGAAGGCCGCAACCGATTTTATGCTTTCGATATTGATGGCGGTCATTTTGATCTATATGGTCATGGCGGCGCAGTTCGAACGGTTTCTCGATCCGCTGATCGTAATGATTACCGTCCCGCTGGCAATCGTCGGTGTCGTCCCGACCCTGCTGTTGACCGGCACGACGCTCAACATACAGAGCCTGATGGGTGTCGTCATGTTATTGGGGATAGTCGTGAACAACGCTATCGTGCTGGTGGATTATATCAACCTGATGCGCCGTGAACACAATCTCGAAATAAAAGACGCCGTTCTGCAGTCGGCCAGACTGCGTCTGCGGCCGATCTTGATGACCACGTCGACGACCGTACTCGGCATGCTTCCGCTGGCTTTCGTCCTCGGCGCCGGGGGCGAGATTCAGGCTGCCCTGGCTCGCGCGGTTATCGGCGGGCTGACGGTCTCGACATTAATCACTCTCGTTCTCATTCCAATTACGTATAATAGTGTATACGGACTTCTGGAGCGGATTCGCGCCAGACGCCGTGTAGCCTCTCCCTCACCGGCACCGCTGACCGGCGAATCGCCGTAATTTAAAGGGATTTGCCTCGAACGGCCCGCGCTGCGCAAATTTGTAACAACCTGTATAACCCGACCCCAATCCCCACTGAGGCCCAAAATGGCCTAAAATAGCCCACATTTTGTTCCGATAATAAACAAATGAAGGGGCAACGTGGAAAAAACCGGGGAAATCCCGCAAAACCGCAACAACTCCGCCATCCGGGTTGTTGTAACGCACATAAACCGATTCACGTTTGAAATTAAGAAAGACACAATTATATGAGCCTGGCTGTTACGTCCGAAAAAGACGCCGTTGAAAACGCGCGACCCCCGCGAAAATCGCGGAGCATTGCTTTGTGGGTAGTTTACCTGCTTACCATAGTCATAATAGCGATGCTGTTTATCGACGGTTATTCGTATTACCAAACGCCGTACCTGGAACGCCCTCACCATCCCGATTACCGTGAATTCCGCCCCGCCGGAAGTCGCGGCCTGCTGTACGGTTTCATTGGAGCCTCCATGATGGTACTCATGCTGGTTTACACGATACGAAAAAGAACCAGATTTTTCGGTCGGCGAATACCGTTGCGCCCATTTTTGGATTTCCATATATTTATGGGAGTTTTCGGACCTCTGATGATAGTGCTGCACACGTCGTTCAAGGTGCAGGGGCTGGTGGCCGTCGCTTTCTGGTCGATGGTGGCCGTGGCGTTGAGCGGCTATTTCGGGCGTTATTTATATATGCAGGTTCCGCGAAATATCGAAGACCGCGAGCTGTCGCTGCAGGAAATCGACCGGCTGGTAGCCCACATGGGTCAGGAACTGAAAGAAAAGTGGAATCTCAAACAGGAGACGCTGGACAAAATAAATTTCATTTTCGACAGAGCGTACGGTATCAGCGAAAAGGGCACGTTCGGGTCCGTAGTGCGATTATTTCTAAGTGATCTGCGCCGCCCCTGGCTCAGGGCCGGACTCAAAAGGCGTCTTAAAAAGGCTATCCCCCTGCCCAAAAAAGAATTCGACTATATGTACCACCTGGCGTCACAGCGGGCCATACTGGTCCGCCGTCTGACGGTTCTCGGCAAGGTGCAACGTTTGTTTCATTATTGGCACGTCATACACAAACCGTTCGCTCTTATCATGTACATCATCATGGGAGTGCACATCGGTGTTGCTATATGGACGGGCTATGGCTGGTTTTAAGGCGTCAAAACTCAGCGCCCATACGCGCAGAAATATTTATACGGGGTTGATTATGTCCGTGTTGCTTTTTTCAACTGTACGGGCTCAAATTTCTCCGGGGGAATTGAGCCGCGCACACGCAATTCTCGAAGGCGTCGAAAACTGTGAGAAATGTCACAGCCCAAAAGGCGATCAGCTTTCGGATAAATGCCTCGCCTGCCACGGAGTCATTGCCGACGAGCGCAATACCGGTACAGGACTGCACGGCAGTGATGAGTATGCGGAGTGCAATCTTTGCCACGTGGAACATCATGGGCGAGATTTCGAACTGATCTATTTCAAAGGCGGAAAGAAGAATTTCGACCACAAACAAACGGGCTTCGTCCTCGACGGAAAACACGGCCAGTTGGACTGTCGTCAATGCCACATACCGAAGTATATCAAAAATGAAAATATCCGTGGGGATAAAAACATCAACCTGCGAAAGTCGTTTTTGGGGCTCGATTCGTCGTGTATTAACTGCCATGTCGATGAACATCGCGGGCAGCTATCGAGCAATTGTCGGTCATGCCACGGCGCTGTGTCGTGGAAACCGACTATTGGCTTCGATCACTCCAATACCGCTTTCGCACTGACGGGCAAACATAAGAATATCGCGTGTGAAAAATGTCATGTTATGGTGCAGGATACGAAAAGCACCGAGGGCATTGAATTTCGCCGATTCAAACCGGTCGCCTTCGCGGAATGTACGGACTGCCATACCGACCCACACAAAGGCCGCCTCGGTTCCGATTGCACCGGCTGTCACTCGACGGACGGCTGGTACAGCGTCAAAACGGCCAAGTTCGACCACAACAAGACGCAATTTCCGCTGAGAGGAAAACACGCTTCGGTAACGTGCAAGCAGTGCCACGGACAGCGCCCCACAACCGAGCCGATCAAGTTCGCCGCCTGCAGCGATTGTCACAGTGATTTTCACAAAGGGGCGTTCGCTTCGAGTCCGGGCCACGGGGCCTGTAAGGAGTGTCATACGGTCGACGGCTTTGCACCGTCCACCTTCAGTATCGCCCGACACGACACGTCCGCGTATCCGCTTAAGGGAGCCCACCTCGCTATTCCATGCCAGAGCTGCCACGTCGTATCGAGCACGCCGGGAAAAAGGCAGTACAAATTCATATTCGAGTCAACTAACTGCCGGGCCTGTCACAATGATCCGCACGGCGGGCAGGTCGACAAATTTATCGCCGGCGATGGGTGCCGGGCGTGTCATACGGTCGAAACCTGGCGTACGGTCAGTTTCGACCATAGTACAACCAAGTTTTCACTCGAAGGTAAGCACTCCGACGTACCGTGCCGCGACTGCCATATTTTGAAAGATACAACCAATCTCACTTCGATGATTTTTCAACCGCTCGAAACCGGCTGCGTATCGTGCCATACCGGACCTCACAGGGAGCAGTTCAAGTCGGCACAGGATAAAAAGGATTGTAACGCTTGCCATGATCCTTCGTCGTGGAAAAACCTCGCTTTCAACCACGACCGCGATGCCCGGTTTGCGCTCGAAGGAGCACACCGGCGGGTCGCGTGTAATAAATGTCATTTGACGGAGATCGATGCGTCCGGCTCGTACACACGGTACCGTCCGCTTGATACCCGCTGTGAATCGTGTCACGGAACGAAACCTGTAAAACAGGAGTCCGGGTAATGAAATATTTCATTTTCCTGATGATTTTACCAATTATGGCTTTTGCTGTCGAAGAACCCGTATCGAAGGTTCAAAACCCCCACGGCAAATTAATGTGGGACTGCAGCGATTGCCACACGGCCGAATCGTGGACCAAGATACGCTCCGACATGAACTTCGATCATTCCAAAACGGGTTTCAATCTGATCGGGGCCCACAAACAGACGCTGTGTGCGGGTTGTCATAAAAGTCCGGTGTTCAGCCGGGTCGGGACAGCTTGTCTCGACTGTCACGGCGATCATCACGAAGGCCAGCTCGGGACCAATTGCGAAGAGTGCCACACACCCCGCGATTGGCAACCGCGTCAGGATTTGCTTATGAAGCACGCCGAGCGGGGATTTCCGCTCACCGGCGCCCACGCAGTCGCCGACTGTGAATCGTGCCACATCGGGAGCGACCGGCTTGAATACGCCGGGACGCCGACCGATTGTGAATCGTGCCATATCAACGATGCCCAACTCGCAACCGATCCGGATCATACGCAGGCGGCCTTTAGGAGCGACTGCCAGCGATGTCACGATGCCGCCTTCGGGACCTGGGCAAGGACTACCTATGAACATCCGGTGTCGTTTCCTTTGACCGGTTCTCACAGTACGATCGCCTGCAGTGCTTGCCACGCTTCGGGTTTTGCAGGAACGTCACCGCTTTGCTATTCATGCCACGAAACCGAATACGCATCGACCGACGACCCCAATCATCAGGATGCGGGATTCTCAACCGAATGTCAGCTGTGTCATACAACCGTCGCCTGGCAGCCGGCTTATTTCGATCATAACAACACCAGCTTCCCGCTGCAGGGTGCACATACCACTGTAACCTGTCTCGATTGTCATCAATCGGGATATGCCGGGACGCCAACCACCTGTGTTCCCTGTCATCAGCAGGACTTTGACGGCGCAGCCGATCCGAATCATATTGAGTCGGGTTTTTCCACCGAGTGTCAGACCTGTCACTCTTTCGATGCATGGCAACCGGCGACGTTCGATCACAACAATACCAGTTTCCCACTGCAAGGCGCGCACCTGACGGTAGCCTGTCTCGATTGCCATCAGTCGGGCTATGCCGGGACGCCGTCGACCTGTGTCCCCTGCCATCAGCAAGATTATGATAATACAACCGACCCGGATCACACGGCGGCGCAGTTCCCGACCGAATGCCAGACCTGCCATGGCTTCAACACCTGGCAACCAGCTAACTGGGACCACGATGCGGCGTATTTCCCTATTTATTCCGGATCACATCAGGGTCGCTGGGATAACTGCGTGGAATGTCATACGATTCCGAGCGATTATTCGACCTTCGACTGCACCGCCTGCCATGCGCATAACCAAACCGATACGGACAGCCATCACAACGAAGTACGAAATTACCAATACGCCAGCAGCGCCTGTTATACCTGTCATCCGACCGGAAGGGGGGGCGATTGATCCGTACTATCGCGAAATTTTCGGTTGCGGTGACGCTATTATTGGCAGCACTGGTTAACGCGGGCGGAAGTACATTCAAAGTCACTTACGTTTCCGCGGAGCATATCTATATCAATGGCGGAACCGAGGACGGATTAGTAGTTGGTGATACACTAACATTTATCGGAAAGAACCAGGACACCGTTTTGGTCGAACTGGTTTACACCGCCGGGCATTCCGCCTCAGGCATCATAGCTTCCGGAACAGGCTTGCCGGTTGTGGGCGATCAGCTTTTAGCATCGCCAAAGGTACTGACAGAAACTACAATTGAACCTGAGCCGATCATAGTATCGGAACCACCGGAAGATGTCCCGAAAGAAATTGCGCAGGAAGAACCATTCAAGGATGAGACAGTACCTCCGACCGAACTTAAGGGCACAATCTCATTCGGAGTTTATCACTGGAGCGATCAAGGTCCGGCCAACCTCGATTTCACTCAGACCAATACGCGCCTGAATCTTAAAGTACACCGTCTCTGGGACGAGCACCTCACGCTGGCGATTCGCTCGAGGGGACGCTACGATGCCAGGGGTTGGGCTAATGCGCGGGCAGGTAGTTCCGCATGGGAGAACCGGTTGTGGGAGCTTTCACTGATATATGGAAATGACGAAAGCGGTGTGTACGCTGCCGCCGGGAGAATTCTCCCCCGCCGTCTGGCCGCAGCCGGGTACCTCGACGGTGCGATGGCGGAATTCAGAATGTCAAATTCTATGCGGCTCGGCGTTCTGGGTGGCAGCCAGCCAGACTGGCTGTACCGTACATCGGGACCGTCGCTGAATCGCGGCGGAGCATATTTCACTTTTCTGTCGGGTTCGAGACAGAATTTTTATTTCGAACAAACCGTGGCCGGTATCGGAGAAGCCCACGCTGACCGTGTCAGCCGGTCGTTTGTCGCTATATCAGGGACCATGTCCTACGGCACCCGCTGGGGCGTAAGTCACACGGCCGAGATTGATGTCAATACCGGGTGGCGCAAAGAGCGTTCGGGGCGAACGGTTTCGGTGTCGAGAGCGTACGTCTATGGATACTATAGACTGAGCCGGGCGCTGCGTTTTGGCCTGAGCTATGACAACCTTAAGCGGTACTGGACTTATGAATATTTTTCGATGGCCGACAGCCTGTTCGACGACCGCGCGCGGCGCGGCTGGCGGGCGCGGACCGACCTGTCGCCCCTGCAGAACTGGTATCTGTCCGGGAGCTTCGGCCTGCGGCACAATCCCGATGAAAACGCCACCGAAACCTATTCGTTCAACGTGCGAAAAACGAGATTTATAATTCATTCTTTGTCGGTTTCGTTCATGCACAATGGCTTTGACGGCCCTCACGAGCACGGGACCAATTATTCCGCGCGAGTGCAGATCTTCACGGTTAAGCCTGGGATCTGGCATTTTGCATACGGGCGGTATAAGTACACCGTCGACGACATCAACGAAAGTCGAAGCAGCTGGTACCTGGAATCCGGGCTCGATACCGATTTCGGAAGAAATTATTATGCAGGAGGTTCGGTTCAATACAGCACCGGTGCGGATATCGACGGCTGGAGATACCAGCTCTCGATCGGTTATCGACTTTAAAACTGCGTATTACTGAAGTACTATGGAAAATATTATTATATGGGGCGTCGTAGGAATAATCGCACTGGTTATTTTCATCCCCTACTTCATTAAATTTCGCAAAGAGCAAACCAAATCGGCCCAGCGTCTCGAAGAAGCCCGGTCGCTGGGTATACGACCCAAAAGCCAGTTCCCGCAGATCAACCGCGCTTCCTGTATCGGCTGCGGTTCCTGTGTCGAGGCCTGCCCCGAAGGCGACGTCCTCGCTGTTGTCTGGGGTACCGCCGAAGTCATCAACGGCGACCGCTGTGTCGGGCACGGGTTCTGTGAGACGGCCTGCCCGGTCGGAGCGCTTAAAGTCGGCCTCGGTGACGTCAAAAGTCGTCCCGACATACCCATCCTGACCGAACAAAATGAAACCTCGGTGCCGGGAGTCTTCATCGCCGGAGAGCTTAGCGGTATATCGCTGATTCGCCACGCCGTCTCGCAGGGTCAGAAGGTAACCGGGGAAATCTCGCGACGAATCAAACAAAGTCGTCCCGAAGCGGATTTCGATATTGCCGTCGTCGGTGCCGGACCGGCCGGACTCACCGCGGCGCTTGCCGCTCACGAAAACGACCTGTCGTGCGTCGTGCTTGATCAGTACGGCCTGGGCGGGACCATCCTGCACTATCCCCGCAAAAAATTGGTGATGACACAGCCGGTGGAAGTCCCGTACTATGGATATCTGAACCGCGATGAATATTCCAAAGAGGAACTGCTGGATATCTGGCAGCAGGTGGCGAAAATGTCGAAGCTCGACGTGCGGCCCGGCCAACGAGTCGAAAACATTGCCGGCCGGGAAAGAGCTTTCTTGCTGAAGACAACTGACGGCAACGAGTTCAAAGCGGGGTACGTGGTTCTTGCGCTCGGACGGCGCGGTACACCGCGCAAACTCGGCGTTCCGGGCGAGGATCATCCAAAAGTGCTTTATCAATTGATCGACGCTCAGTCGTACCAAAAGCAGCACGTGCTGGTAGTTGGCGGCGGCGACAGCGCGGTCGAAGCTGCGGTCGGGCTGGCTCGCCAGCCGGGCAATAAAGTAACCATATCGTACCGCAAGCCGCGCTTTTTCAGAATCAAGAAAAAGAACGAAGACGCCATACAGCAGATGATATCTTCTAATTCTATCGATGCCCAATTCGAATCGGAAGTAAAAGAAATCCGGGAATCGACGGTTGTACTTATAACACCAAAGGGTGAAATCGAACTGTCAAACGACGCGGTTATCATACAGGCGGGCGGCATCCCCCCGTTTGAAATGCTAAAAGAATTCGGTATCGCTTTCGGCGGCGAATCCATAGGCATCAAAGATGCCGACGTGCGATATCTTCAAACAACCCCCAGCGGGACATAATCTCGATCGATATTATAATTCTTGGCAAAACGGGTTCCGAAGCCCGATAAATTGATCCTTTACACTTCTAAGTCGAAGTGTAATAGTGCAAACTCGCCAAAAAGATGCCGACCCCGATCGCTATATAAACCGGGACGAGATACATTCGCGACACCGGAAGATGACGCATGATATAGCCCATCGTCATCATGATTACCACGATTATATAACTGCGCCAGCCCTGAAAGGCGAACAGGCAGACTTTCTCTTTTCCCGGCGCCTGCTCGTGAATTCTGGTAACGTTCTTGCGCACTATACGAAGGAATCCGAAACGATAGACGAAAAACCCAACGATCAATCCCGCGACAAGCGGCAGGACCCAGTCACCGGGAGCGGTCAAAAGCCAATATGTCGCCATCGAGCACAACACTATCCCGACCGCCGTCCAGACGGCACCGGCCAGTATTAGCAGAACTTTTCGACTAACCGCGGGTGAATTCATATTATCTCTTACAAATAAAGCCGCCGTCTCGAAGCATAATACATGCAAATTAGGATAACGGCCTCTCTTGTCAATTTATAACTTTTGACGGCCGGGTGCCTTAAAAGGCGAATAATAACTCCCCCAAACCAATTTATCCTTGACAAAAAGCCATCAAGGCGGTATATATTTAATGCCTATTAACAAGTCCATTATAAGACCATTACGCGCCGGGGTTAATAATCGCATCTGGCGGTTGGACATCAGGAAAAACGAGCACAATAATATTTTACGACGGGGTTATAAGATTCCGTACGCTTGTACAGCGAATTTCTTGTGAATTATATCAACCTTCTAACGGAGGTAGCAAAAGTGTATAATTCGTTAAAAGTTTTTCTACTCATACTGATGTTGAGCGCGGTGTCAGTTATGGCGGACGATTTTCTATTCTGGCCAACGGACAATTTTGATATTTTCGAATGGCCCATCTCTATTTCGCCTGCGGACTTAAATAATGATGGGAGAACCGATCTGGCTGTAACTGCCTTTGGTCATCACCGAATAATTTTCCTTGAAGGCACTGCGTCGGGTTTTGTTAACGTTGGGCACCTCGACCTTGATCCTTTATCGTATCCGACCTTTATCATCGCTACCGACCTAACCGGGGATCTTATACCGGACCTTGCGGTCACCAAGGGGACGACCGGGAAAGTCGTCATTTATGAAAATCTGGGAGCCTTCGGCTTCCAAAAGCATGACGAAATCACAGTTGCATCGCTATTGTTAACTTCAATGGCTGCTGCCGATTTTGATAACGACAACGACCTTGACCTGGTTGTCTGCGGTGGCACATCGAGTTTCATTTCCGTCCTGACCAACAACGGCAGTGGTGTTTTCACGTCAGCGGATTACGATGTTGGTGAAAATGTCTCGAGCATCATCGCCGCGAATCTCAACGGCGACAACAACATCGATCTGGCAGCAACTACCGGACTTACAGCGACAGTTTTGTTGGGCAATGGCGATGGAACCTTTGGTACGCCGAGCGATTTCGACGTTATAGAATACGCCACCTGCGTTATCGGATGCGATTTAAACGGCGATACATTCACCGACCTGGTAATTTCGAACAGCACCCAGGATTCAATTTCTATTCTTTTCAATGATGGCAGCGGCACATTTACCGGGCTTGTCAATTATGAAACAAGGCTTTACGACGGCGCCAGTATTCTTTATGGAGCCGATTTTGATAATGACTCGGACAATGATATTGCAATAGCAGCCTATGATTCCGGCTCTGTGGCGATTTTTTACAACGATGGAGCCGCCAACTTTTCTACTCCTGTATACTATTATATCGATGATTTAGCATTATTAAATTCGATGGCTGTAGCCGATTTCAACGGCGATGGTGACCTTGACATTGCAGTCGGCGATTTTCAGGGCAATCGGGTTTGTATATTGGAGAACCAGTCGACCATTGAAGAAGAATTGAGCTCTCTTAAAGTTGCCGCCTATTCGCCCGTCAATCTATGGATAACCGACCCGGCTGGACGAATTATCGGCAAAGATGCCCAGGGTTCGTTGACAAATGAGATCGACTCGGCTCAATATTACGAAGATCCCGACCTTGACCTGGTAACTATTTTCCTGCCTTTGCCGGGCGAATATGATATTCAAGTCATAGGTGAAGAAGGCGCTCCGCCCGAAGCCACGTATTCTATAGGAATTCAGATTGACGGTTCCGCCGAAGCAATTGTTGTTCAAGATGCTAATGTTCCAGCCAGTGGTGAGCCAGATTCAATAGCGTATCTCGTCGACGAAGGTTATCAGTTCATTAACGGTGATGCCAATCGAGATGATATGGTAAATCTTCTTGATATTCTGTATCTAATCTCGTGCTTATACGACAGTCCCCCCGGACCGGCCCCTTACCCTATCACAGCAGGGGAAGGAAATTGTGACAATAAATTGAATCTTCTCGATATTTTATATTTAATAGACTATCTGTATGGAGATCCACCTGGTTTGGCACCATGTCAACTGAATGAATGATTCTCAGATAGACGGCCACAAGCAAGCGGGAGAGCTTTTTCCAATAACTAAGGCCGTGGTCTCAAAGCATCTTGCATGCAAATTAAGACCACGGCTTTTTTTGTCAATTTATAACTTTATGGCGGGGCGCATTAAACTTGCTCATATGCCTGCCGGAGCAGGTTTATATCAAGCTTTGTCATTTTCATCAACGCTGCGATTACCCGCTCGGACTGCTCGGCGGTTCCCTGTTGCATCAATTCACCAAGGACGGTCGGGACAATCTGCCAGGAAACGCCATACCTATCCTGCAGCCAGCCGCACTGGTCCTTACGACCACCTTCCGACAGTTTTTCCCAAAAATGATCGACCTCAGCCTGTGTTTCGCAATTGATCATGAACGATATGGCCGGAGAAAACTGAAACTGCGGGCCACCGTTGAGGGCCATGAAGTTCTGACCGTCAAGCTCGAAGATGACTGTCATAATTGAACCCTTTTCCTGTCCCGACATCTCCGCAGCGGCATCGCCGTAGCGGGCAACCTGCAGAACCCGGGAATTCTCGAAAACCGAGACATAAAAATTCGCGGCTTCCTCGGCTTGCCCGTCGAACCACAGGCAATTGGTGAAATTCTTCATTATATCTTACCCCGGTGTTATTTATTCATTTGGATTGTGCTGCGCCCCGCCGCTGTTCACTTTCGTCAATCATTTCGCTCAAATCCGCCGCCGGACGAATCTCAAACGGGCCGGCTTTGACGCCCGGATGTTTCGACATGATCTGTATGGCATGGTTCATGTCGTCAGCTTCGAGAATCAGAATCCCGCCGAGCTGTTCTTTGGTTTCGGCGTACGGGCCGTCGGTAATCGTCACCTTGCCATTCTGCCAGCGCAGGGTCGCGGCATTGCGCGGCCCCTGAAGAGCTTCTCCGCCGGCAAAATGTCCATTCTTGCGCAGGACATCGTCGTAGGCGAAACATTCATCGACCATATCGTTGCGCACCGCTTCGGTCATGGACTCCCATTTATTTTCGGCTATGTAGCCGAGGCATATATATTTCATAGCAACCTCCAAATTTATGCACCGTATGATTAGCGCTTTCCAAGTTGTTCGTTGACGACAGGATTGTCGGCGGCCTTCTGTACATCTTCCGGGAAGTCCGACATCTCGTAAACCTGCCGAACTTCGATAACGTCGCCGTCATCGGCCGGGCATTTGCGGGCCCACGCCACGGCTTCTTCTTTAGATTTGACATCGATCATCCAGAAACCGCCGATAACTTCTTTGGCTTCGGTGAACGGGCCGTCGGTTACTTTCGGCCTGCCTCCTGAAAACGATACCCGCGCTCCTTTAAAATCGGGGTGAAGACCGTCGAGCGAAATTAACGCCCCGGCCTTGGTGAGCTGTTCGTTGAATTTCATCATCTTTTCGACCGCGTCGGCCGGCGGTGCGAAGCCTTCCCCGGCCTTTTCTTCGGGCGGTGTCCCGGGTTGATAAACCTTCGGGATCATAAACATCATGAATCTCATTTTAATTCTCCTTTATTTTTTATTTCCATTTTTTTGCCGTCTTATCCAGCCGTCCGCAATTACGGCTCGAATATCGGCCGAATTTCGACCGTCCCCTCGCGGGCGGCCGGGATCTTCCCGGCGATAGAGATCGCCTCGTCGAGATTGCCGGCTTCGATCAGGAAATAACCTCCGAGTTGCTCGTGCGTCTCGGCGAAAGGTCCGTCGGTTACGGTCGGTTTTCCATCGCGGACGCGCACGCTGGTCGAAGTTGTCACCGGTTGTAAGGCATCACCGGCCAGGAATTTACCTTCCGATTTCAGACTTTGTGCGATACGGGCGGTTTCCTCGTAGCCCCCGTCGCCGTCGGAATCTGACCGCGACTTTTCATCCGAATAAATCAGCAGCATGTACTTCATTTGGTTTCCTCCAAAATTCCGTTTCAATGGTCGTTTCACCCAATAGTCGATCAGATTGATCCAATTTCGACAGAAAATTTTTTATAAGGCCAGTTTTTTTAATTGCCGCTCCAGAAAGCGCCGTTCCGGCTCCTGCTTGGTCAACGCCAGGGCGCGTTCATACGATTTTCGGGCGTCTTCGGCCCTTCCCTGCCTGCGGCAGAGATCGGCCCGCGCGGCGTGGGCCAGGTGATAATCTTTCAGGTCGCTTCGCTCTAAAATGTTGTCTATAAGTTTCAAACCCGCATCGGGACCATCGCTCATCGCCACCCCCACGGCCCGGTTAAGCTCTATGACCGGCGACGGCTCAATTCGCAACAGCTCATTATATAGGTCGACAATTCTCGCCCAGTCGGTATTTTCGGCGCTGACAGATTCGGCATGCACCGATGCAATCGCCGCCTGAAGGGTGTACGTACCGAAACGACCAGAAGACAGCGCTTGCGTCACTAACGCCGATCCTTCCGATATATATTCTTTGTTCCAGAGCGTACGGTCCTGATCTTCGAGCAGAATTAAATCACCCGACGGCGTCGTCCGCGCGGTGCGGCGCGATTCCTGAAGCAGCATAAGCGCCAGCAGGCCCATGACTTCGGGTTCAGGGAGAAGTTCCAGAACCAGCCGTCCCAGCCGGATGGCTTCGGCCGACAGGTCGGCCCGAGTGAGTGCCTCACCCGATGAAGCGGAATAGCCCTCGTTAAAAACCAAATACGTTACTTTGAGGACGGCATCGAGTCGCGCCGGGAGTTCGGATGGCGACGGTACCTGATACGGGATGCACGCGTCGCGGATCTTGGCTTTGGCACGGACTATTCGCTGCGCCAGCGCCGAGGGAGTCATGAGAAAGGCGTGCGCGATCTCTTCAGTCGTCAGGCAGCACACCTCTCGTAATGTTAAAGCTATTCTCGCTTCGGGTGACAGAGCCGGATGACAGCAGGTGAATATAAGCCGCAACCGGTCGTCCTCGATGCTTTCGTCATTCGGTAGAGATGATTCCTCCATATCAGAGATCATCTTTCCGGACAGCTCCGCCCAAGAGGCATCAAACCGCGCGCGGCGACGGAGCACGTCTATCGCTTTGAAACGTCCGGTCGAAATCAGCCAAGCCCTTGGATTATTGGGGATGCCATCAGCGGGCCATTTTTCGAGAGCGGCCCGGAACGCCTCTTGCAGAGCGTCTTCGGCCAGATCGAAATCCCCCAGGAGGCGAATCAATGTGGCGAGGATGCGCCGCGATTCCAGCCGGTAAAAGGTATCGACCTGCTCACGTACGTTTTTGACGGCTTTTGCTGTCATACGATATATAACCCGGATTTTTCCGCGTTGGATTCGGAAAAAATACGCTGTTTTCGCATCGGAAGTTTGATCCCGACGGCCTTCACCGGGCGATAGCTGCAATTCGGAACAGATCAGTTGAAATTTACGTTCGGTACTCTACACAATCAAGAAAGGACTGACAATGGGTAAGAAAATAGGAATCCTCGGTTCAGGGATGGTCGGGCAAGCGCTGGCGATTGGTTTTATCACGCACGGCTACGATGTCATGATCGGTACCGGCAGCGAAAATAAACACGCAGAACTCCAAGAAAAAACCTCCGGCAAAGCCAAAATCGGGACGTTCGAAGAAACCGCCGCCTTCGGTGAAATTTTGGTGCTGACGGTTAAAGGCATCGGTGCTGAAGCGGTCATGAACTCGGCCGGAATCTCAAACTTCAGCGGAAAAACGGTCATCGATACGACTAACCCGATCGCGGAAACTCCACCGGTTAACGGTGTCCTGCAGTACTTCACAGCGCCGAACGACTCGCTTATGGAAAAGCTTCAAAGCCTGGCCCCCGACGCGCATTTTGTCAAGGCCTTCAGCAGCGTCGGCAGCGCCCACATGGTCAATCCCGATTTCGGCGGTATTAAACCGACCATGTTCATTTGCGGCAACAACGAACAGGCCAAAAGCGACGTCGAAAAAATTCTCGTTCAGTTCGGCTGGGAATATGCCGACATGGGTACGGCTGAGGCAGCCCGCGCCATCGAACCGCTGGCCATACTCTGGTGCATACCCGGATTTTCGCACAATGAATGGGGTCATGCTTTCAAATTGCTGAAGAAATAATTGCACCGCCTACGGGGCGTACGTACAGTGCATCGCATAAATTAGAGCAATGTCATCATGAGGAGATATAGATGAACCAAAGGAAACTCGGACGAACTAAAGGCCTCGATGTTTCGGCTATCGGTTTGGGATGCATGGGCATGTCGCCCGATTTTTACGGACCGACCGATGATGAAATCGGTATCGCCACAATCAAGGCCGCCGTCGACGCCGGTATTACCCTGCTGGACACCGGCGAATATTACGGAATGGGCCACAACGAGATGTTGATCGGCAAGACTCTAAAAGATATCCCTCGTGATAAGGTCGTCATAAGTGTAAAATTCGGAGCCCAGCGCGATCCCGACGGCAACTGGCTGGGTTATGACTGCCGCCCCAACGCGGTGAAGAACTCGCTGGCCCACACGCTGCGGCGACTCAACACCGACTACATAGATATTTACCGACCGGGACGGCTCGATCCCTCGGTGCCGATTGAAGAAACAATCGGAGCTATCAGTGAAATGATAAAGGCCGGGTACGTCCGCTATGTCGGTCTTTCGGAAGTCGGCAGTAAAACCATTCGCCGCGCACACAAAATCCACCCCGTCACCGACCTTCAGATAGAATATTCTCTGATTTCGCGCGGAATAGAAAAAGATATCCTCCCCACTTGCCGAGAACTCGGTGTCGGCATCACGGCGTACGGTGTACTATCGAGAGGTCTTATAAGCGGACACTGGTCGAAAACCCGCCAGACTGGACCGAAAGACTTCCGCTCCCGCGGCCCCCGATTCACCGATGAAAATCTCGACAAAAATTTGGCGCTGGTGGAAACGTTGCGTAAAATCGCCGATGATAAAGGCTGCACGGTGGCTCAAATCGCTATCGCCTGGGTACTTTCCCGCGGTGAAGACATAGTACCGCTGGTCGGCTCCCGAAGAAAAGAACAACTCGATGAAGCATTAAAAGCGCTCGATGTCGTCTTAGCGCCGGAGGATTTGGTGAGCGTCGAAAAGGCCGTACCACAGGGTGCCGCTGCCGGGGACCGATATCCGGCCTACGCCATGAGCATGCTCGACAGCGAAAAAGCGTGACCGCTGTGGATTAATCTTCCCAGACGGGATTGGCAATGCGGCCCATGAACAGAATCGCGCCGGAGTTGTCCTCGTGGATGACTATCAGAAACGGCCGATCGCAAATAACCTGAGGTGGCATTGATTCCGGGAATATAACTTGGGTTACTGCGGCGGCTTCGGTACCGTATTCGTCGACCTGAATAAACGTCTTCTGCTTGACTTCGTCGATCCACCCGACGCCGTCGACGAATAAATTGCTAAAATCGGCTTCCATGGGATTAAAGGCGATCTCCATACCGAGCGTTTTCAGCAGATCGGTTAATCCCATATCATCCCTGAACTTAAACCTGGGAAGAGCAAGATCGAATCTTTCCGGAGCCCGACCAGATATCCACCGGGACCATTTCTCCGAGGTCATTCCAGCGATTACTTCATCGATTGATTTGGCGGTATCATTATTGGGATAACCATACCATCTGTTAGGGACAATGATGCTCATTCTAAAATCACCACGGCCGTACGGCATCCCGATAACAAATACCTCGTTGTCTTCATAATAGCTAAGATTGGTGTCCGTAGTCGGAAAATATTGATCCGGCGTCGGTGATACCATACAGTCGGTTTGGTTCATATACATCATCCGGCACTGGGTATCGGTTCCGTCGGCCAGATGAAACATCCAGTCATGGGTGTGCTCCGGATCGAATTCGTACATCCAGCTGCCCTTGAAATAAATGGCATTGAAAAGCATGGCCACGGTCGAGGCACTGATCGGCGGCTCCACCATATCTACGATTTTGCCGTTAGTAGCCTCTTCCACCCAGGCATTTATGATATCGGCGGCATCGGGCGCTTGAAAATCGATTTCCTCCACACGGGCGTCGAAAAAGGTTTTTGCCAGGTCGATAAATCCCGGCTGTATCGCCTTGCCCAGTCTTGACCAGAAAGAGTTGGCCAGCCGGAAATCGACCTCGGGATCGGCCTGCATCAGGATTTTCGTAGCAGCATAGAAAGCCTGATTCAACTCTTCAAGCGACAAGTCGGCCATTTCCAGTGTCGAACCGATTGCCTCACGGGTTCCGCCGTTCGCCCCGTTGTAACATAACGCCAGGGCATAAGATACCGATAGCGGCGAGAAGAAAATATTATCGGTGGCCGGAGTTTGAGCCGTCAATTCGCGGAACAGGTTCAGTCCGAATTTATTGGACGATGATATAGCGCTAATCTCTTGCGGGGTTAATTCTGCGGTGGTACGATTTATAACTGGATCTGAAGTAGAGTCGGTAGATTTTTCGGAACACCGGACGGCTGATAATATCAACAACGCAAGAGCGAACAAAATGCCTGATAAACGCATACTGACCTCCCTTTTGACGGTTTCGCTCCGAAGCGGGATTTGCACTCGGATGATCGGAAACCACGATTCGTATATTTTCTGCTTAAAATATACGGACATTGACATTAGGTGTCAAACAATCTTATCCCGGCCAATCGTCAAAAGCCCTTGAAAATCACCCGGCCTATGATTATAATCATATAATATTGCGTAACTTATATGAAACGAAGCGCGCGGAGTTTATGAACGACAGTGACGAAAACTTGAAATTTTTTAAGGTGATTTTGAGTTCAATCGCCGACGGTGTTTTTACTGTCGACAGCAACCGGATCATCACCAGCTTCAACCGCGCTGCGGAAAAAATCACCGGCGTCCCGGCCGGCAAAGCGATCGGGCGCTCTTGCTCCGATGTGTTTCATTCCGATATTTGTGCGAATTGTCTGTTGCAGAAGACTCTCAAAACCGGCAATCAATCCATCGACCGGCCGGTCAATATCATCAACGCCGGCGGAGAAAAAATCCCGATCAGCATCTCCACCGCTATTCTCCGCGACGATAACGGTGACATCCTCGGGGCGGTCGAGACTTTCCGCGATCTTTCCGCGCTGGAGCAGCTGCGCAAAGAGCTGACCAGCAAATATTCGCTCGAAGATATAATTTCCAAAAGTCCTGAAATACACAAGCTGTTCGAAATCATGCCCGACATCGCCGAATCCGAAAGTACGGTTCTGATTCAGGGACCGTCGGGTTCCGGCAAAGAGCTGTTCGCGCGCGCCATACACAATCTGAGCCCCCGCAAGAACAAACAACACGTGGTCATCAACTGCGGGACGCTGCCCGCCCAGCTTTTCGAATCCGAGCTGTTCGGGTACGTCAAAGGAGCTTTCACCGACGCCAAGCAGGATAAAAAAGGCAAGCTGGCCGCCGCCGAAGGCGGGACGGTTTTCTTTGACGAAATCGGCGAATTGCCGATGTCGACCCAGGTCAAGCTTCTGCGTTTGTTGCAGGAGCGCGAGTACGAGCCGCTGGGATCGACCAAGCCGATCAAGGCCGATATTCGGATTGTGGCCGCGACCAACCGGGACCTAAAACAGCTCGTGGCCCAGGCCAAATTTCGCGATGATTTATATTTCAGGCTGGCCGTAGTAAAATTTGAGCTTCCCCCGCTTTCCAAACGTCGCGAGGATATCCCCTATCTCGTCGATCATTTCATAAAGAAATTCAACGCCCGCACCGGCAAAAGAATCATGAGCGTCAGCCCCGAGGTGATGCACATCCTCATGCGCCACGACTTTCCGGGAAATATTCGCGAGCTAGAAAATATCATCGAGTACGGTTTCGTCCTGTGCCGGGGAAGCATCATTCAGGTCGAGCATCTGCCGACTGAGCTGGCTCAAGCCGGTATTGAGCAGGGTTCGACCGAACGGCCCGCCTTGACTCCGATTTCACACGCGATGGATGAATATAATCTTTTAATCACTGTTTTGGGGCACAACCACGGCAATATGTCGAAAGCCGCTGCGGAACTGGGTATGCACCGGACAACGCTCTGGCGAAAACTCAAAAAATACAATATCGATCCTGAGAATATTCCCGACCATTAATGTTGCAATCTAATCTGACTGCAACATAAATATCGTTGCACTTCAACAATGGCGTTGCATATATCGCAACGCATAAAATTACAACCTAAACATATGTCATTGTATAATATTATCTTAACGCCAGTATAAAATTACGGCACGCCCGATGCTTACTGATGCATCGGAATGGGCAACAAAATTCTTATACCTGACTTAAACGGCAACATCGCTCCTTGCTTTGAGGCCGCCACGAAGTTCGTTTTGGTTGTTCTGGCAAACGGAAAACCGACCTCGCGGAAAAAAATCACCTGTTCCGGCGAGGGAGGTTTCCGCCGGATTCGCCTTATTCGTCTCCACGACATCGACACGCTCATTTGCAGCGGTTTGGGGAGCTTTTATCGGGACCTGCTTAATAACATGCACGTCGAATTGATTTCAAATGTCAGCATGAAACTGGATGAAGCGATAGAAGGCTATCTCGGCGGGCTGATCAAGCCCGATCAGAACCTTCCCGATACCGGCCGGAGGCTGCATCATACATCGTTAAATGAACTGATTGACTGGACCAGAGCGTTTTTTGAAAGTCGCGGCTTTACGGTAAGCCGGGGCCCCGGACAGGATTCGTTCCTGATTGACCTGGTTGCGGAAAGGTCCTGTCCCATTTGCGGCAAATCGATTAAGATCGCCGTCTGCTGCGGAGCGCACACATACCGCGTTGATCGGGAAATTAGAGAGTTCCACTTCTGCGCCAAAAACGACTATAACGCCCGGGTATACGTCTGCCCGGAAAACGAATCCGCAGCCGAGCGCTGCCGCGAATACAACATCGAATACATAAAATTCAATCCTGAAATACGACACGAAATAAAGAGCCCGGATCCGACTGCGCCGATTCTGCACTTCCCCATCGCCGGGCACGAAAGACTGAACGTGCAGAGAGACAGGTAACCGAGTGACAACAATAATGAAATACAACGGAGTATAGATGAGAACACGACCAATCACACCCGAAGAACGACAACGGGCTTTCAAACCGACCAAAAAGCCAGAGGTGGTCGAGAAACAAAAGCTGGACGTACGCTATCATGTCGAGAATTATGATACGATTGACCGTCCGCGCCGTTTTCTCGAAGCCTTCGCGGCCATTTTGAAACATTCCAACTATCAAATGGCGCTGGATCATTTTATCCGCATGAGCGCCAAGTGCTCGCGCTGCGCCACGACCTGCCAGGTGTACCAGGCGACACAAAACCCTAAAGACATTCCCTGCTACCGCTCGGAGCTTCTGCTCGGTGTGTATCGGCGTTACTTCACGATGGGCGGCATACTGCGCGGGCATATCGGCGACAACAAATACCTGACCGATGAAAAAATCGAGGAGATGGCGGAGACATTCTATAACTGCACCGCCTGTCGTCGCTGTTCTATGGAATGCCCGTCGGGTATCGACCACGCCCTTGTTACCCACCTCGGACGATATATCCTGAGCGAAATCGGTATATCGCCCCGAGCGCTGGTGGTCAGCACTCGCGAGCAGCTTGAAGGCGCCACGGGCAATACCTCTGCCATTCCCGTCCCCGCCCTGACCGACACCCTCGAATTTCTCGAAGAAGACATGCTCGAAGAAAAAGGGGTCGAGATCAAATTCCCGATGAACATCGAAGGCGCTGAATACGCTTTTTTCCCGGCTGTCAGTGACTTTTTGATGGAAGCCGAAACCCTTATGGGCATCGCGGCGGTTTTCACCGCCACCGGAGATTCCTGGACGACTGGCACTGGCTACTATGATGGCATCAACTACGGGCTCTTTTACAGCGACCGGATTCTGGAGCGGGTGGTCAAAAAAATCGACGCCGAAACCCGTCGCCTGAAAGCGAAGAAAGTACTTATCGGCGAGTGCGGCCACGCCTCACGGTCCGCCAAGTACTTCCTTCCGACCTATTGCGGCGGCAAAGACGCCTATCCAGTCATCAACATCATGGAATACACGCACAAAGTTTGGAAAGAGGGACGCCTCAAACTCGATCCCAACGTCGTGACGGAGAAAGTGTCCTACCACGATCCGTGCAACATCGCCCGCCAGCGCTGGATTATCAACCAGCCCCGCGAGCTTCTTAAGGCTTTCTGCAAGAACTATGTCGAAATGACACCCAACGGTGAAAACAATATCTGTTGCGGCGGGGGCGGTGGTACGGTTTCGATCGACGAGATACGCCCGTACCGCACGACCGTCGGCGGCAAGCTCAAAGCCGATCAGATCAGAAGAGCCGGATGCAAAATTCTCGTGGCTCCCTGCGCTAACTGTAAAAAGCAGTTGCGGGAACTGGTCGAGGATCAGGGCATTGACTGCGAAGTGGTCGGCCTGCACGACCTGCTGTATAAAGCCATCATATTTGATGAATCGTTGAAAGTTAAAACATCGGATGAAAATAAAGAGGAGTCGCAATAAAGATGGAGGCGTACTTATCATTTGCCAGGGGACCGTTGTTTCGCCTGTCGCTGGCGGTAATGCTGCTCGGCCTGGCCCGGATATTCTTCCTCGATTTATTGTCCGCCTACCAGGCCTGGCGCAGAGCGGGCGACAAATCGATCCCGTGGAAACTGGTCATTTCACGAGGACTGGAATGGCTGTTCCCGGTTAAACGGGTACTGCACAATCGACCGATATATTCGATATTTTCGATAATTTTCCATATCGGGCTTTTGCTGGTGCCGATATTTCTTTTCGCGCACGTCCAGCTCTGGAAAGGAGCCCTCGGTTTCGGCTGGCCCACGCTGCCGTACAGCGTCGCGTACTGGCTGACCATAAGTACGATCGCGTTCGCGGTCCTGCTTCTATTGGGCCGGGCCCTCAGTAAGACGTCGAGCTTCTTAAGCCGCAAACAAGATTATCTCTGGCCGCTGCTTTTGCTGGTTCCATTCATAACCGGATTCGTCTGTGCTCACGCGGGCGTATCACCGAACAGCTATCAAGCCTTTATGCTGATGCACATACTGTCGGCCGAACTGATATTCATCCTGATACCGTTCACAAAAATCGCTCACTGCGTTCTCATGCCGCTGTCTCAGATGATCACCACGATAGCCTGGAAATTCCCTCCGGAAACCGACGACGCCGTCTGCACCACGCTTAACAAGAAAGGAGCCCCGGTATGAGCAAGGCTATCCTGACCGATGTCACCAAATGCATCGGCTGCTTGGAATGCGTCGCCGCCTGCAAAGTGGCCAATGGACTTGGGCTCGACGAGCCCCGAACGTGGCAGAAAAACGACGGGCTTTCGGCGGTCAACTGGACGTCGATCGTACAGACTCCGGAAAACCGGTTTGTCCGCAAACAGTGTCGTCACTGTCTCGAACCGGCCTGTGCCTCGGCCTGCCCGGTCGGAGCTCTACACACGACTAAACTCGGAGCGGTGGTGTACGACAGCGATAAATGTCTCGGCTGTCGCTATTGTATGATGGCTTGCCCGTACGGTATTCCCCGCTATGACTGGGATTCGGCGGTACCGTACGTCAGAAAGTGTATTCTCTGTTTCGATAGAATAAAAGACGGCCAACAGCCCGCCTGCACCGGGGCCTGTCCGACCGGAGCGACCATATTCGGCGAACGCGACGAACTGATCGCCCTGGCTTACAAGCAGATCAAAGACAACCCCGGAAAGTACATCAACAAAGTCTGGGGTGAACACGAAGTCGGCGGCACGTCGGTGCTTTATCTGTCCGACATCGATCTCGATTTTCTGGCATACAAGCCGAAACTCGATGCTTCCGGACTGCCGGCCACGACCAGCCCCGCTATGAAAGCGGTTCCGTTCGCTTTCGTCGGCATGGGCGCGGTAATGTACAGCATCAACTGGATTGTGCGCCGCCGGAATGAACTGGCCAAACCCAAAGACGATCAGGAGGACAAGGCTCATGGATAGAGTACAAAAGTTCAAGATTATCCTCTGGTCGATTCTGGGCGTCGCCGCCGCGGTCGGCATCACCCGGTTCATGTTCGGACTGGGCGCCACTACCAACCTGACCGATGCCACCCCGTGGGGGTTGTGGATCGGGTTCGACGTCATGGGCGGTGTCGCACTCGCCGCGGGCGGATTCGTTTTGACGGCCATCTTTTACATTTTCAAACGCGATGAATTTAAACCGCTGGTGCGCCCGGCGGTGCTGACGGCTTTCCTCGGCTATATAGCCGTCGTCGGCGGCCTGATGTTCGATTTGGGATTGCCGTGGAATATATGGCACATGATGATTTACTGGAATCCTCATTCACCGCTGTTCGAAGTCGGCTGGTGCGTCATGCTCTATACGACCGTCCTGCTTCTGGAATTCAGCCCCGTGCCGCTGGAAGAATTCAGCCGATACGCCAAAATCAGGAACTTCCTGATGAAATTCCGCTTTCCGTTCGTTTTGCTCGGGATCATGCTCTCGACGCTGCATCAGTCGTCGCTGGGCTCGCTCTTTTTGATTATGCCCTACAAATTACCGCAACTGTGGTACACCCCGATCCTGCCGGTGGAATTTTTCATCTCGGCGGTGGCGCTCGGCCTTATGATGGTATCGTTCGAAAGCCTTTTCTCGCACTGGTTGTACCGCCGCAAATCCGAGGGACAACTAATCGAAAAACTCGGCCGGATCGCAATCTGGGTTCTGGGAATATATCTGGCCGTGAAACTGGGTGACGTCATCGTTCGCGGCCAGTTCGGCGATATTTTCGCCGGAACAAGAGAATCCAACCTGTATATCATAGAGCTTTTAATATCGGCCATAATACCATTGGCAATTTTGCTAACGCCGAAACTCCGCTCGCAAAACAAATGGCAGTGGGTCAGCTCGTTTATGGTCGTGTTTGGCATGGTGTTCAACCGCATCAACGTCGGCGGCCTGACGATGCTTTCCACGACCGGCGACAGCTATATCCCCTCATGGACCGAAGTTTTCATCAGTCTCGGAGTCGTCTCGGCGGCGGCGCTGGCGTTTCTGTTCGCTATCGAAAAATTCTCGATCTGGGAGGCCCGCCCCCATGACCCTCAGTCCGATCCGTACACCCGCCCGCTTTTCGACGGCGTTGCGCACGTTTGGCTGGGTAATCCATCGGTGGCCGCCCGGACCCGCTATTCGCTGGCATTCATCATCTTTTTCGCGGTCGGCTTTGCTATCATGCCCGGACATAAAATTCACAGCCAGGGTATCAAGCAGGAAGCCGCTCAACCGGCCCGGGGCGGAAAGGTGTTGTTTATCGACGGCAACCGCGATAATTATGGCGTCGCTTTCGACCACCAGGATCATATCAACCGCAATCACGGCGACAGCTCGTGCGTCCTGTGTCATCACATGAACATGCCGATGGACAAAAATAGCCGCTGTTCCGACTGTCACGATAAAATGTACGTCGCCAACGACATATTCGGGCACGACTGGCACTCTTCCCCGGTCGGCGCGAACATCAAATGCAACGACTGCCATCAACCCGGAGTGCAGCGCAGCGCCGCCTCGGCCAAAGCGTGCAGCGAATGCCATAAAGACCTCGTCGTTCCCGGCTCGAAGATTCCCTTTGACAATGTTATGGCAGTATCGTACGTCGACGCCATGCACACCACCTGCGTACAATGCCACAAGCGCATGGTACCGACCGTGAAGGATAAACCACTGCTCGACAAATGTGTCACCTGTCATCGACCGGTACCGGAAGAGAGCGTGATCTCGATGCCGAATACCAAATGGCATCCCGTCAACGGCGACCGGGTGGTGCTTCCGGGAATCATGGTGGAGGAACCGAAATAGAGTTATGGGCAAAGCGACCAAAATACTTATCATCGAAGACGAGCCGGACGTTAGCCTGTATTTACAGACTATCCTAGAAACCGAAGGTTACAAAACGGAAGTCTGCAATACGGCTACCGACGGGATCGACCGGGTCGAGGAGTTCAAGCCCGACCTTGTCAGCCTGGATATCATGATGCCACACGAAACCGGGATGTCTTTTTACGTAAAGCTGAAAAAATCCCGGAAACACGCGCGCATCCCGGTTATTATCATCAGCGGTGCCGTCCAGCAGAAGGAGTTTTGTTTCGAGGATTTCGTCCCGGATAAATCCGTACCGCCTCCGGAATCGTACATGGAAAAACCGATCGACATCGACCTGTTCCTGCAAACGGTTAAGAAGCTACTTAAGACCGCATCCGGCACGAAAGTCAAAGGTGCATGATGGCGAAAAAGATTCCCGATATAAGCGCATTGAACTCCGACTGGATTCATTCGGAATTCTTTCAAATGGTTCCATACATGGTGGCGGTCGTCGACAAAGATTATAATATCGTCGAGGCCAACGCCAATTTCGAGGATTTCTTCGGAGAGTGGAAAAACAAAAAATGCTATGCCGTCTACAAGAAGCAGGACAAGCCGTGCGAAAACTGCCCCAGCTTCAAGATTTTCAAGGACGGTCAGCCGCGGGTAATAGATTCGGTCGTGGTCGACAAAGAAGGCCGCCAGGCGCACAACGTGGTGCACAGTGTTCCGCTGCACAATCCCGACGATAAAAGTGTCGAGTTCATTATAGAAATGTCCTCGGCCGTCACCGAAACTAACCGCCTGCAGCAGGAAGTAAGCGTCCTTTTCGATCGTGTCCCGTGCTATATAACCGTAATCGATTCCGACTACCGCATCGTCCGGGCCAACGAAAAATTCCGCGAAAGCTTCGGCGACGTCCTCGGGCAGTACTGCTACAAAGTATATAAGCGGCGCAACAAGAAATGTCCCAACTGCCCGGCGGCTAAAACGTTCAAAGACGGCAAAAACCACGAATCGGAACAGTCCGGTATCGGCAAGAAGGGTCAGAGCATAAATTATATTGTTTCGACTTCACCTCTGAAACGCGGTGGCGGCGACATCGCGCACGTCATCGAAATTTCCACCGATGTCACCAAGCTGAAAGTGCTGGAGAAAGACATCATCGATGCCGAACGTCTGGCCGCGGTCGGTCAGACGGTGGCCGGGCTGGCGCATAGTATCAAGAACATCCTGATGGGTCTCGAAGGCGGTAAGTACATGATCGGGCTCGGGCTTAAGAAAGACGACCGCGACTTGATCGACCGCGGCAGCGAAATGCTCGATCGCAATTTCAACAAAACGACCTCTCTCGTGCGCGACTTCCTGAGCTTCTCCAAAGGCCGTCTGCCCGAACTGAAAATGACCGATCCCAATAAACTGGCGACGGAAATAATCGACCTCTACAAAGACATCGCCGGTCAGTCGGGAATCGAACTGAAATCGAAGCTGTCGCCGAAAATCAAGAAGGCACCGCTCGACGCCGACGCCATCCACACTTGCCTGACCAACTTGGTTTCGAACGCTATCGACGCCTGTCAGATGGGCAAGCAAAAAGGCACCGAAGTGGTCGTGTCGGTTCGCGATGAAAAAAACACCCTGATATTCGAAGTCACCGACAACGGCGCCGGTATGGACTACGACATCAAGAAAAAAATATTCACGACCTTTTTCACGACCAAGGGCGGCAAAGGCACTGGACTGGGTCTTCTGACCAGCCGCAAACTGGTGCAGGAACACGGCGGCAGGATTGTCGTCAAGTCGCAAAAAAATAAAGGATCGCTGTTCAGATTGGAGTTTCCAAGACAGCGTTTGAATTATATATATAAAGAGAGCCGCAAAAACGGCGATGAAGAAAATAATTAATAGCTTTAAACAGTGAGCGATACATGAGCAAACCAGCCGATAAGAAAATCCTGGTAGTCGACGACGAAGACGACATACGGCAATTTCTGGAACTGGCGCTGAAGGAAGCCGGGTTTAATGTCATCACCGCCACCGACGGCTTCGAGGCGATGGATCAGGTGGAAAAGGAGAATCCGGATTTGATCTCGCTGGACCTGGTCATGCCCAAAAAATCCGGCGCGAAATTTTACCGAGACCTGAGCAAAAGCAAAAAATATAATAAAATACCGGTGCTGATAGTCACCGGTCACGCCCGCGACGAGCTCGGTCGTGCCGATTTGAAGGAGCTGACTTTATCGGGTCCCGGCATTTATCTTGAAAAGCCGATCAGCCCGCCCAAATATGTCGCCGCCGTGAAAAGCCTTTTAGGACTCGATGCCACCGATGAAGAAAAAATCCTCGCCGAACAGGTCAACCTTCAAAGCGAGCTGAAAAATATTATCGACTCTGCCGATCCGGAGACGCTGAAGCAGTTGAAGAAACTTATCAACGGCAAAAAATGACGGCATTATGGTGCAGTAACACCGAATGATAAAGGACGGATTATGTCAGATAAAAAGAAAATTCTTATAGTCGAAGACGAGCCCGATCTGGTCGAGACGCTGAGTGTGTTTTTCGGAGAAAGCGGATTTGACACGATCACGGCGTACGATGGTCATGAGGGATTTGTCAAAGCCGAAAATGAAAAACCGGATTTAATCACGCTCGATATTTCCATGCCCGGCGAGTCCGGAGTGAAGATGTACCGCAACCTGATAAACTCCGATAAAGCGAAGAATATACCGGTGATAATCATCACGGCCGCCCCAGCGGAGCTTAAAGGATTTATCAAGCGGATGAAATCGTTTCCCGATCCGGCCGGATATTTCGAAAAACCGGTCAACCGCAATGAGTTGCTGTCAAAGATCAAGGAACTGGTGTAGGCTTGAACGGGTAATCCATTATTTCGATATTTTCATTTTTGGTGACGCGGGCAGTCGCGTCGTTTCTGCATTTATCTTTCGGGTTGGTCTGCTGCTTTCCAGGAAGGAAATAGATTTATAACCCATAGATTTTTATATAATTCGACGAGATTTCTTTCGATTTTTCGTGGAATGCCTTGAACTCGCCGAATCCGTCAACGGGCAGAATATATGCCTTTTTTTCTTTGGAAAGTACCAGGACAATTTTGCCTTATTCACTATTGTATTCGGCGGCCATAGAGCCCAGAGGGAACGTTGCGCTGTCGGACGGCGGAAGGACGATCGAATCGGGCTGGATCTCAGGAGCCCACTTGATATTTATGGTGTCTATTAACAACGAAGGATACCCCAAATTGACCTGCCCCCCGTATATCGGTCCAGTTTGAGAGATAGTTTTGTATCTTCCTGGGCGATGGAAGGAGGCAGATATGGGTCGGAAACGATTCACGATCGAGTCTATTGTGCGGATGCTACGGGAGGCCGAGGTTGAGCTGGCGGCTGGTTTGACGGTCAAGCAGGTGGCTAAGAAGTTGGGTATCAACGAGCAAACATACTATCGGTGGCGCAAGGAGTACGGTGGTCTTCGGATGGACCAGGCTCACCGTCTCAAGGAGTTGGAGGGGGAGAACGCACGTCTGAAGAAGCTGGTCGCAGAGCAGGCTCTGGATATCTCGATTCTGAAGGAGGCGGTCTCGGGAAACTGATCAGCCCGGCGAAACGGCGGCAGGCGGTGGAGCGGGTTCGTCGCGAGCTGGGCGTATCGGAGAGGCGGGCCTGCGAGGTTTTGGGTCAGCCGCGGTCGACCAATCGACACCGGCCGTTGACCTCAGTTCTGGAGCAGAGGTTGACCAAAAGGATAACGGAACTGGCCTGTGAGTACTGTTCATTGAGCCGGGCTGTCCCTGGGAGAACGGGTATGTTGAATCGTTTAACGGCAAGCTCAGAGATGAGCTTCTCAACCGGGAGATCTTCTATACCTTAACTGAAGCGCAAGTCTTGTTGGAGAGGCGGCGGATTCACTACAATACGAAACGTCCACACAGCTCGCTCGGCTACCGACCGCCGGCTCCCGAGACGATTCAACCCCAACCAGCTTGACAAAGATCATGAAAAGACTAACTTAAAGAGTGGTACAACAACCGGGGGCAGGTCAACTGCATACGGTAACATAAGATCAATAATAGATGGTCAGGAGATAAAAGCTTTAAATTACAATTTTCCAGACAGACGAGATGTATTGCATGAGACTATATCGGCTGGCAATAGAGGAAAATATAAAAACGTAAGTAGAAACATCTCATCATATTTTCTATGGGCTAATTAAATTGAAGAAAAATGTTAAATGAGGCCAACTAATCATTAGGTTCACATGCTTACGCCACAAGTCACTTACAGTGATTTGCTCCCCTAACCGTG
Organism: uncultured Ignavibacteriaceae bacterium; assembly: GCA_964569945.1. Lineage (GTDB taxonomy): Bacteria > Zixibacteria > MSB-5A5 > GN15 > PGXB01 > CALAMC01. Next base: position 41,119 of record CAZMWI010000007.1, read on the forward strand.
CAGAACTCAGAACTTTTCGGTTGGAATTTGGATTTGAATGACTAAATCGGGCCATAAAAAATAAATTTGCAAATTCTGGTAAATGCTAACAAAACGAGATTTATTTCAAATGCCGGGGCCTCGATCTCGTACGGTCCGAGT
>CAZMWI010000008.1:0-2597 GCA_964569945.1 uncultured Ignavibacteriaceae bacterium
CCGTCCGAACCGAAGCCGTACAGGTGGGATGACGTATGCACGAACTTAGAATCGCCACGGAAATAATCGAAACGGTTCAGGCCGAAATGAACCGGCGCGATCTCGAACGCATCGGCGCGGTCGGCCTGGCGATCGGGGCGTTGTGCGGGGTCGATCCCGACGCGCTCAGCTTCGCCTATGATGCCTCGGTGACCGGGACGGCGCTTCATGGTTCGCATCTCGACATAGAATTTATCCCGGTTGAGGGTCGCTGTCTGGCCTGCGGGCACGAGTTCTCCGTGAAAGAGCTTTGTTTTATCTGTCCCGAATGCGGCTCGGGCAAGCTCGATATTATTCGCGGTCAGGAGCTGAACATTGTCTGGCTCAAGACCGATGATCCGAACGATAGTACGGAAGGAGATAATCATGGCGAGTGAAAAAATACAGTTTGAAAAGAAAGTCCTTTCCGAAAACGACCGCCTGGCGGCGCAAATACGAGGTCAGCTCAGCAACAAGGGCGTGACCGCTTTCAACCTGGTCAGCTCTCCCGGCTCGGGCAAGACCAGCCTTCTGGAAAAAACGCTCGTGGCCCTGACGGGGAAATTGAAAATGGCACTGGTGGCCGGTGACGTGCAGACCAAAAACGACGCCGAACGGCTTCAGAGGGCCGGGGGAAAAATCGTCCGACCCATTGTCACCGGGGGAGCGTGTCATCTCGATGCGCGCATGGTCGGAGCCGCTATCTCCGATATAAACCTGGACGACCTTGACGTGGTCTTCGTCGAGAATGTCGGCAACCTGGTTTGTCCGTCGAGCTATGACCTCGGCGAAGATATGAAAGTCGTTTTGATAAGTACAACGGAGGGTGACGACAAGCCGCTCAAATACCCGTCGATGTTCCGAAGGTCGTCGGTGATGATCATAAACAAAATCGATCTGCTGGGGTATTCCGATTTCAGTATCGAACGGGTGCGTGAAAACGCCCTGAAAATAAATCCGGCGCTGGAAATATTCGAGCTTTCCTGCCGAACGGAAAACGGTCTCAATGGCTGGTTTGCGTGGCTGACTCGAACGGCGGCTTTGAAGAAGGAAAGAATATGACAATTGGCGATTTGCAATAAATCACAGGATGTAAATTTCGTTTTGAAAAAGGGTTACGACCATGAGAACGATTACATTCGAAAAAAAAGAGTACCGCATCGATTCCCACGGTTTCCTGCTTTTCCCCGAGGATTGGAACGAGGCTTTCGCCCGCGGTATGGCGCATAAAGCCGGTATCGAAGGCGAACTCGGACCGGCTCACTGGAAGATGATATATTTTGTCCGCGAAGAATTCGAACGCATGCACGCCTGTCCGTTAGTATATATCTCCTGTTTGAAAAATGAAATCGGCCTCGGTGACCTTAAAAAGCTGTTTCCGGCGGGTTATTTACGCGGCGTTTGCCGTCTGGCGGGAATCACCTATCGCCAGGGATATTTTCAAAAAATCTGGTTTCGTGAAAATCAGCAAAGTAATTTACAGGCCTATGAAAATAAATCGTACTTCGTGGACGGCGAGGGCTTTCTGACCGATCCCAACGACTGGGACGAAAACTTCGCCCTGCATAAAGCTTATGAACTCAAGATGCCCGAGTATCTTTCGTCCGATCACTGGCAACTGATGACTTATGTCCGCAATAAGTACAATACCACGCAGTGCATTCCGATGCCGGAGCAGTTTTGCCGCGATAATAAAATAACCCCGGGGGATTTGGAATGGTTGTTCCCCGACGGTTACTATCGGGGCCTGATTCGCCTGGCCGGATTGAAATCGCACAATTCCAAACGCGAAGCTTTTCTTGAATTCGATAGTGCGCTATGCAACGGGTTCCTTGTCGGCAAAAACGTAAACGATTCACAAGGAGCGAATATCATGGGAACGCTTGAATACGGAGAAAAAACCTACGAGGTGGACGATAAAGGCTTTTTGTCCGACTTTAGGCAGTGGGACGAAAACTTCGCCCGGGGCGCGGCCGCCCGCGCCGGGATGAATCCCGAACTGAGCACCGAACACTGGCAGGTCATTCGGTCGATTCGTAAAGGCTATCAGGAAACCGGACGGTGTCCGATAGTGTTCGAAACCTGCCGCGCCAACGGTCTGCGGCTCGATGAACTTCGGCGGCTTTTTCCCAACGGTTACCTGCGCGGAGCGTGCAAGCTCGCCGGGATCACGTACAAAGTGGGCTACCTCGGACAGGCGTACTTACCGTCGGCGTCCGACGACCTGAACCACATTTCCGCCAACAAAGTCTACGAGGTCGACGTGCGCGGCTTTTTAATTCGCCCCGAAGACTGGGACGAGTACTACGCCGCCTACCGGGCTTTCGATATGAAAATCCCCGGCGGCCGGCTGACCGACGACCACTGGCGCGTGATTCGCTTCATGCGCTCGCAGTACAAGGCCACGGGCGAAATTCCCAACATTTATGATACCTGCGAGAAGAACGGCTTGTCTCTGAACGAACTGGAGAGGTTGTTTCCTGATGGCTACCATCGCGGTGCAGTTAAAATCGCCGGACTAAGAGCGTTGTGACAACTTTTCTTAAATGAAAGCGGCAGGATACGATTCCTGCCGCTAC
>CAZMWI010000008.1:2697-39109 GCA_964569945.1 uncultured Ignavibacteriaceae bacterium
GCGTTGTGACAACTTTTCTTAAATGAAAGCGGCAGGATACGATTCCTGCCGCTACAGAACACAATCGGGTAGTTTACTTCCCCCGTCTTTCTTTCTTATCAATCTCGTGCTTTTTGACCGGGCGGCCCAGGGCCTTGATTCTTTCGCCGCACTCGCCGCAGGTGACGATGACGACACCCTCGCGGTCGGCCTCCCCGATATCCAGGTATTTGCTGCCGCACTGCGGGCACTCTTTAATACTGTTCAATTTACGCATGGTGTTCCCTCACTTATTAAATCAATGTACCATAGTTTTATGTATGATATGATTCGATTTTCTAATTAGATGCGGAAAGAAATGTATGCTCAGCGCCAGCCGCCGAAGCAAAACATGCCCCATGAAGTTGATCAGGATCGGCACGCCTTTTTCGGTCGGGCCTTTGTACTTCAGCAGGGTCAGGACGGCGATAAAACGAAGCAAACTGGAAACTGCAAAAAGAACATGATAGTTGATAATTGTCTGCGGCCCGAGCCTGAAACTGAAACCGGACAGCAATTCGGAAATCAAGCCACCCAGAATCGAGGCCGTGAAAAAGGCCAGGCCGGAGATTACCGAAAACGCGGCCAGGTACGAGGCACGTTCTTTGGCGGGACTGGCGGCGATAGGCATATTGAACGCAGCCAGGTTGAATCCCGCCCAGAGGATACCGGTATATATGGCCTCAAATCCGAGAATCCAGATAAAGCCGGGCCGGGGCAGCCACCAAATCAATGGAATGAAGGCAATACCCAGCGCACTCAGGGCCAGAACCGGCCGCGACCCGAATCGGTCGATCAGTTTCCCCCACGTTTTGCTGCAAAAGACGGCAATCGACGAGACTATGACCGAATATATCGCGATTTCGACAAAACTCATTTTAAGAAATTCCAGCATATGCACTGCGAAAAATATTGCCGAAATGCCTATGGCGAAATTCCACATAAAAAATGCCTTCAAAAGTCTGACGTACTGCTCGTCTTTGAACGGGCGCAACATATCTTTAATAGTGCAGGTTCCATGCTGCAGATCGGGTTTTTGATACGGGAGACCTTTGAGCTTGGTCGAGGCCGCCAGTCCGAATCCGACCGCCAGTGCGATTAGAATGCTGTAGCCGACATGTTCCATGTGACGCGACCGCATCTGATCTATAATCAGACCAGCCGAAAGCGTGGTAAGCACGGTCGAGACGGCGATGGCGGTGTTGCGTCGACCGAAATACCGTCCGCGAATCGGAGCGGGGACCAGATGCGATATCCACGTCAGCCAGGCCGGGGTCGCCAGCATGATCGAGGCACTGGAAATTAGGACGATTACAAGGAATATTCCGAAACGTCCGGAAATCGACATAAATAGCAGCGGAATAATTAAAACCCAGATGGTCCGCCCTGCCGTGAGTCCCCGTATGGCAAGAGTTTTGTACCCGCCGCTCAAACCGGATAAGTACCCCGAACAAAGCTGCAAAACCTGCGATAGAAATGGTATCGAAGCCAGAAGGCCGATTTCGAAATCGCCTGCTCCCAGGTATATGGCCAGGCCGGATAAGAAGGCACCGCCCGTTACTATAACGAAAACGTTGGAAAAAGCGCCTTCGAACGTTATGGAAGACAGGGCCCGTCGCCACTCGCGATCGCGTTCGCGGCGATGGTTGGCTTCGGGTGAAACGGTGTTTTCCGAATCTGTATGTTCGGTGCAGCAATGCATGATAACATTACCGGATTACCAGGGTGAATATGTATCTCTGGTTTCCTTTATGATTTCGGCTGCCCCGTCGTTTTCCTGCAGGATCACGACATCCGGAATCGGCTTGATGAAATCCTGGCGGAGGCTGTACGTATAAGCGCCCTGGTCCGGGACAAGCAGAATATCACCGGGATTGATGTCCCGTCCATGATACGCATAGCCCCAAACGTCGTGCGGAGTGCACAGGGACCCGAAAACGTAGCAGCTGTTTTCCTGCAGGCCCGGGCTGCTGAGATTTATGATCGGGAAATAGTCACTTTCGTAGCGCTCCCACCCGACCATATTTATGCCGCCGTCGGTGACTACCATATCCTTGGCCTTTTTATCGAGGACAGAAAGCAGGATGTGCATAGAACCGTGCGAAATCCATCGCCCCGGTTCGGCGATGATGGTGCAGTTAAGCTGGTTGAAGATTTCATCCCTGAGCGCCCGACCCAGCTCGCGGGCGAACGTATCCAGCGGCGCGGCTTCGTGGTGATAGTGCGTCTGTCCGGTGTCGGCGGTGTCTTCAAGGCACTGCCGCAGACGGCCTTCCGTGGTCGCCAAAGGTTGCAGCCATTCTCCCTGCGACGGCCAGTAGCCCCCGCCGATATCAATGAATTCGATTTGGCGGCGCACCTGTGGAGATAATGTCTCGATTGTCTTTCCGATCCGCTTGATAAAACTGGTCTGGGCCTGGGGATTCATATTCCAGCTCGTGTGAAACTGCAGCCCGCGAAGTTTTATATAGTCGCACTCGGCGGCGGTGTGGAAAAACCGCCCCAGTTCACTTAGCGGTATGCCGAATTTTCGCCAGAGACCTTCTTCCTGTGTGGTCAGGCGAACACCGGCCCGAAGGAATATTTTGCGGGTGGTTATCATATTCTTGATGCGTTCCAGCTCTCCGAAGCTGTCGATCAGGAGAATGACTTTATCGTTGTTTTCGAGCGCCAGCATGAGCTCGTCGTCGGTTTTGCCCGGTCCGCTGAAGATTATTTTTTCGGCTCCGGCATTGAGGACCATTTCCAGTTCCCGTCCGCTGGAAACGTCACATCCGAAATCCATTTCGGCCAGGGTTTGCACTATGGTCGGGTGATTATTGCTTTTAACGGCATAGTATGGTTGAAACGACGGTATTTCCGAAGCCATCGTGTCGTTGAATTTCCGGGCGCAGTCTTTGAGAGTCTTTATATTCAATATATAAAGCGGGGTCTGGTGTCTGCGCGCGATATTCAGATAGACGTCCCGGTCGTTTATGAATTCGCGGACATAATCGTCCAGGACGCTCTGGTCGAGCATCGGAGTGGGGCTGTTCAAAATGTGTTCGGCCTGACGGATCAGGCGGATATTTTTGTCCATCTTGACATCTCCATATGGATTTTCACTTTCGACGCCAGGCCCTGACATTCCTCGGCGATATTGCCGCCCGGCGATGGTGTGAAAATTATGTGCCCAAGAATGCGCGAATCGTAATCATCGGGCGGCATGATGACCTCGTGCCCGATGGGATATTTGAAGGAAATTTCAATTATTCTCGGATCACCCTCAAGAGAGGAGCAATCGATGTCGGCGACGATGCCGTCGCGTTCGGCGAAAATCCTGAGGCCAAGCAATGCCCCGGCAGTCTTTACGTTGGGCAGCACGACCGGTTTTTTTTCTGCGAAATCGAGGGACAGGTCGAAAATGTCAATGCCGAGGCTGCGTTTAATCAAGTACGGGAGACAATCGCCACCCGGCCGCGGACTCATTTCGAGGAGGCATATATTATCGTGATGCACCATGAAATCGACCATGCATATCGCCCGTTTTATACCCAGAACCCTGGCTGCCGTTTCAAGAGTCTGCACGAGATTCTCGGTGCTGACGGCTTCGGGCAGCTCCGCCGGAATCAGATAAGCCAGCGTGGTGCCAAAAGTCTGATCCGGCGCCGGGATTTTTTTGGCGATGCGGACAATTTCGAGCCTGTCATCGTCGATTATGAAATCGCAGCTGTACTCTCTGCCCCCGATATATTCCTCGACGATAAACTGAGTAGATTCGAAGATGCTGTCCGGGTTTATTTCTTCATCCGAAATATTATCGCCGTTTCTGTTGGCCATCCTTGAGGAAATGCATTTTATGGCATCGTAGCATTCCGATCTGTCGGAACATTTGAAAGTAAGTTCGCTGCCGCTGCCGTCTCGGGGCTTGATAACGATCGGCCCGCCAACTTCCTCGAGGAATTTTAGTATATCGGTGGCGGAGGTAATAGTCTGCGTTTTCGGGCTGGCAATTCCGGCGCGCTGCCAGATATGCTTGGACAGGTATTTATCCCGGCAGTTGACTATAGTCTGGTTATTCGGATAAGTCAGCTGCAATGACTCGGCAAGAAATGCCGCCAGATTCATAGATTCACAATCATAGCAGGCAATACCGGAAAGTGAAACCTCGTGCCTATTGATAAAGGTTTCTACTTCGTGCAGGACATTCTCGAAATTACCGAGATCGGATAGTATTTCCGGCGAGCTTTCGGGGGCGAGCTGGGGATATCGGTTGCGTTCTGCCCTGGATGTAACAAAGAGGCATCTTCCCGGATGCTCTTTATCCAGAAGAGAAACATAGTCCGAGGTCGTCCCGACCACTATGATGGCGATCTTATTCATATAAATTATACCCTGCCGCTAACCCGCCGCTTTCGAAATATTGCCGGCCGTCTCGGCATTTTTGTACTGCGGCATCGTGGTCGCAATATCGGTCATCAAAAACAAGGGCCGGGGTGTCAGATGAAACAGGTTTTTCCACGAAAAATCGCCGCACAGAAAGTCGGCCCGGTCAAAGCGCCGCTGACAGGCGAACTCCATATGGTGCAGGTTGATCAACTTGGCGATTCCCGGGACTTCGGCGCTGGTGCCCCCGCCCAAAAGGGTGTAGACGTTGTTATAGATACAACCCAAATCGACGGCGGCGATGTGGTTATCGACAATGACCGTAGTGATGCGCATCCAGCCGTTGTCGCGGCAGAAATTCATCACGTCGCGGAAACTCTCTCGGAAACGATTGTCATAGAAGTAAGAGTTATGCTCGAACCGGTCGGTATTCAGGCTGACCAGATGTTCAAAATCGGCTGGATCATCATAGCGGAAACTCAGGCCGAGGTCCTTAATCTTCCCGACATCCCGCATGATTTTCTTGTGTGTCTTGTGGGAAAACAGGCGGAAGTAGTTCTGCATGTCATGGTCGAATTCGGGAGGATTGAACAGATAACCGATTTCGTCGACAATATGCGACAGACCCTCAGCGTTTTTCTGTGGCAGCAGATAGCGAAGATGGTACTCCGATGGACACGCGTCGAGCATAGCTTCGAGCACCTGCTGATCGCGGCAGATAACCCTGTTCTGTTCCAGCCATGTTTTTCCCTGCCAGGTTTCTCCGGGGAAGTAGGCAAAGCTGTTTTTTTCTTCAACCCAGCTTAAAGGCAGGAACCCGAGTGTTTCGCCGTCGTCTTCGGCCAGGATGAAACGCAGGGGACGGTTATAATGCCGATGAAAACACAGGCGGAATTCCCAGAGGTCGCTAACCAGCTCTCTCGGCATTATTTGATTCCACAGAGCCTGACATTCGTCGAAGTCGGTTATAATCCGTATCGAAAGCATCGTTTAGTATCTCAGGTTCGTGTTAACCGTGCAGCGTTTGCCGTTGAAAAATTTCGTCGCGAACTCTTTCACGGTTGCGGGATCGTACGGTTTGCAGCTGAAAACGTCGAGATAAGTGGTGTTGGTCAGGTTGGCGAAGTGGGCCGAAATCAGCGACGTTTCGATAAGCTGTACCATTGAATATCCGGCGACTTTTTCGTCCTCGCCGAAATGGACGACCTGCGTCTCGCCGAAACGCTTCATTTCGATAAGATCGCACAGTTCTTTGACAAACTGCTTGATCTTATCGGCATTCCTGATCGTCTCGGGGTCACAGTCGTAAATATCGAAGCTGCACGCCAGTCCCCAGATTCCGGTCAGGTTCTTATAATCCACATTTTTATCAGAGGCCGGATTATTGGCCTCGATAACAGCGGCCGTGTGAGCTGCTTTTCTGGTCAAAGTATTTTCCATCTGTCAGGTCCCAATCATAAAGCGTGATTTTTATCGGTCGACTCCCGGGGAACCGACCCGTTAGCTAAGATTCTTTTCTCCTCTTAAGGGTTCGTCAAAACTGCGTCAATAACGTGGATGATGCCGTTGGAGCATTCGATCTCCTCGTCGAGCACTTCGGCGTTATTGACCGTCACCTTTTCCTCGTTGGCGATGATGTGGAGCGTGTCTCCGCTCATGGCCACGACGTTGAGTGTATCATCGCGGTCGAATGTGATCGCGGCGTCGGCCACGATATGCCGCGAAAGTAATTTTTCGGTTTCCTTCTGGTCGGCCAGAACTTTTTTCAACCATTTCTCGTCGAGCGACTTGAAAGCGGAATCGTCGGGAATAAAGACCGTGTACGGGCCCTCACCTCGAAGCAATTCGGCCAGGTCCGATTCCTGAAGCATGGTGACAAACATGGTGAGAGTGCCGTATTCCTGTGCGGTTCTGACGATGTCATAGTCCTCGACCAGATCGATGTCTTCATCGGCCTCCATAGCCGGTTCATCGTCGTATTCATCGTTCTCGTCGATCCCGAAAGCGGTAGCCGCGGCGAAGATGATGATTAGCATCGAAAGCGCTATTAGTATTCTTTTCTTCATATTTCTTTCCATTTGGAGGGTACCCGCGCGAAGCCACGGGGATCATCGCGAATCCAGTCGCAGACCGTCCCGGCCTCGCTTATACTCTCGCTATTTTGTTGTTATTGATTTCTGTGTTGCAACCCTTTGCTCAGGCTGCGGGGAAAATTATTTCGCGTCGGAAATCATACGCCGCCTTTCCCCGTATCCGGCACTTTTTAATCATAAACCGAATCAAAGTGGCGACTCCTTTTGGTCATAGCCACACTTAATAGTGCAACCCTGAATTTCCTTACGTTAACGTTCATCGTTTACCTGCCGGAATATGTCCGGTCAATTGACGGGCCTATTCGGCAGAGCCTCCCTAATGAATTTCGCCAGACTGGCGACGAAAGCGCTTTTAAGAGACATGAATGATTTATCCACGTCTTCGTCGTCAGTGGCAACGCTCGCGAATGAATAGTACCCCGAAATAAAACCGGCGATGGCACAGGCCAGTCGGCGCAGACGCGGTTTTGAAATAGGCTGTTCGACAGCACCGTCGATCAGCGTTTCAATTTTATCGAGGTACGGTATAAAAGCCTGGTCAAGTCCTTCATAACCCTGTTCCAGCGTGATATCGGCGCGGCCCTGGTAGTAAATCACGAAATCGGCCCAGCGATTTCTGAAAAATTCTATGTGCCCGCTGATCATCGCTTCCAGCAGGTCGTTCAAATCATCGAGGTCCTTGCATTTATCTTGAATTTTTTCGGTAAGTTCCTCGAGAATGTTCGTCGTCAACGAACGAATCAAATCATCTTTATCGTCGAAATGATAATAGAACGTACCACGGCCAAGGTCGGCGCGTTCGGTGATGTCATCGATTGTTGCATAGTCCAGACCTTTTTCGGAAAACACATCTCGTGCAGCATTTAAAAGTTTTTTTCTGGTTCTGCTCAAGCGCCTTTGCTGGCGCGATTTAGGGCCGGATTCATGATCCATGGCCGCTCCATTTCTTTGTGACGCTATCATCATATTCGACATTATCGTCAGTATTGAACGAATTGTCAATAACATTTTAGCATTTAACAGAAATTTTATAAAGAAAGTTCAAATTTTGCCATAATTTATAAGTATCTGAAAGTCAATTGGTTGCCGTGGTCGAAATTGCGGTATATTCCGAGCCAATGTTACAGATTTAAAGCAGCATCTAATTACCATATTTCATTTGTAACGTATTGGCGTCTACTTGATTACAATTTATGATTAATTATTACTTAGGACGAGGATGCTTCATAATCATCCTCCTCGTCAACGTAACCTGTTATAGACGAGCTACTTGGCGTTGTCGTCGAGCTCGCGAAGCTTGCGAAGGATAGCCAACGGGCTGGCCCCGGTTGCGAAGCTCATTATCTGGTCAAGTCTTGCCTGATTTTTCTCGAATTTCTTGCGAAGCCGCTCCTGATAGGCGTTTTTCAGGACGTCCAGCAAATCGTCGAGTTCGTATGGTTTCGGAAGATAACCGTAAGCTCCGAGTTTGGTACATTCCACCGCCGAATCCATCGAACCGTGGCCGGTAAGAATTATAATTTCCAGGAACTTATGTTCGCCTTTCAAAATTTCGAGGACTTTTCGTCCGTCCATTTCCGGCATTTTCAAATCGAGCAGGGCGAGGTCGAATTTCTCTTCGCGCGCTTTTTCGATGGCTTCTTTGCCGGAATAGGCGCGAGAGACGTCGAGCCCGCGCATCTCCAGACGCTGGGCGATGGAATCCACGAACTTGACTTCGTCATCGACTATCAACAATCTGATTTTGTCCGACATCATGCACTCCTTTATTTAAAACCCGATAAACCGCCAGTACCCAAAAAAGACCCAAACCCACAGGACAATGAGCGACAGTACAAGTATGGCCGACCCGTGACGCAGGAAATCGCCCAGTGTCACGAGCTGTTCTCCGGTGATGGGGTCCTTGGCCATGGCATAGGCGATGGCGTTGTTGGGTGTACCTATGATCAACATGTGCGCGAACGACGAAGCAAAAGCGGTCGAAAAACCGATCATCCACGGGTGAGTCCCGGAGATGGTCGCCATCGGGATGGTGATCGGACCGATCGCCGAGACGGTGGCGCCGTCGCTCATGAAATTGGTCGTGATACCGGTAAATAAACTGACCGCGACCGCGAGACCCTCGCCCGACGTCAGGAATTTCGGCAGGATGGATATAAAACTATCGGCCAGAAACAGGGCCGCACCGGTCATGGCCAGGCCTTTTCCCAGGGCGCACGCCGACGCGTAGAGGGCGACGACGTCCCATGGAATTTTGGCGATATCCCTCCAGCGCAAAATACGAAATACGTTCAATAGTACAAGGCTCAGTATGACCGGCCCGCCCATGCCGTATATATCGCTGGCGGTAACCCACATGATTATCAGAAGTATCAATACAGCGGCGGTGATGTATTCGTTCTTATTCATAGGACCGATTTTTTCCGCGGCCTGCCTGACTATGGATGATACATCGAGCGATTTGATGACCAATTTTCGCCTGAATGTGAACAGGAAGTACATGGCAATGACCAACGCCATAACAGGTACAAATGGCAGGCCATAGCTGACCCACTGCCCGAACGTCGGGGCCAGGCCGTAATCGCCGAGGATGCTCATCATGACGGCATTGCGTCCGCCCGCCGCCGGTGAACCGGGACCGCCGCAGTTGGCCGAAAAGCACAGTGACAAAACGAACATCGTCGCCAGCGCTTTGTCTCGCTTGATCCCCGCCGACTTGATAGACGCCATGTATACCATCATGAACAGTGGCATGATAAAGGCGATCAGGGCGTGTTCGGAGACAAACGAACAGGCAATCCCCAAAAGCGGCAGGAAGATAAACAAGAGTCTCGGGATGGATTTGGCCGGCCCGAGCAGGAGCAGGCCGATTCTTCGGTCAAGCCCGGTTTTGGTGATGGCGGCCGCCATGGCCAGAACGCCGAAAATGAATATGACGGCGTCTTTGGCGTAGGCGGCAGCGATGTCATCCGGTTTCAGGATCCCCATGAAGTACATCGTAACTCCGACCAGCAAAGCCGTGATTCCGACCGGGATGGCCCCGGTTGCCCAGAACAGCGCCGCTACCACGAGGATGCCGAGCATGGCCTTAGCCCGGGTGGCGGTTTGATCCGGCGTCAGAGGCACTTTCGTTTTTCTGCCGTCGGGCTCGGTAACGGTTTTATCGAATCCTGCTTTGTGGCTGTAGTACGTTGAAATGGTTTCACCTGACTGCATTTTCTTGTAGTCGGCGTAACCCATTTGCACGTCGGTCGACTGGCCCGTCTTGGGTGATGAAATCAGGTTCATCAGGCGACCGGGGTTCGGCATCAGAACCACCAAGGCGAACAATAGAACGCCCAGCATGATTACGCCGGGGCGGTTGTTGTGGGAACCGGCCAGCCATTTTATCCATGATCCTTTCTCCGCTTCCGGGACTTCGTGCCTGGCAAGGATGTTGGCTTTATCTTCCCGGGCGGTATTGATGACTTTTACCAGGTCTTCGAACTCGCACGGTTTTTCGAGATAAGCGTAAGCTTCGAGTTTGCCGGTCTCCATCGCCGAATCGTAAGAACCGTAGGCAGTGAACATGATTACCTGCAGTTCCGGGCGAAAATTCCTGATTTCACGAAGAACCTGTTCGCCGTTCATGCCCGGCATCTGCCGGTCCAGAAGCACCAGGTCGATTTCCCGGTCACCGCGCACGATCTTGATGGCATCTTCGCCGTTGTCAAGGTCGAGCGTATCGTAACCGCGCATGTTCAGCCGTTTTGCCAGCGAAACCCGGAAGTTGTTTTCATCGTCGACTAACAATATCTTTGGCATCTCATTACACTCCGGTTGGCGGCGTTAGTGTTGGACGACGAATTGTTTCATTTCCTTTGCGACTTCCTGGCAAAGATCGGCCAACCGCAACAGGCCGACAATCTTGCGGTGATCCTTTACCAGGACGGAAGCCGTATTTTTCAGGGCCAACTGCCGGACGGCGTCGACCAGCGGTGCATCGACGTCAATCACATCCGTCAGCGGCTGCATCACTTCACCGACTTTTCGATTGCGGGCCTGATAGCAAAGCTCGGGAAGATCCAGACGGAAAAGGTCGAGATCGTTGATGACCGAGTCCATAAAGCGATCGTCGACGCCTATCTGCCCCATCCGGGAAATGTCATCCAGCAAATAATGCTTGGGTTCCAGGGCTTTAAGAAATGTCACCTGGTCGATTTTGCCAACGACTTCTCCGCGACGATTGGTTACCAATATGGCGCGAAACGGTTGACGGTTGGCGTGGTTGTTGCGTCCGGCCTTTTCGAAAGTAAATATATCGTCCAGCAGAGTTGCATCCTCCGGGACGGTCGGGTATGATTCAATCGGAATCATCAGTTCACTTATGGTCTTCATGGTTACTCCCGTTGTATTTAGTACATTGTTATTATTCAATCACATTGTTCATCGGAGGTGAATCGTTTCATCTCCTGCGCCACTTCCTGACACAAATCCGACAGTCGCAGCAGGCCGACGAAACTGTTGCCGTCTTTGACCAGCACCGACAGCGTTTGCCAGAGGACTAATTTTTGAATGGCCTCGACAAGGCTGGCATCCTGTTCGATGTATTCCGTCAGGGGGTGCATGATTTCCCTGACCTTGCGGTAGCGTGCCTGATAGCACAGATCGGAGAAATCGTGGCGGAAAAGTTCGAAATTGGAAACTACCGAATCCAGAAATTCCTCGGTTACGCCCTCCGGTGATATGCGCGACAGGTCGTCGAGTATCGCCTGCTTGGATTCCAACGCCTTTAAAAAAGACAGCTGCCCGATTTTTCCGATGATCTCTCCCTGCCCGTCGACGACAAGGACGGCTCGAAACGGCTGGCGGCTGCGGTCGCGCTGGCGGAGCGCTTCTTCGAAAGCGAGGATCGCCTCCAGAAGAGTGGCGTCTTCCGTCACCGACGGGTACGATTCGAGCGGGATCATCAGGTCCTTTACTTTTTTCATATTCTCTCCCGTTTATCTGCTTTTCTGCTTTATTCCCGATTTGAATTTCACCGGCAGGATAATCGTGAACGTGCTGCCTTTGCCGGGTGTGCTTTCCACTTCGATTGTCCCGCCGAGATTTTTTACGATGCCGTAACTGACCGACAATCCCAGCCCCGTACCTTTGCCCACTTCCTTGGTGGTGAAAAACGGCAGGAATACCTGATTCATCTGTTCCGGTGTCATACCGCAACCGGTATCGGATATGGATATTATGACGTCACGGTCGAATTTCGTACTTATTGCGATCTTTCCGGTTTTCCCGCCGATGGCATCGACGGCGTTGTTGATAATGTTCAGTATAACCTGCTGCAACTGGTTGGCGTCAGTTACGATCTCCGGCACGTCCGGATCGTACTGCCGGGTTATTTCGGTATCGGATAAGGTCAGTTCATCGCCGAGGATACCGTCGATGACGTCATCGAGCAGAGCGTGAATATCTTGCGGTTTTAAATCGATGTCATTCTTGCGCACGAATTTCAAAAGTTTGCGCGTGATATCACGGCAGCGAAAGACGGCTTCGTGGATGCTATCGAGATGCTCCAGTATCTGGTCCCGGCTGAGGTCCCGACCGAACTCGGGATCGAGAAAATCCCTCATCAGGCCGGTTTCTTCGCTGATCACGGCCAGTGGGTTGTTAATCTCGTGGGCGATGCCAGCGGCCAGTTCACCGACCGAAGCCAGTTTGGCGGCGTGCTCGAGTTGGGCGCGGGTCTGGTCCGATTCTATCTGGGCCACGACCAGCTGACGTGCGCGGTGTATGATAACCAGCGAAACGACAATCAATATTACTGCCGATAAAACCATAATTTTCCACTGCCCGCCCGAAAAGAAAAACCACCCGCCCATTCCGGGATGCTGCACTATAAGAGCCCAACCGGCATTTTTCAGCCATGAATAACCGTACGTAAAGGAATGGCCGTCGAGCGATATTTGCTGAGCATTGACTCTCGGGCTGAGCGGAGGGACGAATGACGATGCCTCCAGAGGTGTCCCGATATGCGGCGTCACCAGTTGATAGTACCCCTCGGTGTTGACGATCGACGTCGTGACTTCACCGGATCCTTCGAGAGCGCTGATGTACTCATACATTTTCCCCGGATCGAGCGTCGCGCGGAAAATGACCGGGTCTTCGCCGATAAGGCGTTTGACGGCTATCGTGAAATGGGGCTTCTGCCGGAAGCCCATGTATATATCGGTAATCAGAAATTCATGCTGCTGCCGGCACAGCTCCACGAACCATTTTTCGTTCTTATAATCTCGCTTTTCGAGGTTGGGATAGGGACCGCTGTACGATATCTGAATGCCGGAGGAATCGAAATAGCCGATGTCTATGAAGGCGGCGCTGCTGCTTTGAAGTTTGTTCAAGTACACCCTCATGGCCGAATCGCCGGGCGGTATCTGCAGGCGGGGATCGTTGATGAGGTTGAAAAGATTTACCTGACGTTCGCTCAAAAACAGATCAAGGAGGTTGGCCTGGTTTTCGGCAATGGCCTTGAGGTGCAGCCGACGGCTTTCGGTCACTACGGCGTTGTTTTGTATTAGAAAATAAACTGAAATAATAATGATGGGTACGAGGTAGGTCAGAAAAAGGCGGACTATGTTTCTTCTTTTCAATTCCTGATAATGCCGGGAATTAATCCGGAAACCGTCGGTCGCGCGGGGTGGTGCGTGTTCCTGTTTCACGTTACGTATTCCCTTCCGATGACAGCCGGTACCTCTGTTCCGATTCCGCACCGGACGGCGACAGGTATTTGTTGTTTTCGTATTCGATTTCCGTGAGTTCCCGAGTTTCGATAAGCTGGGCGACAATTCCGGGAGCAGAAAAAGCGCGTTCCAGTTCCAGCGCTCGATTTTTTGCCAGCGGGTGTTTGCGGCTGATTTCAAGCAGCGCCTGGCGGGCGTCGATGAATCCCTCGACCTCGACCGAACCTTCCTTCCACAATGACGTCGGGGCAATATTGCCGAATTTGGACAAAGCGAATTCGAGAATGGGAGTTTCGGCCGGGCGCACATTGGGCTCGGCCGGAGGCGAAGTAAGAGTACGGACGTAAATCTGGTTGGGACGAATCTTCTGAATTGTCTCAGAAATGGATATGATGGGCTGTTGGGCGTCGTTGACGTTTTTAACCAGCATAACGTCGACCCAGATCTGGCCGTCGAATTCACCCCGAAATTTCGTCATGCCGCCGATTATCATCTGGTAGTCGAGATTATTGAGCGGCCGATTAGTCTTCAAAAAGTCGCCCTCGTCACCGGCGTCGATTTTTATAATCACCACTTCCGCTCCGGCCAGGTCCTGACGTACGTCCTTGCGAAACAAGAGCGAGCCGTTGGTACAGATGACAATGGGGACTTCTGTTTTAAGACGGGTTTGTTCAATCAAACTGCCCAGGTCGCGGGAAAGAGTCGGTTCGCCTTCTCCGATGAAGGATATATGCCGGGGTGCGGTGTGATAGGCACGGTTGATTATTTCGGCCATGATATCATCGAATGGATAGAACTTTTCGCGCACCGATGACTGAAAGCGGGTCGCTCCGCAATGGCAATAGACACAATTATAAGAACAGACGTTGGTAGGAACGATGTTTACATACAGGGTGCGTCCCAGACGAATCGATTTTATCGGCCCGTAAGCATACATTTCATTGTCTTCCTGCCGCATCAGGGCGGCGTGTTTACACGACTTTCATCCAATGCAGGAATTAAGACAAATGACATGCCAAACTTGTCCGGGTTGGACGAGTAAATCTTCAAATATCGACGGCTTGCCGTAACGCCCGCTAATACAAGCGCTTAGGGCCCGATAAATCAGGGGTGGGATCGGAATTTTAGAAGCAAATGTTTAATTGCAGTTAATCGTGGAGAGATTGGTTGAATATAAGTACAATTGATTTTTCAAAATGAAAGACTTTGTCCCGATAAATTATTTCAGTTCATATTCCTTCATTTTGCGCCAAAGAGTCGACGGGCTGACGCCGAGAATGTGCGCGGCGTGGGTTCTGTTCCAGGAGGTCGCCTTGAGAACGGTTATAATGTGGCTTTTTTCCACGTCGGCGAGACTTTTATCTGGGGAATCGCTGCCCGATTCGAAAGCTTCCTTGTGACGGATAAGGCGACCGGGCAGATGCTCCGGGCGCACGACACCATCGTCACTGAAGACTGCTCCTCGTTCGATGGCATTTTCCAGCTCTCTGACGTTGCCCGGCCAGGGGTACGCTTGAAGATAATCGATGCACTTGGCGTCGAGTTTAAGCCGGGCGATTCCCAGCCTCTTTCCGAGTCGGGTGGTAATATGCCGGGCCAGAGGAAGAATGTCTTCTTTACGCTCCCTCAAGGGCGGGATATTGACTTCAATTACTTTCAGGCGATACAGCAGATCGTCCCGGAAGGTGCCTTCCTGCACCGCTTTGTCGAGGTCTTTGTTGGAGGCGGCAATGATCCGGACGTCAACCTTGCGGGGAATATTCTCACCGATGCGCACGATTTCTTTTTCCTGAAGGACACGCAGTAATTTCAATTGAAGTTGTTGCGAAACGTCGCCGATTTCATCGAGGAATATGGTTCCTTTGGAGGCTTCCTCGAACAGGCCGGTACGATTGCGGATGGCCCCGGTGAAAGACCCGGCCTTGTGCCCGAACAGTTCGCTTTCGAGAAGGCTTTCCGGCAGGGCACCGCAGTTTATGGTGACAAATTGCCCGCCTGAGCGCGACGATTGTTTGTGGATATAGCGGGCGAGGATTTCCTTGCCCACGCCGCTTTCACCGGTTATCAGTACCGATGAATCGAACCGAGCCACCCGGTCGGCCATCTGCATGACAAGCTGCAAAGCCTTACTTCGATAATCCAGGAAAAACGAACCCATGGATCGTCCGCTCGGGTCGAACTGATCCCGTCTTTTTTCGGACTCTTCGTCCTTTTCCATGATTTTGGAGGTCAGGCGATCGACGGTTCCCTGTATATCCTCGGCTTTGAAATATTTGATCTGATCCTGAATGGAACCGTGCCAGGAATCTACGTCGCGCCCTACCCCGGTACAGACGCTGTCGCCTTTGGCCTGACATTTATTTTCCACGAAGTAGACTTTCTTTTTAAGCACGAAAGACATATATCCGCTGGCATAACCGATTATTTTCCAGCAGGTCGGTTCTTTCGACCAGCCGGTTTCCATGAGGTGTTCTTCGGCCTCCCCTGAATCTTTCCATTCCAGCTCCATATAAAAATCATCATCGTCGAGCCGCAATTCTTTAATTTCCATCGTCGCCAGTCCCTCAAGGTTCATCATCCTGAAACCGGCCCGGACTTGTTCTTCGATATTGTCCCATTTAAAAATCCGTCGCAGCGCCGCGGCATCGGCCTGCCCCCAGAAATAGCCGAAACGGGTGAAAATTCTCCGAGTATGCTCCAGCCCGAGCATATCAATAATATCTTTTCGGAAATATCCAAAGGCGTGGATGGAATGAAGCACCAACCGACGGCCGTAAAAGTCAATATTGCCCTCGTTAAAGGTTGCTATTTCGTTCAGTTCAAGATCCGATGCTCTCATTCCAATCCTCTAATATGAAATGGCACTATTTCAAAATAGAACATATTTCAATTTGGTCAAGATGGTAATTAAATTTTGTCGAAAATAATCAATGACTTTATTTGTCAATACTGACATGGTCTATATTGTCGCAAATGAGATTGTAATATTATGGTAATCAATGCATTATAATGTCGAATGTCGCGCCGAGAGAGTTGATGTTTTTAAGGGATAAATGGGATTTGTGAAAAATGTTGCAAATTGAGCAGGAAAGACATGACCATATATAAAAAAACCGGGCTGAGCTTTAATTAACTCGCCCGGCTAATATAATTTCGTTACGAGTCTATTTCACGGCTTCGCTGTTTGTCGGCACTCTGGGCGACTCTTCCTCGGCCCTTATATCTCGCGGTGTATCCATGAGCATTTCGCGAATTCTTTTTTCGTTAAAGCCGATGGTCGAAAGGCGCCCGATAACAATGATCGGTAATCTGAGAAGAAGGTTATCCTGCTCAATCAGGCCGATTATCTCATCACGACTGAGATCGGTCGACTCGAGTTTATTCTTCTTATATAGTTTATGATTCGAGTCGAGAAAATGTTTAAGGTCGTAATAGCAGATTAGTTTGCCGATCTGTACGGCGGTAAGGGGCTTGTTTTTTACGTCGTGTGGTTTAAGAACTACATCGAGATTTTCGAAAAAATCAATATGTTCCTTTGAATTCGGATCATCCGGATTATAATAGAGAATGATCTTTTTTATCAAGCCACGTGTCGCTCTGTAAAAATCCATCACAATATCACCTGTTCAGTTTCAGTGCTTCGGTTCACCAGCATCGTTATCTTTTTTGCCCCCGATTAGTTAAATCTTGCACAAGATGCAGCCAAAAGCCTTCGTGCAAAAGAAGATCTTGCGATCGTTAATCTAATATATATAACACTTCAGTTTCGTCAATAGTTCAGTACTGAATTGAGAATATTTTTTGATTCGACCGCCTGTTGTCGATCCTTGATTACGTAATTCGTCGGCGGTCAAATCAATTTCGGCATTTTCGCCAGGCTTTCCGGCGTTACGAGTATTCTGGCGTAGTTGTCGGTTTAACGCGTGGAAAGCCAATCGGTGTTTGCAATACCTCGGTGAAATAATTGGCGAAAATGCTCAACACCACATGTCCTACAATCTCCAATATTTCTTCGTCGCTGTAATCTGCGGTACGCAGGGCTTTAAGTTGGTTGTCGCTTACCCTGCCCTTCTTGAGTGTTACCGTGCGTACAAAATCAAGGGCAGCGGCGAGTTTGCGATCGCGGTTGGTTGCATCACGGCTGTCGGTTATTTCCCGCTCGCTTATCCCGGCGAGTTTGGCCAGGGCAATTCCGGCCGACAAACAATATTCGCTGGCGTTAACTTCAGATACCGTAATAGGTATCAGGGTCTGAAGTTTCGCATTCAACTTGCCCTTGGATAGAGCATCCCGGAAACAATAAAATGACCGCAAAATTATGGGCGACATGGCCATTTCCTTGATCATGTTAGGGGTCATACCCATTTTGGAGTCGATCAATTCTATCAGTCTTTTGGTTTCTTCGGTCATTTCATCCGGGCTTGTCAAACGAAATCTTGTCATTCCAGGGCGCCCTGTCTGCTTCTTACGTTAATGTTTCTGTTCTTACTATTGTATATCTAATACATATAAAGCATAATATGTGCCAATATCTGTCAGATCGACAATAGCAAGGCAGACAACGTGATACAAATCAATGACGGTTTTATGAGAGCGAAATTGGCGGTTATATTCAATTTTTTGGTGGCATTTTCACGAGATTTCGTGTACATTCTTAATACAAAGCTTCGGTATTTATCTGGATTGTTGTCATCAAAAGCCTCTGGGAATCGTGAATTGTGTGTGGCTTGTTTGTATGAGTATAAATAAGTGTGGGCTATTGGCACGGGTTAAAAATCCGGATTGGGAGATGAAAGAAAAAGGTTTCAATTTCGAAGCTGCTTTTGTTGCGGCGGCGAAAAATAATCCACAGGAGCTGGCCCGGTTTTACAGGCAGGTTTTTGACGCCATTCCCGATATCATCGGGGTTCTTGACGTTGACCTCAACGTCATTCGTTACAATAGAGCCGGTTACGACTTCTTTGAAAAAAATCGTGACAGCTTAACCAGTGAAAAGTGCTTTGAATTTATAGGCAGAAGTGCACCGTGCGAAATTTGTGCGTCGCGCGAAGTAATACGCACCGAGAAACCGGCGCATCTTGAACACTATTTCGAGAAACTCGATATCTGGTTCGATATTCGAGCCTACCCGCTTTTCGACCAGTCTGGAAAGCTGGTCAGGATAATAGAGCATCTGAGGGATATCACCACCCAGAAAAAAACCCAGATCGACCTGAAAAATGAAAGTACTTTTCGTAAGGCCGTCATTAAAAGCGGCACCGAGGGTTTGTGCGTTTGTCATAACGTCGCCGATTATCCGCATGTACGTTTTACGATCTGGAACGATCGCATGACTGAAATCACGGGCTATGACATGGACCAGATCAATCAATCGGGCTGGTATCAAACGGTTTACCCCGATCCTGAAGTGAGAGAAAGAGCCATAATGCGCATGTCAGAAATGCGCCTGGGCGACGATCTTATAAGTGAAGAGTGGGTGATCCGCCGGGCTGACGGACAGGACCGCACGATTTTGATATCTACGTCAATCCTCGATCAAAAAAACGGTGAAACGCACGTAATCGCGACCATGCTGGACATAACCGACAGAAAGATGGCGGAGAGGGCGGTGCACGAACGAGAAGCCAAGCTGCGCAGTATTTTCCGGGCGGCGCCGGTCGGCATCGGGCTGGTCTCGAACCGGGTTCTTCTCGATGCCAACGACCGTATGTGCGAAATCAGCGGTTATTCTCGTGATGAATTGATCGGACAAAGCTCTTTGATTCTTTACCCAACCAAAGAAGAGTTCGATATGGTCGGCAAAGATAAGTACGATCAGATTTCGAAGTACGGGACGGGTACGGTTGAGACGCGGTGGCGGAGAAAAGATGGGAAGATAATAGACGTCCTGTTGAGTTCGACACCCCTCGATCCTCAAGACCTCATTGCCGGTGTGACCTATACCGTCATGGACATTTCGGACAGAAAGACGGCCGAAAACGATTTACGCAGAGCACTCGACGAGGTCCAAAGCCTCAAAAACCGTCTTCAGGCGGAAAACATATATCTTCAGGAAGAAATCAAACAAGAGCAAAACCTGGAATTCATCGTTGGCCAATCAGAAGCGCTGAAAAACATATATGATATGATTAAGCAGGTTGCCGCAACTGACGCCTCGGTTCTTATACAGGGGGAGACAGGGACCGGCAAGGAACTCATTGCACGAGCCATACACGAACAAAGCCCTCGCCACGACCGGCCGATAATAAAAGTCAATTGTGCTTCGATTCCACGCGAGCTTTTTGAAAGCGAGTTTTTCGGGCACGTCAAAGGGGCTTTCACCGGGGCCATTCGGGATCGTGTCGGTCGCTTTCAACTGGCCGACGGCGGGACGCTTTTCCTCGACGAAGTTGGCGAGATACCGCCGGAACTTCAGAGCAAGCTTTTGCGAGTTCTTCAGGAGGGTGAGTTCGAGCGTGTGGGTGAGGATAAAACCAACCGGGTTGACGTGCGGATTATCGCGTCGACCAACCGCCATCTTGAGCAGGAGATAATCACCGGGCATTTCCGGCAGGATTTGTATTTTCGTCTGAGTGTATTTCCGATCGAAGTGCCGCCGCTTCGGGACAGGCCGGAAGATATTGCGCCGATAGCCGAGCTTTATCTCAAGCGGGCGTACCGTCGGCTGGGTGTCCCGGAAAAGAAGCTTTCTAAAGAAAATATTCGCCTATTGCAGGAATACTGGTGGCCGGGCAACGTGCGTGAGCTGCAGAACATTATTGACCGGGCCGTTATCATATCCCGCGATGAATCGTTGCAATTTCATTTTCCAAACATCGCGCGGGAAGCTGAAAATAACAATTCACAGAAATCAACGACGGCATCGAAAAGACGCGAAAAGCTGTTGACTCATGACCAGTTGCGGCAAGTGGAAATTGACAGCATTGTCGAAGCGCTCAAGAAAACGGGCTGGAAAGTTTATGGCAAAAATGGAGCCGCTTCATTGCTGGGCATGAAGCCGTCGACGCTGGCTTCAAGAATAAAAGCCCTCGGGATTAAATCTCCAGACAAATAATATTCGAATTATTTGATATATTTTTTCAAAGCTTTTTTTAAATCGGTATCAATGAATATATATCCGGCATCGTTAAGTACATTAGGTATGGCTCGCATGCTGGATAATAATGTCTCATCGGCCATTTCACCGTACTTCAGCCGCAGCACGAACGCCGGAATTGCCGCCACTGCCGGGCGCTTCAAAGCGTCGGCCAGGGCCTTTACGAATTCCCGGTTGGTGGCCGGTGACGGCGCCACCACATTTATGGGGCCCCTTATATTTTCATTTCCCAGAACGAATTTGGTGACGCCGACGACGTCATCCATGCCGATCCAGCTTAAGTACTGTTTGCCATCGCCGATTCTCCCACCAAGGCCCAGCTTGAAGGGGCCGACCATGCGTGGCAGCACGCCTCCGTCGGGTGACAACACCACCCCGATCCGTAGCCGAACCGTTCTTATATTACTTTTATCCAGCGCTTCCGAGGCCTTTTCCCATTGGCGCGTGAGATCGGCCAGAAATCCTTCGCCGGATTCGGTTTGTTCGGTGAGTTCTTCATCGCCCCGGCTGCCGTAATAGCCTATCGCCGATGCCATAACAAACACCTTGGGCGGTCTTTTCAGCTGCATCAGGCGGCTGCACAAAAGACGGGTGCTGTGGACGCGGCTGTCGACGAACTTCTTTTTGTTGGCCTCGGTCCATTTTGAGTCCGCGACGTTTTCACCGGACAGGTGAATGAAGGCGTCGAAACCTTCCAGCGCGGCGGCATCGAGCCCGCCTGATTCGGGATTCCAGGCGATGGTTCCGGCTCCGACCGGTCCGCCGGGACGGGTAAGTTTCGTTATATTATGGCCGTCGGCCAAAAGCCCTTTGGTCAGGGCCGATCCGAGTAGCCCCGATGAACCGGATATGACAATATTCAAAATTCTGCCTTTATTGGGTTAGCTCTTCCAGCTTTTCTTTGACTTTTGCGGCGTGCCCGGCCGCCTTGACCGCTTTCCACGCGTGGGCGACTTTACCTTTGGGGTCGATTATGAACGTGCTGCGGATGACCCCGGTTACCTCTTTGCCGTACATCTTCTTTATTCCCCACGCTCCGTATTTCGCCATTGTTTTATGTTCGGGGTCGCTAAGCAGAGTCACTTTCAATTTGTATTTCTTGATAAACGCCCGGTGCTTTTCGGGCGTGTCGGGGGATATTCCGATCACGGTTGCGTCGAGCTTGTCGAAAGAACGTATGTTGTCCGTGAATTCACAGGCTTCGGTAGTACAGCCCGGTGTATCGTCTTTGGGGTAAAAGTACAAAACCACCCAGCGGCCTTTATAATCGGAGAGCTTTATTTTTTCTTCGTCCTGATTCGGCAGCGTAAAGGCGGGAGCGGTATTTCCGGCAGTTGCGGTTTTGGTTTCAGCCATATTGAAATCCTTCCTTTTGACATTAATTATTTAAATCAAATAACGCGTTAAAACAACAAATGTTCGCGCGCACGATTTGGCGCGGGAAAAGCAATTGATACCCTTTTCCTCGTGTTTAAATTCACTGCGCTTCTTCTATATCGAAATAAAAAAGTTGCCAGCCGCCTAAATCTTGTACATATTGGACTAATGGACTTCCCGATGTTTTTTTTGGATTTTACCGGTAATCGGATTCTCATGGCCATTATCGGTTCGCTTCATGTAATCATAAACCATCCATTTGCAATCGGCGCCTATCCGCTGGTAGTTTTGATGGAATGGTGGGGGCGGAAAACTGGTCGGCCCGAATGGGACCGTCTGGCTTACAAGATCACGTTCGTACTTTTTATCGTCACGACCAGTGTCGGTGCCTTGACCGGTGTCGGGATCTGGCTGACCGCGGCGCTAATCGCGCCTTTCGGGATCGGCAGCCTGCTGCGAATATTTTTCTGGATCTGGTTTTCCGAGTGGACGATTTTTGTCACCGAGGTAGTCCTGATTCTGATTTATTTCCTGACCTGGAAACGATGGTCCCGGGGTGTCATGAAAAATGTGCATATAGCCGTCGGAGTCGTCCTGAGTGTGGTTTCGTGGTTCACGATGGTCATAATCGTGGCGATACTGGGGTTCATGATGGGCAGCGGTTCCTGGCCGGTTCATCGCACGCTGCTTACGGCTATCGCCAACCCGATCTATATACCGCAGCTGGCTTTCCGCACGACGTTTGCGCTGGGTACGGCCGGGCTGTTCGCGTGGTTTATGATCTTTTTCTTCACGGATAAAAGAAGTGATTTTCGAAGGCAGGCGATCAGGTTCGTCTCCGGCTGGATTCTGTGCTGGAGCGTCCCGTTTATTGCGTCGTCGATTTGGTACTGGCATGTCGTTCCCGTCATTATGCAGGACAATGTGAACGTCGCTCTTATGACTCTTCGTTTCTCCCAGTGGTATCAGACGTTGGCGTATTTGATGGCGGCGGCGGTGGCGTTTATTATACTGACGGCATTGATTGGCCTGTTCCGACCGAGATTGATTCCGAGTTTCTTTTTGATTCTGCCCTTCATACTGGGAATCTGGCTTCTGGGACATTTCGAACGCGTTCGCGAATTTATCCGCAAACCGTATGTAGTCGATAATTTCATGTACTCCAACGGAGTGCTGGTGAGTAATATGCCGGTGTTCCAGCGCGACGGAATTTTGCCGTACTGCACGTATGTCAACCACCGAACCGTAACTCCGGAAAATGAAGAAGACGCCGGGCGTGATGTCTTTATGGTTGCCTGCTCGCGCTGTCATACAACCGGGGGACTCAACAGCGTGGTCAGGAAATTTACCAACCTGTACGGTAACGGCCCGCTCGATACCAATGCGGTGCAGGGATTCATACGTACCATGCACACGACTCGGACCTTCATGCCGCCCTTTCCGGGTAATGATAAAGAGCTGGGAGCGCTGGCGGCGTACATCAGGAAACTACAAACAAACTATGAACCGATATTCAATGCCCAGACCGATTGGACGATCAAAGTCGATACGACGGCGGCGACGGGGGCCGGGCCGTGATGATTAAGCTGATGCTGCTTTTTCAGGCGATGCCGGTTCCCCGAGATCTGGAACTGCCGCTTCCCCTGGGTGAATACGAGTTAAAAATTCTTTTGGTGCTGCTATTTTTGGTGCATATAATATTTGTGAATCTAATGCTCGGCGGCACGGCTTTTTCTGTCGTATTCGAAATAATCGGCCTTAAATTCCCTCGTTACGATACCCTCGGAAAGCGGTTGGCCGATACGGTTACGGTTAACAAGAGCCTTGCGGTGGTACTGGGGGTGGGGCCTCTGCTGTGCATGAATCTGGCGTACACCATACATTTCTATTCGGCCAACGCTTTGACCGGTTATGCCTGGATACAGATAATACCGTTGGTGATAACGGCTTTTCTGGCAACGTACGTCTATAAGTACACCTGGGATCGGTGGTCGGGCGCAAGAAAGAAGCTGCATATATCGATTGGTATCGCTGCGACTTTTCTGTTTCTGTCCATACCGTTTCTCTTCCTGTCGAACATAAATTTGATGCTCTTCCCGGCCCAGTGGAGTCAGGTAAGCGGGTTTTTCTCGTCGCTTCGGATCGGCAACGTCTTTCCCCGCTATTTTCATTTCGTGACGGCCTCGCTGGCGCTGACCGGTCTTTTTGCCTCGGCCTGGTTATCGCGAAAAAAATTCCCGCTTGAAGAAAAGCTTCCCGGTTTTACGCGGCCTGAAATTAAGCGGCTGTTTTACCGGGTGGCGTTTTACTTTACGCTGGCGCAATTGATATTCGGCCCCCTGCTTCTATTCACGCTACCGTACAATGGCGTAACCGGGACATTGTTTGTCATAATTCTATCAGGCGTCGCTATCGCCCTGATCGCCCTGCTGTTGCTCCGAGCGGAAATATTATCGTCGGACGATAAAATCGGCCGGCTGCTGGCTCCGATTTGCATTCTTTTAGCGCTGACGGTCCTGGCGATGGGCACCGGTCGGCACACCTACCGCGAAGCGTGCCTCGTGGATCATAAAGCCATGATAGCGAATGCCACGGAGAGTTTCCACGCCGTCGAAACCGCCACCCGGATGCGCATCGACGCCGGGCTTGGTGCGGGCAACGCCATCGAAACCGCCCCGACCGGGAAATCGGTCTTTCAAACCTGTGCGGCGTGTCATGCGCTTGACCACGTCCTGGCGGCCCCGCCGCTGACGGAAGTCGCGAAGATATACAAAGATAATCCGGCCGGGATCGTCGCCTGGGCCAAGCATCCCGGCAAGAAACGCCCGCAGTTCACGCAGATGCCGTCGTTTGCGAATCTCGGAGATTACAAGTTAAATCTGGTTGCGCATTATATTCTTAAGATTGCGTCGAGCCACGATTCCAAAGACAAGTCCAAAGAAGAATCCAAAGAAGCTCCAAAAGAAAATTAGAATCAGTTTTCGGTACGATTGTTATAACGACAAGGCTTAGCTTTTCTGCATCTTTGCCCAGCTGTCGCGCAGACCGACGGTGCGGTTGAAGACCAATTTCTCCGGTGATGAGTCTTTGCCGTCTATGCAGAAATAACCCTGTCGCAAAAACTGAAAACTTTCGCCGAATTTAGCGTCTTTGAGCGATGCTTCGAGTTTACACCCGGTCAGGATTTCGAGGGAGTCGGGATTTATATAATCCTTGAAATTTTTACCTTCTTCGGCATCGAGCGGGTCTTCTTTCGTGAACAACTGCTCATATAGGCGTATTTCGGCTTCGACAGTGTGTTCGGCGCTGACCCAGTGCAGGGTGCCCTTGACGCGACGCCCGTCTGGTGTCCCACCTCCGCGCGATTCCGGATCATAAGTACAGTGCAGTTCGACTATTTCGCCGTCTTCGTCTTTTATGACTTTATCGCAGGTAATATAATAGGCGTGTTTGAGACGGACTTCCGTTCCCGGCGCCAGGCGGAAGAATTTCTTGGGCGGGTCTTCCATGAAGTCGTCGCGTTCGATGTATATTTCCCGTCCGAACATTACCGGTCGCGTCCCGGCGGCCTCGTCTTCGGGATTGTTAATCGCTTCGAGTTCCTCGGTCTTGCCTTCGGGGTAGTTGGTTATGACCACTTTCAAAGGTCTCAGGACCGCCATCACGCGCTGGGCGGTAAGGTTTAATTCCTCGCGCAGGATCGAGTCCAGCAGGGCTTTGTCAACCATGCTTTCGCGCTTGGCGACGCCGATCCGGTCACAGAAGTTGCGTATCGAGCTGGCCGTATAGCCGCGCCGCCTGACACCGGAAATGGTCGGCATGCGGGGATCATCCCAACCGTTGACGAGGCTATCATCCACGAGCTGAATAAGCTTACGCTTGCTCATGACGGTGTAGTTCAGGTTGAGCCGGGCGAATTCTATCTGCTGCGGATGGTGCACTCCCAGCTGATCCAGAAACCAGTCGTACAGCGGGCGGTGATCCTCGAACGAAATATCGCACAAGGAGTGAGTGATTCCCTCCAACGAGTCCGACAGGCAGTGCGTGAAATCGTACATCGGGTATATATTCCACTTGTCGCCGGTACGATGATGCGGGCGCTTCAAAATACGATAGATGGCTGGATCACGCATATTTATATTGGGCGAGGCCATATCGATTTTGGCACGAAGCGTCCGGCTGCCCTCTTCAAATTCTCCGCTTTGCATTCTTTCGAACAGGTCGAGATTTTCCTCGACGGTACGGTTGCGCCAGGGGCTGTCCTTGCCGGGTTCGGTCAGAGTACCACGGTATTCACGGACTTCGTCGGGACTCAAGTCGCAGACGTACGCCTTCCCGTCTTTAATCAGTTGAATCGCGAATTCATACAGCTTGTCAAAATAATCCGACGCGTGGAATAACCGGTCATCCCAGTCGTACCCCAGCCAGCGAATGTCGTCCTGTATCGCTTCGGCGTACTCGGTCTTTTCCTTGGCCGGGTTGGTGTCGTCGAAGCGGAGGTTACACAGACCGCCGTATTTTTGGGCGGTTCCGAAATTGAGGCAGATCGACTTGGCATGGCCGATATGAAGATATCCGTTGGGTTCCGGAGGAAAACGGGTGTGAACTCGTCCGCCGTTTTTGCCCCTGACCCGGTCTTCGTCGATTATATCCCAGATGAAATTGGAGCGCTCGGCGCTTTCTTCCGGGCCACCATCATTCATTTTTTTGTCTTTTTCGCTCATGGGTACAAATCCTTGCCTGCTTTAATATCGGAATATGATCGCCAATTATAAGCCATATCTTATGGCCTGGCAATAATCAAATACGTCTCAAAAGGATAATTTGTCAGAAAGAAGGGCGTTGTTGTTCGGACGATTTATCGAACGGGAATTTTACTCTGAATTCGGCGCCATTGCCGAACTCGGATTCTATTTCAATTTTGCCGTTATGGTTCTCGATTATTTTGGCGCAGGTTATAAGGCCAAAACCGTGCCCGTGTTTTTTGGTCGTCAAGCGGGCTTTGAAAAGACGGTCTTTGATTTCAGGTTCGATACCTTTGCCGTTGTCCGAAACGGTCATTTCGACCATCTCGTCCCTTTGGCAAGTCTTGACATTGATATACCCGGTATCTCGCCTGGCTTCGGCGATGGAATCGGCGCTGTTGTTGAAAAAATTCAACAGGAGTTGAGCGACCTGGTCACGGTCGATCATGACCGGCGGCAGGTTTTGATCAAAATCCGAGTTTATATTAATATTGCGGAATTTCTTCTGGACCATTACAAAAGCCAGAACGTCGCCTATGACCTGATTGAGGTTGGCCAACTGTTTCTGCGTCTCCAACCGAGAGAAATCGGTAAGGCCCGCCGTGAAGCGCGTCATTTGGCTGACGCTGTCAATAAGCTTGGTCAGTGTTGTCCCCGCCTTTTCGATATTATTTTTTTTCAACGCCACCTGCGTCATTTCGATACCGCCCAAAATCAGGCCGAGGTGGTTGTTTAGTTCGTGGGCTATCGACGAAGCCATCTGGCCTTTTTCCGCGAACTTCTGGAGATCGAACAGTCTTTGTTCGCTTTCGGTCTGGTCAGTGATGTCGTCGAGGGTAATGATTATATCCGATCGGTTCTGGTTTTTGCCGCTGACAAGGCCGACCCTGATATTGTATACCCTGACGGTATCGTGGATTCCCGCTGTCATATTTTCAAAAAATCTGCCCGGTCCGCTTTTTATGCCAGAAGTTAATTTGGATGCCCAGCCGGAAAAGATTTTGTCGGGGAAAATAAGTTCTATAGGAATCTGGTGCAAGGCTTCAATAGGCGGAAGACCGGGTTTGAACTGGTGCAGGATATCATAACCGGCGATATTTATCTGCTGCAGAAGTCTGTCGGGATCAAAGACGAAAACACCCTGCTTGACACTGTTCAATATATTCAGATACCGGGCATTGAGCCCCGAGATTTCCATGAATAAAAACGAATTGGCGATAAACGGAATGATCGAATTTATAAGCGTCGATAAAAGTTCCAGTTCCTTATTATCGAACGGTTTGCGATTCACTTTCTGACCCAGCCCTAACAAGCCAATCAACTTGTTTCCATGAACAAGCGGTGTGATAATTTCGACACTATGCTCTGACAGTATAAAAACCATCCCGGCTGCTTTTCCCGAAAGGGCCATGTCCGTAACCTTTTGCGGGCCCTTATGCTTCAGAAAATATGATTCGTGCTCTTCACTTATCTCCAATCCGGCCAGGTGGGGATTTGATTTATAGCGCCCGCTCGCAAAGAAAAACCTGTCGGGAGCGTAGCCGCGATTTTTTTGGAACAGGGCGAAAGAGCTGGAGACTGCGAACTGCCCCGACAAAGTTAAAAGGAGCACGTCGATCAATTTATCAAAATCGGGCTGGTTCGAAAACTGGCGGGCCAGTTTCGAAAGAGCGTCGAGAGCCAGCATCTGGCGGTCGGCCGCCTGGCGTCCACTCAGGATTATGCTCCCGGTATCATTTATGCGATCATCGGACATTTTATTATTTTACCTGGCACATCTGACGGGCATCGGCGTCGGTGGCCCGAATGGTCAAATACTCCTTCAGGTCGAGAACGTCCAGAACGTGAATGATATTTTCCCGGGCGTTGCAGAGAATTATGTCTCCCTGCGCCTCGCGGAAAATTTCTACTGAGCCCAGTATGGCTCCGACTCCGGCTGACGAGATAAACTCCAGGTTTTTCATATCGATTATAACCCGACAAAATCCCTGCGCCCGGATATCGGCCAGAAGGCTTGACAGATTCTCGGCGTTTTCATTATCCAGCAACTGCCCGGTTTCGATTATCATGCAGTCGTCGTTAAGCTGGTGTTTATTTATATCGTGCGCTGACATTTTTTATCTCCAATACTTTTCCAGGGTAAGGACATTGCAATCGTTATCTTTTTGATTGTATCTGATGCCGTCGGTCATGCGATTGATCATGAGAAGACCATAACCACGCTTTTGACCGTTTTGCGCAGCGACTATAACGTCGAAATCGAATTCTTTGTCGGTGGGATCAAAGCGGACACCGCGATATTCGAATTCCATTTTTAATTTGTCCGAATTGGGCAGGCACCGCAGGAGTATGCGCTCATCGTCCGAGATACCGGAATGCAGACGGATGTTGGTGGCTATTTCGTAGAAAACGGTTTCGATTTCGAACGTGAACAGATCCGAAACTTTAAGCGAAGTCAGGTAGTTCTGAAAGCGTTCCAGGGCGATTTTAATTTCGGTCGCTTCGGGCCTGAAACCGATTTCCCACGAGGGTTTGGTTTCGGTATTGTTAGTAAAGGACTTAATCTGTAAACGGGTCGTAGCCTTTGCCGGTTCGCACGTTAACAAATCATAGATGTCCAGAATCTTCAATACCCGGATAAGCTTTTCGGAGGTGTTAACCAGGCAGGCCCGTATCCCGGAATCCTGACATTGATTGTGGGCCTGCCACAGCAGGTTAACATGTTTGGATGTCACCCACTTAAGCCTCGAACAATCAAGGAATATTTCCTGGGGAGAACTGCCGATCAATGCGATCAATTGCTCCGTGAATTCATTCACGGATTCATCGGCCAGATCGATCGGCACGGCAATGCTGGTGTCATTTTTTTTCGAATTTGTTTGCATAATTACCCTAATCTATGCTTTAACAGGTGTTTCCTTGGCTACGGCTGCTTTCCACTTCATCACCAGAAGCGTAATGTCATCGAATTGAGGCAGGTCGCCGGTGAACCGTCGGTGTTCCGAGAGAACTTTTTCGACCAGTTTTTGAGGCGTTTCGTGCCGGTAGGCTTCGAGCAGCTTTATGAATTTATCCATGCCGAACTCTACGTGTTCGGTGTTTTGCGCTTCGTTGATGCCGTCGGTGTACTGCACCAGCCAGTCGTTCGGCTTAAGAATGGCCCGACCGGTTTCTATCCGTTTGCGAAATTGATCCGACGGAACCATCCCGAGCGGAAAGCCGGGGGTCTTGATTTTGTCGACCGTGCCGAGACCGGAATCGACTATTAAAAGCTGATTGTGTCCCGCCGACGCGAAATTGAAAAGTCCGGTATTCTTATCGAGGACACCGAAAAACATCGTGACAAATGTCCCGCGTTTGATATTGTGCAAAAGCTCTTCATTGACCCGTGATAAAAGCCGCGATGGTTCGTGTTCGCGGCTTATCAAATTCCTTATTATGTCTCGGGTCATCAGCATGACCAGCATACCGGGCAGGGACTTACCGGAAACATCGGCAACCAGAAAGGCCTGGCGGTCGCGGTCGATATCGATAAAATCATAATAATCACCGCCCACTTCACGGGCGCTTTGGTACATTCCGTAGAATTCAAAATTGTCCGATTGCGGGTATTTCTTTGGCAGGATGTTTTCCTGAATCTGGCGGGCGATTTCCAGTTCCCGTTCAAACCGTTCTTTCTCGATCAGCTGGCGTTGGGCGATATTCAGCCTATCGCCCATGACGTGCAGCGTCTCCGCGAGATAACCGAATTCGTTTTTGCCCGTCACCGGTATATTTATGGCAATGTCATCGGGATTGATCTGTTTGAGACCGTCGGTAATCTGTGCGATAGGTTTCAGCTTCTTGTTCAGAATCAGCAAAGTCAAGGGCAGGCCGATCAGGATCATGATAAGCGTAATGGAAACCACTGTCATGATTGAAGTCGACCGGGCCTGATCGATTTGGCGGGTCGATGAAGCCAGCCCGAGGTATCCGACGGTAATGCCGTTTTCTTTAACGGGGACCGATATCATGATGGTGTCCTGACTCATGCGGAAGCCTTCTTCGTCTTTGAGCAGCTGATCGAAACCGTGGCGTCCGACATTGGACATTTTTCCGCCGGAGATAACCTGCCTTAAATCGGTATGAGCCAAAAACGATTTGTCTTTATCGGCTACGGCGGCCCAGTAAATATCGGGATCGTCGTTTTTCATGCGGTTGCATATATTATTCAGAAGGAGCTCATCGGGTCCGTTGGAGGCGATGATCAGTTTTCCGGCCGAACCGGAATAGGCTCGTGATTGTGTCAGAAGTTTTTCGACCGTGTTTTGAGTGACGGTGCCGACGTACTTATCGGTAATTATATATCCGGTGGCGGCCATCAGAATCAGAATGATTCCGGAAATGTAAAGCGCGAACTCCGTCCGGATCGATTTTTTAAATTGACGGGCCTCCGGCCAGTTGCCGGTTATTGTATTTTTCTCATTATTGTCCATAGGTCAACTCTTTTAATTTTCTTATTTCACTTTCAGACCGCTTGATATAATCAAGGATCTCCTTGTTGTCGGGATCGAGGCGAGCGGCCTTATCCCATATATCTATGGCTTCCTGAAGTTTATTCTGACCGTACAGCTCCACCCCGACGAACTTATAAGCCTTAACGAGGTACTGCCGGACATTTTGATAGTCGGGCGC
The DNA here is from genome assembly GCA_964569945.1 of uncultured Ignavibacteriaceae bacterium. Classification (GTDB taxonomy): domain Bacteria; phylum Zixibacteria; class MSB-5A5; order GN15; family PGXB01; genus CALAMC01. The sequence continues at coordinate 33,782 of CAZMWI010000008.1, forward strand.
GAGGCGTTCCACGTTTTCCCAGCGCGTAATGGCCTTTTCGAGATTTCCGGCTTCGAACAACTGACGAGCCTGTTCGTATTCGGCTGAAACTTCCTCGGCCAGTTTGGGACTGAGAGATTTTGATTCTTCGTTATTCTGCTTCCGGGCCAGTGCAGCCTGCTCGATCAATTTATTTTTGGCGCGTTTTTTAAGATCGAGGCACCATTTATGATCAGGAAACAGGACTAAAGCGCTGTCGAGACAGGTTATCGCGGCCTTATAATCGCCCCGATCATAAGCGTTGTTCGCATTATCACGGCACAGCTCGAAATCGAGGCGTTTGACGGCCAGGCGGACGCGGTCGTCGTCAGGTGCAAACTGGGCCAAACCGCTTATAATATTTTTCGCTTGTGCCACAAGGCCGTAACTGAGCAGCGAATCGGCCGTTGTCAATTGCTCGTTAATCAACCGATCCTGAGATTGATTGTGAATGATGATTTCTTCGGCTTTATCCAGCATGTCCTGGGCTTCCGGTGAATTGGCAAAAAGCTCCAGCGCCAGATTGGCAAAATAGCGCGTGCCGATGGCGTCACCGGCATCAAGCCTCACCTGAGCCGAATCGAGCCGCTGACTATAGAGTATCTTGCGTTTGATTTGCTCCAGCCTGTCATTGGCTTCATCCAGACCGTCCTGAATAGATGCCGTATCAAGCCCGTTGGCCCGGGCCATGAACAGCGCCCGGTCGTACTGACCGGCGGCTTCTTCGACATAGCCGTCGCCCATCTTCTTACGGGCGTCGGTTTCCAAATCCTCGACCAGTTTGCGGTTCTTATCGGTCAGACGGCGGTTCATCATATCGTTAAATTCGATTTCCCGGCGTACCTGTCGATCCGCCCGTCGGGTTTGCACCGAGCGGCCGAATGACGTCGTGACGCTGAACGTATGCAGACCGCCCATATCGCGGTCTATCCAGGCATAATCGAAGGAGAGATATTTCCATTTCAGTCCGGCGCCGAACGCGAATTTATCTTTGTTCAGTCCGCCGCGCAGGAAATACCATTCGTTCAGACTGTATTCGAGGCCGATTGAAATGGCGGCGTCGATTTTGTCGATTTTATTTACTTTGACGGCCAAAGCCAGGCGGTGGTCGTCGTTTTTGAGCGGATGACATTCAATCGTCCCGCCGAAAGTAATGGCGTGCGGATAGGCAATATTGGCGTTGACCAGTTCCGTTTTGGGCTGTATTAGATTGCGTCCGACCAGGGCCAGGCCTATGCGGGACAGGCGCTTGTTTTTAAACTCGAACATCCGCCCGATGGACAGGTTCAACCCCGGTGATGACGTTGCTTTGTAATCGTCGAGTTTATGGCTTTCCATCGTTATCGCTGCCCCGAGGTCATAACCCGATACATTAACCCCGTAAGCCAGGTAATAGCCCATACGGGTGTCGTCATAATCATACAGGTGCAGGTTGGAAGCGTCGCGGCGGTCGATATTGTCTATGCCGAGGCGGAAGACGCCCAGCGCGAAGCAGCCCAGGTCGAGGGTTGGCACGGCCAGCCCGAAGTACTGGTAGGCAACGTCCGACTCGTAGAGGCGACTCATAAATCCGGATACGGTATAGTACTGGGTATGAACCAAAGCCGAGGGGTTCCAGTACGGCGCGGTGGCGGCGTCGGAGAAAGCCAGGTCAGAACCGCCCAGCGCCAGACCGCGAGCCCCGGCGCCGAGGCTGAACGGTGACGTGGTCCCGCCGTCGCTTTCGGCCAGGACGATCCCCGGCAGAAGAACCAGGATGAATATGTATCGCAAGAATTTGTTCATCGTACTATCGAAATTTTTCGTTTATAGCATTCCGTTCGACCTGACACATAGCGCGCCGTTATGCGGCAGAAATACGTCCCCGGCTGCACGTCCAGATTCACGTCGTTTTGTCCCGTCCAGACGTCTTCATCGTGAGAACCTTCGCCCCGGAAACCGTTTACAAGCACTTCCCTGACCGCTTCGCCGGTTACCGTGAACAGTTCAATATCGACGTGGGCGTCCTCATCGAGGGTGTAGCCTATCACGGTGTGGCCGTCGACGTCGGGATTGAACGGATTGGGATAATTGGTGAACGAATTTTCCAGTCCGGCCGCGGCGAGAGAAATTTCGGCCGAATAGACCGGGAAATCGCTCCCCGACAGAAGAGGATAAATGGTCGCAGCGAGATTAATGTCGGCCATATTAAACGACGTGGAATCATCGAATATCATTATATAATTAGCCGGATCGGCGTCGGCCCGTATATCGCCGGTAATATTAAGATCGGTTTGCATGCCCGATTCCAGTGTATAAACCGTCTCGGGATTCAGCCGGATCGTATCCGCGGCAAAGACGCTGTCGGTCGCGACAATTTGATCATCGAGCGAAAGATAGATCGCATCGAATAAGTCCGAAACATCGGAGGGTATAAAACCATCAACGGTATGTTTCAACAGCCGACCGGTAATGCCGGACAGGGCAATATCTCCTCCGGCCCCGCCCTGACTGTAATCCAGATAGCCCTGATATATAGAAAGGGCTTTTTGATTCGGACCGGCCAGCCTTACGGGCAGAGATTCGGATTCAAGTATGGGTCGTCCGGCCGGAAGGAAGATGCGGGTCATATCGGTCATGAACGGGTATTCGGCGGCGCAGCCGTTACCGGGGCTGTACGAAAGCGATGACGTAGAATCATTGGCGTCCGTAATTTCAAGCCAGCCGGTCGACGGAATCATCAGTACGAAATTATCGTACGGTGCATCGGCTTCGATATCAGCGATCAGCCGTACGTTAAGGCTTTCTCCCGGATTGACCGGAATGCCCGGCTGACCGAGGTCGAATATGGTATTGGCTCCGAGGACCTGCACGAACGTCTGGTAAACCGGGGATTGTCCCTCTATCTGATAGCCGATTCGATCGAACAGGCGGTTCGGATCGAGCAGTGTTCCTGACGAGTCTATGGCCTGCACCGAAATGTTTTGCAAATATATATCCGCCCGGCCCGGCGCGGCGTCGTAGTTAAATGCGAAATCTATCAATGATAAAGTGTCTTTTCCGCCGACGGTCGAATATGGCAGAAGCGAAACCGGACAAAGCCCAGGAGGGACCGCGGGATTGTCTATACCGGTCACCCCGGACAGAATCGGAAATACATCTTCATCGCCCAGCTGCAAAAGCTCATCACTGGCCGCTTCCAGAATCGAATGTGACGACAGATCGCGCACCTCGAAGGCGGTGCTGTCCGGAATGGTCATGCCGAACGACGGTACGGAGACGTCTGCGGCGACGTTCATCCTGATCAAGATGGAATCGATTTCGTCGGGGCTTAAGGTGAGCGGGGCGCTCAGAGGGATATCAATTTCGATGGCGCCGCTCGGTATGGACTGCACGCTTCCGATTATAGTCTGCTGGTGCAGTATGCTTATTTCATCGGCGACATTGTCGGCCGGGATGGCTGCGTAAAATTCGTCGGTAAATAAAAGTGTCAGACCGGTCAACTGAATCTGGGAGCTTGTCACACTGCCGGGATGACGCAGTTTGAGATAGGCGAGGCTGACATTTTCCTGACCGACGTTTACGTGCGGCTGTAACAGCGCCGTGTATGAAACCAGCATTTCCTGCGAGGGATCATCAATACGACACGAAGCCGTCTGCAGCGGGAAGGTTACCGACGATGCCACAGCGACCGATTGCAAAGAATTGTTGTCTAAAATTTGGATATCGCCGCCGTCGTCAAGCGAAAGAATAAAATTGGTTGCCGTCGCCAGCGAGTCTATATCTACCAAAAGGGAAAAGTTCTGTTTTTCACCGGATTCGACTATTACGGGAGTCCCGAAGTCAAGCTGCACCGACGATTGCGACGGGGGATCTTCTATAATGCATAAGTTGGTGTATCCCGTCGAAAGCACCATTCGTGAAAACACGGTGTTAGCATTTATCGGCTGGAAATTATTATCGAGAACGGTCAACGTTAAACTTTGCATGAGGTACGACGCCGATGTCGCCTCGGGCACCGAATGAGAAACGCTCAAACTCAGCGGAAAGACGTTGGACTGCCCGCGAGTCACTGAGGTCGGAATAGTATTAATCATTTTCACGAGGGCGTCGGACGGCACCGTCTGTATGGTGATCACTTCGGTTGTGACCAGCGCCGATGTGTCTCCGGTCGGCGGTGCGGCCGCTCGCAGATCGAAAGTAACGTCCCCGGTGGCGACAGCGGTCAGATAATATTTGAACGTCGTACTGCCCTGAGCGGGAATCATAACCGGCCCGGCCGTGGAACTGTCGACCGTGACCAGGTCCGAATCGCTGATTGATACCAACTCGCCGATGACGTTATCCAGGTCCGTAGCCAGAAGGTTATCGGCGATTATTTCGACCGTAATATTCTGGCCGATAGAGAAATTAGGACCGAGCGAATTGTACGATATGCGCAGGGCCGACGTGGATATCGTGAACGTCGCACCGATAACGATATTTTTATCTTTCGGACCGTCATTGGCCGACCAGTATTCAAAGCCGTTGACGGGAATTCTCCCCCGGAAAGTCGCTCCCGGCGTGGCGTCGGCGGCGATGTCGGCGATTACAAACAATGCCTGCGGATCGTCGCCGAATTCGAGATCAATATTATTAAGGGTCCACTCTCCGCCTGAATATGAAAACGTGCCGAGATACTGATCTGTATCCTGCCATTTTGAATCACCGTTATTGTCCAGCCAGAGTTCCACCGTCTCGAGGTCGCTGTTGTCCGCGGTTTCGGTGTTTTGTATGGTCAATGACTGAAGAGTGTCAGTCTGGTCGCCATCAATGGCCGGTTTGAAAGCCATAATTACAACCGACGTATCCGAGGGACTTACGGTTCTCGGAGTTACAGGTATGATGTCATACTGCGCGGCTATCGAACCGTCGATTACCAGATGACCCCCGCTGACAAGAGGCAGGTCGCCGTTGAGGTTTACCAGTTCGCTGAAGTTGAAATCCGACGGACCGGTTATTTCGACGGCAAGACTGTCGGAGTCGATGACATCCAGCGGAATATCCGCCGTGACGAAAAAGTATGTCAGTTCTTCGGCGGGCAGTTCAATATCGAGGCCGGACAGGTGCAGCGCGCCGGAAGAAAAATTACCGGTTGCAATCAGAGAGTCGTCATTTAGAATGTGGTCACCATCTTCATCGTAATACAGCGAAACCTGCCCGAGTTCATAGTCGGCAAAATCGAGATCGGACATGGTGGCGGAGATATTGGTCGGAAAGCTCCAGAACCCGTCCTTGCCGTGGAGTTCGACGGCGATGCCGCGGACATTGGCCATCGCCGCCGCCTTGCTG
>CAZMWI010000009.1:0-39028 GCA_964569945.1 uncultured Ignavibacteriaceae bacterium
CTCGTATCCCTCAAGAGTATATGCCACCGGATTGTCGAATCTAATATATAAAAGATGCGAATAAGTGATCCCACCGACTTCAAACTCATAATCGGTATCAATAGTCCTATCATAATACAGGATATAATCAGCGGTTGCATTGACAAGCCGGCCCTGCTCGGTGCCCGCGCTGATAGCACCGGTATCGAGCACAAAAAACTCTCGTCCGTAAGATTTGTCCGGTTCGTTCAGATATGAAAAATACAGCCCCGAATCTTTAAAAATGAAGCCAAAACCGGCCGGAGTCGTCGCTCCATTACCGATGTAGGACAAGCCGTAAACTATCCCGGAATCTGACGTGAAATACAAAGAATCGTACCTAACGGTCTCAGGAGTATATTTAATACTGTCAGGGCTTTCGTCGGTTTTCACTATTTGTACAGGCGTGTATGAATAATCGGGGTATTCATCCCAAACGCCATTTTCATTGTAATCTGCGAAGGGCTTGCCGGGTGAATAATCATAGAAATCATACGGATCATCATCATACATTCCGTTTCCGTTGATGTCATCAAAAGGAATGCCGGGTGACCAGGCTTCATCCGGGCCTGTGTATCGGCCGTTGTCATCGAAATCCATATTCTGGGAACAATCACACATTATAAATTCATCAATTCCAATGTCAAAGACACCATTATCGTTTATATCATTAAATGGCTCCCCTAAACTCTGCTCCCTGTTCAAAACGGGTTCCGGCAAAATGACGCCGCCTAACCCCTGATAGCGAGCCAGAAAAATGCTTGTATCGAACCAGACATATTGATCAAAAACCAGCGTATTTTCAGAGTTATCAGGTGATACTGACTCCGTCCCACAGCCGAACAGGCCAATAATCAAAATCGCACATACCAAAATTGCGAGATATTTCATAAAAAGCCCTCCTTAACTTTCTTATTATAGACAAATTAATATAATATCTGACAGAATCGAGTCAAATACATTTTATTGTGAAAAGATTAAGGGACAAAAAAAGGCAGAACCGCTAAAGGGTTCTGCCCTGCAACAAAAGTCAAAATCAAGTGACCGGCAGACGCCCTCGTCTGCCGGTTGATAGATTATGCTATTAGACTATCTCATATTCTTTACAATATGCTCGGCGAACTGCGACGTTGAGACTTTCTTGGCGCCTTTCATCTGACGATGCAGATCATACGTTACCGTCTTCTTCAGAATCGTCTTTTCAATCGCCTTGTTAATCATCGTCGCGGCCTTATCCCAACCCATGTACTCGAGCATCATGACCGCCGAAAGAATCAGCGATCCCGGATTGACCATGTCCTTGTCGGCGTACTTGGGAGCGGTCCCGTGCGTCGCCTCGAACAGACCGATCTTATCGCCGATATTGGCGCCCGGAGCCATGCCCAGGCCGCCCACCTGCGCGGCGGAGGCGTCGGAGATATAGTCACCGTTGAGATTCGGCGTCGCGATGACGTCGTACTCAGCGGTGCGGGTCAATATCTGCTGAAACATCGAGTCGGCAATGCGGTCCTTGATGACAATCCTGCTCTTGGGCTGTTTGCCTTTGTACTTCGACCAGAGTTCATCCTCCGTAATGGTCTTGCGGCCGAACTCCTTGCGGGCCACTTCGTAACCCCAATCGCGGAAAGCGCCTTCGGTAAACTTCATGATGTTACCTTTGTGCATGAGCGTTACCGACGGGCGTTTGCGGTCGATGGCGTACTGAATGGCCTTGCGCACCAGTTGTTTAGTCCCCTTGACCGATATCGGTTTGATGCCGATTCCGGAATCGGTCCGGATGTTGCGCTTCATTTTCTTGTTCAGGAAACTGATGACTTTCTTGACGTCGGCTGTTCCCTTTTTCCACTCGATCCCGGCGTAAACGTCTTCGGTATTCTCGCGGAAAATGATCACGTCCATCTTTTCCGGTTCCTTTACCGGCGACGGTACACCCTTGAAATACCTGACCGGACGAACACAGGCATAGAGATTCAGCACCTGGCGCAGGGTTACGTTGAGTGAACGAAAACCGCCGCCGATCGGAGTCGTCAACGGGCCCTTGAGCGCCACGAAGTAATAACCGATGGCGTCGAAAGTTTCCTGCGGAATCCACTCTTTGTAAATGCGCTTGGCGTTTTCCCCGGCATAGACGTCCATCCACGCGATCTTTTTCTTACCCTTGTATGCCTTTTTCACGGCGGCGTCGACCACGATACGGGTCGCCTTCATGATGTCACGACCGATACCGTCGCCTTCGATCACGGGAATGATAGGTGCATTGGGGACAACCATCTTGCCTTTTTTAAAGGTAATTCGCTGACCGCCCTCAGGGATTTTAATATGCTTGTACTTAGGTGCCACGATAGATCTCCCTTATTAGTATCCGATTTCTTTAAGAACGCCTTTGTACTTCTTGGCCGAAGTCTGGAGGTCGGACATTTCTTTCTTGGTCAGAGCCAATTCCATGATTTTCTCCACGCCGTTGGCGCCGAGCACGATCGGCACGCCGATGTAAATGTCTTTGATACCGTACTGACCGTCGAGATACGCCGAACACGGCAGGACGCGCTTTTCATCGCACAAAATAGAACGTGCCATTTCGACCGTCCCCGCCGCCGGAGCATAGAAAGCCGAACCGGTCTTGAGCAGCTTGACGATTTCGCCGCCGCCCATGCGGGTCCGCTCGGCAATTTCATTGATGCGCTTGGCCTCGATCAATTCCTTGATCGGAATTCCGGCCACCGTCGTATAGCGCGGCAGCGGAACCATGGTGTCACCGTGACCACCGAGAACCATCGCATTGATATCCTTCATGGCGACGCCCAGTTCCATGGCTATAAAAGCCCGAAAACGGGTCGAGTCGAGGGCGCCGGCCTGACCGCATACGCGGTTTTTCGGAAAACCGGTGACTTTCCACATGTGATAGGTCATAATGTCCAGCGGGTTGGACACGACGATCACGAACGACTTAGGAGCGTACTTCTTGATGTTCGATGCAGCCGTGCCGACGATCTTGGCGTTCATGGCCAGAAGATCTTCGCGAGACATACCCGGTTTACGGGCCAATCCGGCGGTCATGATGACCAGGTCGGCTCCTTTAATATCCTTGTAATCATTGCTGCCGGTGACCATGGCATTGTAGCCGCGCATCGGTCCGGCTTGGGTCAAATCAAGAGCTTTGCCCTGCGGCATGCCTTCGATGATATCGATCATGACGACGTCGCCGAGATTGGCTTCCGCCATATACTGGGCAACGCTGGCGCCTACGTTTCCGGCACCGATAACTGCGATTTTTTTATTCATCCTTCCTCCGTTTGTTTAAGACTTTATGTATCCTGAGAATTTATCAACACGGTATGGCTGGCGTCTCGCACCAGTCCGATTGTAGCTTGTTCATTTCCGTGGAAATAGCTGTCGAGCAAACCCTGCGGAGAACGCACCGGGCTGAAGAAAACTTTTTCGGGAATTTCGTCGGGTAATTCAGAAAACAGACAGACGTTGATTCTCTTGCCAATGTCGTACACGCGCGCTAACTTATGTGATCCAAAAGCTTCTTCTCCCTCCAGGTGCATACCGGGCTTCCACTTGTCTGCCAATTTAAAAAACTTGGTTGATCCGATTCCTTCATGACACGACGAAAACAGCAGGATAGTCCCTCTATCGGCGACCACCCGCTGACAATTTTCCAGTGCTTTTTGAAGCTGATATAAATTGCTGTCGAGCGGCGGCATTATTTCGGCCAGCAGGAGATCATATTTCTGCCTGACCGATGTACCGTACACTCTCTCGGCAGTTTTTATCGCCGCCCTGAAGGCATCGGTCAGAGAGCCGACAAAGACGCGCACCTTTTCGGAATCGATAGTTGAAACCACCTGTATGCCGAAAACTTTATCTCCCCGAATACGGGTCATTAGCTCTTCAAGATGTTCTTCGATGGGATTGCCTTTCAGTTTCATCGGCATGGCATCGAGGCTGACCGCCCGGTTATGATTGCGTACTATCGTATCGTAATCACAAACGCCGGGGAATATCGATTTACGACCGCCGGTATATCCCGCGAAGAAATGCGGTTCTACCGAGCCGATAACGACAATCCGCATGGCTTCCGCCGCGACGCGGTTGAGCATAATCGGGCTGTCGTCATAGTCTCGTCCGATTTCCATCATTTCGGCTTTGTTCTTGCAATCGTGGATGACGATTCTATCGCGCAGCCGGTTCAGATGATTCCCGAAAATTCGCCCGAGCTGTTCCTCCGACGGTGCGGCATGGGTGCCCGTGGCGACAATAAAATCAGCACTGTCGTTTAACCGTCCGTTTTGAGACAGCCAGTCGAGAATCAGACTTGTCGGGGTGGGACGATAGGCGTCGTTGACTATGAACAGATCGGCGTCTTTGAGCTCAAATAAATCGGCCTCGGTCTTCGCGACGTCTTCGATGAAGTTGTCAGCGGTTGTATTTTCATCCAGTTCTTTCTCGTGGTATTCATCGCATCGGGCCGTGTCCGGGATATTTAGAGAAAATTCTATATTCCTGTAGCGGATTTTTATTTCCATATTACCCGAAAAAGAAGCCGACTTCGCGAGCGGCATTTTCGGGAGAATCGGAAGCGTGGACCGAATTCTCCTGTATGTTAAGCGCCATTTCCTGACGAATAGTACCGCAGTCGGCTTTAGCCGGATCGGTCGCGCCGATAAACGTACGCAAATCGGCGACGGCGTTCTCTTTTTCCAGGACCATAGCCACGACCGGGGTCGACGTCATGAAATCCACGAGATCATCATAAAACGGCTTGCCTTTATGGACGGCATAAAATTCACGTGCCTTCTCTTTGCCCAGCCGCTCCAGCCGCATATCGACCACGCTGAACCCGGCTCTTTCCAGCCTCCAGATTATATAGCCGGTAAGCCCGCGCTTGAATGCGTCGGGCTTAACGATCAATAAAGTTCGCTGTGTCGCCATTATCGTCTTTCTTGCAATAGTTTCTTGGCGGCGTTCATGCCGATTTCCAGAGCCTTCTTGTTCTTCTCTTCGGTACCACGCGGTGCCCTTGCCAGCACGGCATTGCGGATGGCGTCCTTTGTGACGATACCGGTTATTTCACAAATGGCCCCGAGCGATACGACGTTGGCCACCATAACTATACCGATCTCTTCACGAGCCAGTTGCATGAAGGGAAGACCAAAATAATTTTTCGTCGGCACCTGGGTTACCATGGTGGAATCGACGATCAGCGTCCCGCCTTCCTTAAGATCGGGATAGTACTTATCGCAGGCTTCCTGCGTAAGAGCCAGGAGCAGGTCGAGCTTCATCGTCTTCGGATAGTAGATTTCACCGTCGGAAACGACCAGGTCGGCACGGCTGGCGCCGCCCCTTGCCTCCGGGCCGTACGACTGCGATTGCACTACATTTTTGTGGTCACCAATTCCCAGGGCTTCGGCCAGGATTACACCAGCCAGGATCAATCCCTGGCCGCCGGAACCGGACAAACGAATCTCGAAACGATCTTCGGGTTTTCCGTCGCCGTTCCTTCTACCATGAGGTTTTGCCGCTGCTTTTGTAGCCATTATTCACTCCCCTTTCCGGTAAGCCGTTTAACCAAGGCTTCGTACTCCTCGCAGAATTCGGTTGCATCGGTCTCATGAATAAGTCCTGTTATGAATTTCCCCACCCTCTTTTCCGGCGGAATTTTGTCGGCGGCCTGAATCGGAAGAGCATTTTTCTTAAACCATTGGATCATCTCGACGGCGTCTCCTTCGCGGTTGAAACGTCCGTAGTACGTGTGACAATTAGAATACGTGTCGATCACGGCAAAACCTTTCTTTTTCAGACCACCCGCGATGAGTTTCTCCAACTGATCAACATGGTACACCGTGCCGCGCGCAACGTACGATGCTCCGGCGCCGATGGCCAGCTTAACGACGTCGAACTGCTTTTCATAGTTGCCATGTGGAGCCGTCGTGGCAATCGCGCCGCCCGGAGTCGTAGGGGCGAACTGCCCGCCGGTCATGCCGTAAATCTTATTGTTAATCAAAATGGTCGTGATATCGATGTTTCTCCGGCAGGCGTGTATGAAGTGGTTGCCGCCGATGGCGAGAGCATCGCCGTCTCCGGTAATTACGATCACTTTCATCTTGGGTTTGGCGATTTTGACACCGGTCGCGAAGGCCAGCGCTCGCCCGTGGGTTGTGTGCAGCGTGGCGAAATCGAGATATACCGGCATACGGCTGGAACAGCCGATACCGGAAACCACGGCCACCTCGTCTTTATTGAAACCGGCCGCATCGATGGCCCGGATCAATGCACCCATGACGATGCCGTTGCCGCATCCGGCACACCAGACGTTCGGGAATTTTTTCTTGGCCCGAAGATAGTGGTGGGTCACATCGGATTTTATTTCAGTCTTGATCATTAGAGCACCTCCCTTATTTTTTGGAGTATCTGGAGAGGCGTCATTACTTCACCGTCGTAACGACCCAGATGGAAGACCTCGGTGCCTTTCGGCGCCACGCGCCGAATCTCGTCGTACAGCTGGCCCATATTCAGTTCAGCCACAATCACCTTCTTGACATGTCCCAGCATGCTCTTAATTTTGACCTCGTCTAAAGGCCAGATGGTAAAAGGCTGAATCGCGCCGACTTTGATCCGTCGTTCGCGGGCCATTTTCACGGCCTGGTGTGAGGCGCGTGCGACGGTACCGTAGGAGAATACGGCGACATGAGCGTCGTCCATCATTTCCGTCCGGAAACTGGATATTTCTTCGATATAATTATCAATTTTGCCGTGTAATTTGTCGAGTTTGGCTTTGATCTCCGTTGGAACTGCCGTGGGGAAACCGTCGGGGTCATGAGTCAAACCGGAGACATTGTAACGATAACCTTCACCGAAAGAAGCCATCGGACTGACCAAGCTCGGAGTAATGTCAAAGTGACGGTACCATTCGTGGGGAACATCCGGTTTCTGGCGATTAACCACTTTAACTTCGCCTTCTTCGGGTATGGTCATGATTTCGCGCATGTGACCGAGGACTTCATCGGAAAGTACCGTTACCGGCGTGCGAAATCTCTCCGCCAAATTAAAGGCGCGCACTGTCTCGGTGAAACATTCGCGGGCGCTGGACGGAGCCACCGCAATAGCTTTATAGTCACCGTGCGTCCCCCAGCGGGCCTGCATCGTGTCGGCCTGGGCGATCTTGGTCGGAAGACCGGTCGAGGGGCCGCCGCGCTGGACGTTTATGATAACGCAGGGGGTTTCGGTCATGAAAGCATATCCGATATTTTCCTGCATCAGGGAATAACCGGGGCCGGACGTCGCCGTCATGGACTTGCAGCCGGCGTTGGAAGCGCCGACAATCGCGGCGATGGACCCGATTTCATCTTCCATCTGTATGAATTTGCCGTCGATATAGGGTAATTCTCGTGCCATACCTTCGGCGATTTCGGTCGAAGGAGTGATCGGGTACCCGGCAAAAAACTGTACCCCGGCATACAATGCGCCGTACACGCACGCTTCATTACCCTGAAGTAGTTTGGTTTTTCCGTATTCTAACATTCTTGCTCCTCCATCACTTGTAATTGGAGGTTATGGCAAAATCCGGGCAATGCAGCCAGCAGATAGCGCACTGTGTACATTTCTCGGGGTGGGCCAGAACCGGTTTACCATCGCGGTCCGGTTCCAATACCTTGTTGGGGCAGTAGGCGATGCATATATTGCATCCCTTGCACCAGTGCAAAAATATGTTCAGCGGAGGCGGATCGCCCGGTCCGTATACATATTTCGGCTCTTTTGCTTTGACTTCCGGGATTTTCTGTCCCGGTTCAGCTTCGCTCATCAGTAATACTCCTCCGGTACTTTCGAGCACCTCTATACAAGATTACTTGGACTTCTTCTTTGCTGTCTTTCCCGGTTTGGTCGCCTTTTTGGGTTTGGCGGCCGTCTTTTTCGCCTTAGCTTTGGGCTTGGACTTGGGCTTTGACTTGGACTTGGCTTTAGGCTTGGCTTTTTTGGCAGCATCTTTAGTTTTTGATTTGCCCTTGACCACTTTCTTTTTCTTAGCATCCAAAGCGGCCTTGATCAAGGTCGGCAGTTCCGTCGGCGAAGCAGCCACCGGTATTCCGGCGCCATTGAGTGCCTTGACTTTTTCCTCGGCCGTTCCGGAACCTCCGGAAATGATCGCACCGGCGTGCCCCATCCTCTTTCCGGGAGGCGCTGATCGACCGGCAATAAATCCGACCACCGGTTTGGTCATGTGCTTTTTGACGAATTTTGCAGCTTCCTCTTCATCGGAGCCGCCGATTTCACCGATCATCACGACGGCCTTGGTAGAGCTGTCGGCCTCGAACATTTGGAGAGTGTCGATGAAATTAGTCCCGATAATCTGGTCGCCGCCAATACCGATACAGGTCGTCTGACCCAAACCGGCGCTGGTCAATGCCCAGATCGCCTCATACGTCAACGTGCCGGAGCGGGACACGACACCGATCGGCCCGTTCTTGACAATCGTGCCGGGCATGATGCCGACTTTGGATTTTCCGGGGCTGATCAATCCGGGACAATTGGGGCCGATCAACCTTATGCCTCTGTGCTTCAGGTAATGATACACCGGCATCATATCGTTGGCCGGAACGCCTTCGGTAATGCACACGATAAGTTTAATCCCGGCGTCAGCGGCTTCATAAATAGCGTCGATCGCAAACGGCGGCGGGACATAAATAACCGACGTATTGGCTTTTGTCGCGGCTACCGCTTCGGCCATCGAATTGAAAATCGGTATGCCGTTAATCTTCTGGCCGCCCTTGCCCGGTGTCACACCGCCGACAACATGGGTGCCGTACTTCTTCATCTGTTCGGCATGGAAGGAACCATCACGGCCGGTGATTCCCTGCACGATCACTTTCGTCCGTTTGTCAATTATGATGCTCATACGGCCCCTCCCACCTGGTGATATTCTTTCTCCGATAATTCAATAGCTTTCTTGACGACCTGATCGAGCGTCTCGCCCGATTCCAGGTCCACCTTCTTAAGAATTTTCAGAGCCTCTTTTTCGTTCGTTCCGGTCAAGCGGACCACAATCGGAACCTCCGGTTTCAATTCTTCGTACGCCATGACGATTCCGTTGGCGACGTCGTCGCACCGCGTGATACCGCCGAAAATGTTTATCAATATCGCGCGGACGTTGGAATCGCTCAAGATGATACGCATGGCGGTAAGAACTTTCTGCGGGTTGGACGAGCCGCCGATATCGAGGAAGTTGGCCGGATCGCCGCCATAATATTTAACCAGGTCCATGGTCGCCATCGCCAGTCCGGCACCATTGACGATGCAGCCGATATTGCCGCTCAGCTTTACAAAACTCAGGTCACCTTCGCGGGCCGCCACTTCCGACGGTTCTTCGGCGTCGAGATCGCGCATAGCTTCGATTTCTTTGTGACGATATAAGCCGTTGTCGTCGATGTTCAGCTTGGCGTCGATGGCCAGGACTTTGCCGTCGGGCGTCGTAATTAGCGGGTTGATTTCAACCAGCGAAGCATCGACCGCCCAGAAGACTTTGTAGAGCTTCATGATTATGTCCGCCGCCTGGCGAATAAGACCGATATCTCGATACAATTTCGACGCCAGCTCGCGAGCCTGATAAGCCTTCAGGCCGAGAATCGGATCGACCGCCAATTTGTGAATCTTTTCGGGGGTTTTGGCGGCGACTTCTTCAATATCTATTCCGCCGGCCGCCGAGACCATGATAACCGGAGCCTTGGAAGCGCGGTCGATGATAATCCCGACGTACGCTTCGGTGACAATATCAACGGCCTCTGTAATAAGAACTTTGTTTACTTTCAAGCCCTTGATGTCCATGCCCAGAATCTTCTGGGCCCAGACACGGGCGGCTTCGACATTCTCGGCAAACTGGACGCCACCGGCTTTTCCGCGGCCTCCAACGTGTACCTGTGACTTAACCATTACCGGTCGACCGTACTTCTCGGCGATCGCTACGGCGTCAGCAACATTTTCGGCCACTTCCCCTTGCGGTACCGGGATACCATGCGCTGCAAAGATTTCTTTGGCCTGATACTCATGAATCTTCATTCGCTATCTCCGAATATATTTAACTTAAACCTTTATTCTTCCTGTTGGCCAGGTACGACCCTGCAAATTCATATAATTTCTTTTCCGTATTGTCGCTCGGTTCATCCAGTACCTTTTCTATAAGGTAGTTCAGGATATCTCCGATTACCGGCGACTCCGGCAGCGAGAATTTTTCCATCAGATCGTTGCCGTCAATCGCCAGGTCTTTTACACTGAAGGGAGGCTTACGGTCGAGTTCTTCGTGGATTTGTCTCTCAAATTCATCCACATCATCGGTTGTGCCGCCCATCCCCTGCGCTTCGACGTCGGCTCTGCGCAAATCGAGCAGGTCGAAAATCAGATCGGTGCCGACCCTGCGCACGAGACGGCGAAGACCTTTATCGGTAACGTCCGTTGTGAACATATGGCGCTCGACCAGCACCATGACGTTCTTAATAATTTCCGTGGAATAACGCAGGCGCTTCAGAACCGATTTCGCCACTTCCGCCCCGGTACTTTCATGGCCGTAAAAAGTCGCCCCGGTTTCGGTCAGACGTTTGGCGCGGGGCTTGGTGATGTCATGAAACAGCGCAGCGAGGCGAACGGTCAAATCAAGCGGCGAGGCGTCGACTGTACGAATCGTGTGCTCGAAAACATCGTACGCATGATACCCGCCCGGCTGATCGACACGGACCGTAAGTGACAACTCCGGCAGAATCTGTTCCAAAAGCCCGGTTTCGTTCATCAGGCGAAATCCGATCGACGGTTTGGCCGCCAGAGTCAACATTTTGTTCAGTTCATCGGAAATTCGCTCAACCGAAACCGTGTTTATCAAAGCGCTGTTTTCTGCGATCGCTTTGTAAGTCTTTTCTTCGATTCCGAATTCAAAGCGGGCCGCGAACTGAATCGCCCGCAGCATGCGGAGCGGGTCCTCCAAAAAGGCTTTCTCCGACACCATGCGGATTTTTTTATTTTCCAAATCGGTTTTGCCGCCCAGCGGATCAATCAGAGCCGCATCGTCCAGAGCCAGAGCCATAGCGTTGATAGTAAAGTCGCGGCGGGTCAGGTCGTCTTCGATGCTGATTTCGGGGTCGAAGTCAACCGCGAAATCCCGGTGTCCGACACCGGTCGAATACTCGCGGCGCGGTAAAGCGATATCGAAAGTATACTTCTTGTCTTTGTTTCTGAACTGAGTGAACTTGATGATTCCGAAAGACCGCCCCACGAGATCGACCCGTCCATGTTCTTTGAGAATATTCGACAGGTCCTGATAGGGCACGCCGCAAACCAGATAATCCCGGTCCTCGGGATTTATCGTCCTGTTAAGGAGGCTGTCTCGAACGGCCCCCCCCACCTCGTAAATCCGGCCTTTCTTCAAAATGGCCGCAACGACACTATCAGATATGCGACACATAATCAATCGCGCACAATCCTCGTTCCTACACTGCCCCGTAATGCCTGACCGGCATTCTCAATGGAAGTAATAATTACTTCCCGTCCTCCACCTTCTATGAACTGAATCGCGGCTTCGACCTTGGGACCCATCGACCCCGGCGGGAAGTGCCTCTTCGATAAGTACTCCTTCGCTTCCGAAACCGTTATTTTATCCAGATATTTCTGGTTTTTCTGTCCGAAATTAATCGCGACTTTATCTACCGACGTCAAAATCAGCAGGAATTCCGAGTTTATCTCGTGAGCCAGTACTGCCGAGGCAAAATCTTTGTCGACGACTGCGTCGACGCCTTCATAATTTCCATTTCCGTCGATATAGACCGGTATTCCGCCGCCGCCGACAGCTATGACTATGGTCCCCTTGTCGATCAAGTGCTTGATCGTCTCGGCTTCCACTACGGTCAGAGGGCGCGGCGAAGCCACCACCCGGCGCCACCCGCGATCCGAATCTTTTTTCATTATCCAATCGCGTTCTTTTTCGTACTTACGGGCGTTTTCCTCGGAATAAAACTGCCCGATGTACTTGGTCGGGTTCTTGATCTGGGGGTCCTCGAAGTCGACCAGTACCTGAGAAATGATCGTCACCACCGGTCGGTCGATATTTTCCTGGCGAAGGCGGTTCTGGAGCGACTGTTCGATCATGTACCCCATCCCACCTTCGGTATCCGCCACGCAAATTCCTAACGGCAATATAGGCGCCTGACTCCGCGCCAGTTCCACTCTCAGGATCGCGTTGCCCACCTGGGGGCCGTTACCGTGAGAGATAACCAGCTTGTAACCGTCCCGGGCCAGATCCACGATGCCGTCCAGCGATTGCCGCGTATTGGCAAACTGATTGGCGATCGTGTCTTCCTTTTCCGGGCGGGTTATGGCGTTGCCACCGAGGGCAATCACCGCCGCCTTGCCGTTAAGCTCTATCATATTTTCTATTTTTTCTTGCCGCGCGACCGAGGTTTGTTCTCGGTTACTTTAACACGGGAGGTAAGGACATCGACCAGGTCAGGTTTACCGATTTCCTGAAGATCGTAGTACACCCGAACCGACGGCTTCTTAATCTTGATGACGCGGGTCAGGTCGATAGGCGTGGCCACGATTACAGTGTCACACTTTACATTTTCGATCGTCTTTTCCAGGTCTTTCAACTGCTTGCCAAAATATCCCATGGCCGGAAGCAGCGAACCGATGTCCGGGTATTTTTCGAACGTCTTTGTGATCGTCCCGACAGTGTACGGACGCGGGTCGATGACTTCGGCCGCACCGAATTTGGCGGCGGCCATCATGCCCGCACCATATTCCATCTCGCCGTGGGTGGTGGTGGGACCGTCTTCGATCACCAGCACCTTTTTGCCTTCTATCAATTGCGGCTTGGCCACACTGATCGGCGAGGCACAGTCGACCACGATGGCTTCGGGATTATAGGCCCGAATATTGTTGCGCAGTTGAATCACGCCGTCGGGCGGAGCCGTATCGATCTTGTTTATCACGATCACGTCGGCCAGCATAAAATTGTTCTGTCCCGGGAAATATTCCAGTTCATGACCGGCACGGTGCGGGTCGACTACGGTAATCATCAGGTCGGGTCTGTAGAACGGCATATCGTTGTTACCACCGTCCCAGAGAACGACGTCGGCTTCCTTTTCCGCTTCGCGGATAATCATTTCATAATCGACACCGGCGTAAACGACACAGCCGCGATCGATATGCGGTTCATATTCTTCGCGCTCTTCGATAGTACATTTATGCTTGTTGAGGTCGGTATACGTCGCAAAGCGCTGGCAGGCTTGTTTGGTCAGGTCGCCGTACGGCATGGGGTGACGAATAACGACAACTTTCAGGCCCATGCTCTTTAGAATCTCGGCCACACGACGGGTCGTCTGCGATTTACCGCAACCGGTCCGGATGGCACAAACCGCCACGACCGGCTTTTTCGATACAATCATGGTCGGTGCCGCGCCTTCGACGGCGAATCTTGCACCGCTGGAGGTGACATAAGCCGCCTTGTCCATGACGTACTCGTAAGATACATCCGAATATGAAAATATAACTTCGTCGATTTTATGCTTCTGTATCAGCTTCAGCAGGTCGGCTTCGGCCTCAATCGGAATTCCCTTGGGGTATAATTTCCCGGCCAGCTTGGCGGGGTATTTCCGTCCTTCGATCTCAGGAATCTGTGTCGCCGTAAAGGCCACGACTTCGACGTCCTTATTGTCGCGATAGAGAGTATTGAAATTGTGGAAGTCTCTTCCGGCAGCACCCATGATGATGATTTTCTTTTTGGCCATTTATTCTTCTCCGTTACCGTTAAGTAGTTTCTTATTAGTTGTTGTCAATCTGCGCCCTTTGGATAGTCCCGGAAAAGTCGATGTAAATCGATTTCCATTCCGAAAAGACGTCGAGTCCGGCGATACCGGCCTCTCTGTGACCGTTACCCGTATCCTTAACCCCTCCGAACGGCAGATGCACTTCGGCGCCGATAGTCGGAGCGTTGACATAGAAGATACCGGTGTAAACATCGCGCATGGCCGTGAAGGCCCGGTTGACGTCCTGAGTATATATCGAGGCCGAGAGACCATAGGCAGTATCGTTGCAAAGATCGATGCCTTCTTCGAGCGAGCCGCATTCGGTTATGCTCGTCACCGAGCCGAAAATCTCTTCGCGGAAAATGCGCATGTCACGGGTCACGTCGCCAAATACGGTCGGCATGGTGAACCATCCTTTGTCGTATGCACCACCGGTCAGGCGTTCGCCGCCGCACAGTAGTTTGGCCTTGTCCTGATTCTTGCCGATCTCCATGTACTGCAGGACCGAATTCATCTGGCTTTCATTGATGGCCGGTCCCATATCGACCGATTCATCGAGCCCGTCGCCGATCTTAAGCGCCTTGGCCCGGGCCACGAATTTCTCGGTGAATTCCTTAATAACATCTTTGTGTACTATCAGCCGCGACGACGCCGTGCATCGCTGACCGGTCGTACCGAACGCACCCCAGATGGCTCCATCGACGGCCAGGTCTATCTTGGCATCGTCCATGATCAGAATGCAGTTCTTGCCGCCCATTTCGAGGTGGCAGTGCTTGAAATCGGTTGCACAGGCTTCGCTGATGCGCCGACCCACTTCGGTCGACCCGGTGAACGAAACACAGCTCACGTCCTTGTGCGTCATCAGCGGTTCGCCGACGGCACCGCCCGAACCGGTAACGATATTGACCACGCCCTGAGGCAAACCTTCTTCTTCGAATATCTTGACATAGTTGTACACCGACAGCGGTGTATCGGTCGCGGGCTTGATCACGATCGTATTGCCCAGCACCAGCGCCGGCATCATCTTCCACGACGGTATCGCCATCGGGAAGTTCCAGGGCGTAATAAGTCCACACACGCCCAGCGGCTGCCGTACGCACATATTGAATTTATTGGTCAATTCCGAAGGCGTCGTGTAACCGAGTTGACGGCGGCCTTCACCCGCCATATAGTACCCCAGGTCGATCGCTTCCTGCACGTCACCGCGCGTTTCCTTGATGACTTTGCCCATTTCGCGGGTCATGTCACGGGAGCAACGTTCCTTCTCTTTGACCAGACGGTCGGTGATACGCATAATGATTTCAGCTCTCTTAGGTGCAGGAACGAGACGCCACTTTTTGTACGCCTGCTTGGCGGCAGCGACGGCAGCGTTCACGTCGTCCTTGTTGGATTTCTGAAAGATGCCGATTACTTCATCTTTGTTGGCGGGGTTGCGGTTTTCGAAAGTCTGTCCTGACCTGCTCTTTACCCATTCCCCGTTAATGAAATTTTTGTATTCAGTTACGTTCGGCATATGATCTCCGGAATTTTATTTTTTAAGATATTTCCTTCTATTTTTTGCCTTTTATTGTGAAATTATTCACAGTATGGGGCCAACAAGATTCCTAATATATCCATTAAAAAATAATTGTCAATTCATTTTGGTTAAATGACTTGGTCCCCGACGGGCATAGAAAAACCGGCCCTCAATAGCGGGGGCCGGTATTTAAAAATTTCTATATTGCGGAAGATCAGACTTCCATGATTTCGGCTTCCTTGGTCTCCATCATATTGTCTATTTTTGCCACGAATTTGTCGGTCAGCTCCTGAACCTTTTCTTCAGCCCGTTTGCGCTCATCTTCCGAAATGTCTTTGTCCTTTTCGGCCTTTTTAAGCGTCTCGTTGGCGTCGCGGCGGATATTCCGAATCGCCACCTTACCCTCTTCGGAGCCTTTCTTACACTGTTTAACCAGTTCCCGGCGGCGTTCTTCATTGAGCGGAGGGATTGGCAGGCGGATAATGTTGCCGTCGACCTGCGGATTCAATCCCAAATCAGCCACCTGAATGGCCCTCGCCACTTCACCAACCGCCGTCTTGTCCCAGCACTGCACCACCATCAGGCGCGCTTCGGGCACCGACACCGACGCTAACTGATTGAGCGGCATAAGAGTGCCATGGTAATCTACGCGGACGCCGTCCAAAAGCGACGGCGTGGCCTTACCCGAACGAATTGAACCGAAGCCTTTTTTTATCGTGTCCAGGCTTTTGTTCATTCTGTCTTGAGTATCAGCAAGTATTTCATTTGTCATCGGATAGCTCCTTTGACGTTTAGAATTTTTGGAATCTACGATATTATAGTGCCGACCGGTTCGCCCATGACGATCTTTTTCAGGTTCCCAGATTTTCTCATGTTAAATACGATGATCGGCAGTTTATTGTCTTTACACATGGTAATGGCCGTGAGATCCATAAATCCAAGCTCCTGTTGCACCACTTCCATGTAGCACAGTTTTTCATAAAATGTGGCTTTGTCGTTTTTATTAGGGTCTTCCGAAAATACGCCTTCGACCTTGGTTCCTTTAATCAAAACGTCGGCGCCGATTTCACTGGCTCTCAGGGCTGCGGCCGAATCGGTCGTGAAGTAAGGATTGCCTGTCCCGGCAGCGAATACCACGATGCGGCCCTTTTCGAGGTGGCGTATGGCCCGTCGACGAATATACGGCTCCGCGAACGATTCGATATTTATCGCCGACATGACCCGGCAATATGCCCCCAGACCTTCCAGGCAGTCCATAATAGCCAGGGCGTTGATGATCGTGGCCATCATACCCATATTATCGGCAACGACGCGATCCATACCCTGTTCGGCGGCTTCGAGCCCCCGGAAAATATTCCCGCCACCTACAACAATGCCGACCTGAAGGCCGGCATCATTGACTTCTTTTATCTGGCTGCAAATGGAATTAATGGTACCGGTATCGATACCGAACGACTTGGAACCCATCAACGCTTCACCGGAAAGTTTGAGCAAAATCCGGCGGTATTTTAATTGTGGGTCACCTTCCATTATTCTTCACCCAGTCTGAACCTGGCGAAACGCCTGACAATTATGTTTTCACCGAGCTTGGCGATGACTTCTTTGACGTACTCTTCCATAGTCTTATCGGAATCTTTGACAAACGCCTGTTCCAGCAGACAAGTTTCGGCGAAGTACTTTTCGAGACGTCCTTCGATAATCTTATCGAGAATCTTTTCCGGCTTGCCGTCGTTGATGGCCTGATGGCGGAAGATCTCTTTTTCCTTCTCGATTGTAACCGAATCGATCTGATCGCGACTGATCGCAACCGGGTTGGCCGCGGCGACTTGCATCGCCACGTCTTTGGCGAAATTCTGGAAATCGTCGGTGCGGGCGACAAAATCCGTTTCGCAATCTATTTCAATCAAAACACCCAGTTTCGAACCGGGGTGTATGTATGACGTAATGATTCCCTCTTTGGCTTCACGCCCGGCTTTCGATGAAGCTTTGGCGATGCCTTTTTCTCTCAAGTATGTAACGGCTTTCTCGAAATCGCCATCGGATTCGGTCAGGGCCTTCTTGCAGTCCATCATCCCGGCGTTGGTTTTTTCGCGAAGCTCTTTTACCATTTTGGCCGTTATTTCCATCGGTCTTATTCCTTACTGTGCTGACTTTATTTCTTTTTCTCTACGTCTTCACTCGGATCGGTATACGCCTGGAGACGATCGGAAGTGTCATTTTCATTTTCGGGAGTTAGCTCTCCTGCCGAAATCTGATTTTTCGTCTCGATTGCCGAATCGACCAGAGTCCGGGCGATAATGCGAATCGACTTTATAGCGTCATCGTTGGCCGCAATCGGAAAATCAATCGGGTCGGGATCGGCATTGGTATCGACAATAGCGATGATCGGAATGCCCAGCTTGGAGGCTTCGGCTACCGCGATCTTTTCTTTCTTGGCGTCGACCACGAAAACCAGGCCCGGCAGGTAGTTCATCTCTTTGATACCACCGAGGACATTGGTCAGCTTTTCGATCTGGTTGTCGAATTGCGAGCGTTCTTTCTTGGTGAACTTCTCGAGGTCACCTTCGTCGCGCATACGTTCCATATCTTTGAGCTTTTTGATTGAATTCTTGATCGTCGAAAAGTTGGTCAGCATGCCACCGAGCCAGCGCTCCGTGACATAAAACTGACCGGCGCGAAGCGCTTCTTCCTGAATGACACCCTTGGCCTGCTTTTTGGTGCCGACAAACAGGATCGACTGACCGCGGGAAACGATTTCGCGAACCTTCTGGCTGGCGACGTTAATCGCGTCGAGGGTTTTGTTCAGGTCGATGATATAAATGCCGTTGCGCTCGGTGAAAATGAACGGCTTCATTTTGGGGTTCCAGCGCCGGGTCTGATGACCGAAATGGACGCCGGCCTGTAATAATTCCTGAAGCTGCGGAGAGACCATATAAGGACCTTTCTTTGGTTTTAGTCTTCCTTTTCGCCCTGAGGCCCGGAACCCATCGATGGGGACCACCGGGCTTGCGGCAAAAAGTGTTTATTTCCGGAAATACCGGATAAATTTCTTTAACGTTTCGAGAACTGGAAGCGTTTGCGCGCTTTGGGCTGACCGTACTTCTTGCGCTCCACACAGCGCGGATCGCGGGTCAGAAGGCCCTGCTTACGCAACGTCGGTCGCAAATCGGGATCCAGTTTCGCCAGGGCGCGCGACACACCCAGCCTGACCGCTCCGGCCTGGCCGGATAATCCGCCGCCTTTAACCTGAACGAGAATGTCAAGCTTACCTTCGGTGTCGGTCGAAATCATCGGCAGATTGATCTGATCGACCAAAACGTCCCGTTTGAGATAATCTTTGGGAGATTTGTTATTGATCAGAAACGAACCGCCGCCAACCCGAATCGAAACACGCGCAACCGCGTCTTTTCTACGCCCGGTTGCTGAAAATGTGGCTTCTGTCATTTACAATCTATCTTATGGTTACTTTATTAATTTCCAAGCTTCCGGCTTCTGCGCCTGGTGCCGGTGTTGGCTGTCGGCATAAACGTGCAACTTCTTGAACATCTTGCGGCCCAGCCGGTTTTTGGGGAGCATCCCCTTGACGGCGTGCTCGAAAATAAAAGCCGGGTTGGTGTTCATCATTTTTTCGTACGTTCTGATCTTCAGGCCGCCCGGATAACCGGAGTATGAATAATACTTCATATAGCTGGCCTTGTTGCCGGTAACCTTCACCTTAGAAGCATTGACAGCAATGACATTGTCGCCGGTGTCCAGATGCGGAGTAAAAATGGTTTTGTTCTTGCCGCGAAGAATATTCGCCACTTCGCGGGCTGCCCGACCGAGAATTGCGCCGTCCAGATCGACCACGAACCACTTGCGATCTTTGCTGTCAACCTTAGGTATAAATGTTTTCATCTTTCCCCCGGAAAAATCCGGTTAAATTAAATATACTCGTCCCTCGCTCACAGAGCCGATAAATATAGTCAAATGAAGAAAGCTGTCAAGTCTTTTTAACAGCCAAACTCCTTGATTGTTTTAATTCGGCTCATTTTTTTGGATTTTAATAAGTTAGGCGCAAAAACGTGTCTTATCACGCTGGCTATCAGGTTAATTATGATGGGTCTTGGATATAGCCAGTTTCAGCTTATACTTCGGGTCGAAATGCCGCCCCTTGGTGCAAACACCGCACGAAGCCATCCGAAGGCGCTTTCTTCGTGGATATTCTCGGCCACATACCGGACACACATAAAGATATTTATAGTTGCTTCGCAGCAGTGGGTGCGATCTGGCTTTAAGAGAAGCCCCGAGCTTGCATGCCCAAGCCTTGAAATTCCGATCGTGGTTGGGATACAAAATATGAATCATCTCATGCTTGAGGGTATCTTCGATTTCCTCGGGGAAAATTTCATGATATTTCTTCCCTATTCTTATTATCCGGTGAGCAGGTGTGTATGAACCTGCGATCAGCATGCGTTCGGAATATTCGATTTTCGTCACCGGCAGACGGCCCTCGAAAAACTGGCGGTTCAGTCGGTCAAATATTTTGTACAGCTCTGAGACGGGCGGGAGAATCGGGGGCGGTGGGGTAACCGTCGTAAAATAATTGGCCTGCCCAAATAGGTCGTAATTGACCTTTGCCAGAGCCTTATGCTGTTTTGCAGACGTTGACATATCTTTTTCGCAGTACTCCTGTAAACCCGGATATAATACTGCCCGCCGGATTAAAAGACCAAATAATTTTTAAAATTATTGAAAAATCGGTGATGGCACGGATACAAACGCCGCCGAAACCACGACTGAATCCCGTCCGATAATTATATTGCGCGACCGTATATTCGCCGGAATGGTTTCAGATGATCGCGTCTTCAGATATCCCGAAAGGATCGAATCGGGATCGGAATAGAATTGTTCACAATGGAATAAGTCCTCAAAGCGTATGGCTTTAAGTTCCGCCGACGTATAGTCACACAGTTGACACAGCCGTTGATTGACCTCGATTATAATTCCCGCGGGGCGCTGACGTTTGCCGGAAGTGACAATCAGCGGGCAATCGGCGTGGTCGAACAAGTTTCTGTAGCGGGTAAATTTGCCTTCGAACATTTCCTGTTTGCGGCCTTGTATTATGACTTCCTGTTGAAGTCTCAGGTTGGCACTTTCCAGTTCGGTCACTCGCTGGTTTTGATCGTGACATATCTTATCGTATGTTTGTCGTATCGTGTTTTTATAATTCCACTTCCCAATAAGAAAGCCAACCATTTGTTGGAGCTCGAAGACTCCGAACGATTTTCGCAGAACCAGAAACTGACCAGGGTCCGTCAAATTCGCATTGGAACCATCAACTCCGTCTGAAGCAAAATCAATCAAGACGACTATCTCTATATCGGGACAATCCTGACGAATTCGGGAAATTATGTCGGCTTGAGAAAGGGCTTCCGACGCGATGTTTCCGACAAATGCCACGGCGAACGGCTTGCCGGACATCTCAGCTTCGGCCGCGACCTCGATTCCGCTTAAACCGGAATCGGCGGAAGTGATGCTATATTCATCGAATTGTCGGGATTCTGGTTTGTCTTGATTAACTTTTAAAAAGCGACTAATAGTCTCATGTACGGAAGGATCGTTGTCGATTACGATAATCTTTCTTTTGCCCGGGTCCGCGCCACGAACCATAAAGTCTCCTTCGGTTAGCCCCGGTTTAATTATCGGCGTTATAAGAACATCCTTGATTATCTATTTTGTATTGATTGATGCCGATTGAGCGCGAGACTTAGAAAAACGGCCGCCATTTTTCCTCGGAAGGCTTCTTGGTCAACAGGCTGACCACAATTAAAATCCCCACCGATGAGATCAAGGCCGGATAGATTGTGGCGATATCCCACGGTTTCCCCGAAAACTCCCAGATCAATGTCATCAGCATTCCGGCGGCAATTGACAGCGCTCCAGCGATCGGTGTGGCTCGTTTCCAGAAGAAGGCGGCCATGACGGCGGGAGTTATACCGACGCCGTACATAGTATAAGCATATAGCGCCATTTCCAGCACTTTGGAGAAGAACTGCAGTTGCACGAAGGCGATGATACCCATGACAATCACAATCACTCTGGAATAAAAAACCACTTTGCGCTGCGGCAAATCCGGATTGAAAAATCGCTGCCAGATGTCGCGCATGATATTGGTCGCCGGAACCAGCAAGAACGAATCGGCCGTGGAAACGATCACGGCAACTATCGCCGCCAGAAGAAAACAGCCGATAACCGGCGTCAGTCCGTAGCGAACCGAGTGCAAGATAACCATCTCCGAATCGATTCCGGAAAACTGGACGCACCCGATTATCGCCAGCACCACGATCAGAGTTTCGATTATTATAGTACCGCTGATCCATCCCAGTACCGAACGTTTGGCTGTGGCCGGATCTTTGGCCGAAAAAAACCGCTGGTACATACCCGATTCACCAAGAAGCAGGAGCATGGTCGGCAGGGCGTAAGCGGCGGCATCAAATATCGACATATTACCGAGCGGGCTTAATTTCTCCGGAGGCAGGGCATTGATTACGCCCGACCATCCCCCGGCGTTTTTCAGCAAAAACGGAAACGCGACAAACAGCCCGATTATCATGACGACGCCGTTGACGACGTCGGTATAGGCGACCGAAATCATCCCGGCCAGCACCGTATAGCCGATGACGAATGTCGCCGTTATGATTACCCCCTGCTCCTGCGAAATGCCGGTGACCAAATTCAGCACCATCCCGCCCGCGCGGAATTGATAGCTGACAATGGCGGTGTACGCAATAACGGTGACAATCGTCCCCAGTATCCGGGCGTACTTATTGTAGCGAGCTTCGAGTATATCCGGGACCGTAAATTGGCCGAATTGTCTGGCGCGCCCGGCGATGAGATACAAAATGACGATGGCTATCCAGACGCCGGCGTCGAACCACAGCGCCGGGAAGCCTTTGTCGCATGCCAGCCCCGCTCCGGCCACGATCGAACCGGAACCGATCCAGGTCGCCAGAAGTGTCCCGACCAGAACTTTGGCCGACAGGTTCCGCCCGGCCACCATAAAATCTTCCTGTGATTTGACATATTTGGACCGATAGGCCCCGACAGCTATCAAAATTACCAAGTACCCTAGAATACTCCAGAAATACAGCATATGAAATTATAAAAGGCAGATGGGTTAAGTCAAATTAATACTGGAGAGACCGAAATGAAAAATCGTAGTGGGTTCGGCACAAGTTCTTGTACAATAAAAAAATGGAGCCGAGGAGGATCGAACTCCTGACCTCTTGACTGCCAGTCAAGCGTTCTCCCATCTGAACTACGGCCCCATTTTCAGGTTCGACCAATATATATCAGCTTGGTTTTATGTCAAGATTTTTATTGGCGGCGTCCTCCCCGTTTAATTCATTATTACCTTTATCTTCAATCAATCGCTTAATGTCTATCATATTCCCCGCCGGCGTTTCTTTAAGTAATACGCGTTCGAGATCGATTAAAACACCCGTAGTCTTTTTAATTCTGTCCACTTCATCCGAAATACGTTTTATTCTATCAACCGCATCGGCCGACAGCACCGGGTTTTCTTTCAATACCATTTCGGCGTTGGCGTAAATGGTCATCAATGGATTGTTTATCTCATGACCCAGCGTGGCGGCGGTGGCGCGGATTATGTCTCGGTCGTGCTTTGATTTTACCGAGGCGCTGTCTTCACCTTTGTGCAGCACCAGCTTGTCGGGAAGAATCGTATTTGGTTTTGCGGCATTTTCATGCTGAACGGAAATTGAGTGATTGGCATTCAGCCTGAGCACCGCCAGGTTTTCCTGATCGTCAATAAGCTTTTTCAGAGAAGTACTCAAACCGGAAAAATCAGAATGATCCAGTATAAGCAAGTCATAGCGTGATGCGACCAGCAGTTCATACAGCCTGATCTCGGTCGTAATATAATCGCATTCCTTGTGTACATTATCATCAAACAGATGCAAAATATCGTGCGGGTTTAATCCGTTCGTGGAATAAATGGCTATCTTCATACAACGAGCTCTTGAATGTTTATAAGTTGGGTAAGATTATTTCTATAACAGTACCCGGTCCGTTCGTGGCCCCAAGCCTGACATCACCGCCCAGCGATCTCGCCTGTGTTCGCGCGACAGCCAGTCCCATCCCCGGCCCCTGCGCGATATTATGACCGGGATTGGGCACAACCCAAAACGGTTTGAAAATATCTTCGGCGTATTCGGCGGGAATTCCGGGACCGTTATCGGCCAGGTTGAGGGTCAGATCTCTTTCGGTACTGCGCGATATGACCTCTATTTCAAGCGTACTTGCATGATCATGGAATCGGAACGAATTCGACAGGATGCATTCAAAGATCTCCTGTATTGTGGCATCGTCGGTATGCACTATCGGCAAAGATATGTTCTTCAGAAAGACGTTCAATCCGGGGCATTTTAGTGAGAGCCGTTGGTACCCGTCGCGCAGGACACGATTCAGATCGATTTTTTGATAGGCCGATTTATCGACGGGTTCGGCAAAATAGCATTTGGCAAAGCGGCCAAGGAAACCTTTCAATTCATTGCTTGAATCCCTGATATGATCCAGATATTCACGACCATAACCTTTGATTTCTTTTGCAAACTGGCCGGAAATGTGCCCCAAGTTTTCGTCGATTTTATGCACATAAGGCGCGGCGACTTCAATTACCGCCCGCACTACGGTATCGTCGACACCGGTTTTATATTCCCTGGAGTTAGATATTTCGATTACCGGCAGCAGCGGGGCCAAAAATCGGGCCAGTTTATCGGGGACGGATTCATCACTGCTATGTGATGGTTCATGGACCAATCTCATAATGCCGATTGTTCTGCCATCGCGTCTGAGGGGCAATATCGACTCAATCAGCGCTTCACCAGATGTCAGGCTGTCATCGGTTGCGGCTTTCGCCTGTTGAGAAACCTTGTTCCCTTTAATCAGGGATTCAATTGTTTCGCTTGAGATTTTCTCCGGTGTTTTGTCGGCTCCGGAATACGGTCTTCTTGTGGCGGATGATAAAAGCTCGGGTTGACTTTTTGTCAACAAGTATATCTCTATACGTAATATATTTTCGTCGGTGACAACCGTCTCGGCAATTTGTCCTATGTCTATTTCCTCATTTCCAACCACCGCGCGGGCCAAATCGGCCAGGATGTCTTTCTTGTGCCCGTCGGCGACATAAGCCTCCTGGCGCTCGGTTGATTGTTCGCCCGGGACCAGAATCAATTGATAATTGGCAGGATTCCCGGCTACGAAATTTTGCGAAACGACTATAGAGTAGGAATGAACCTTCCCGGAAATATCATAGATATTGGCGTTCAGCGGATAGTGGAATGTCTCACATGATCGGCCCGAATCGAGAATATGGCGCAAGGCATCGAAAGATTCTTTGTCCAAAAATTCTTCGATATTTTTCACGAATAGCTCTTCGGCGGAGACGCCGAGAAGTTTCTCGGTGCGCGAGTCGATATATACAAATCGTCCCTGTCGGTCGATTTTAAAAACCGGACATTGATCCTGTCTTCTCTGTTGATGAAGAAGCTGACCTGTCATAAAAAAAGAGCCTATTTCTTGAATACCTTGAATTTCTCGTTCGCCCAATGGGTACGAACGATCACAAGGTAAACGCCCGGAGCCACTTCCCGGCCCCGGCTATTGGTTCCGTCCCATACCACCGTCCGTGTCAATTCATTATAGTTATCGGAAAAACTGTTCCAAACTTTGTCGCCGCTGACCGCAAAAATCGAAATGTCTTCGATTTGCCCGGCCGACGGGCTGATAAAGATGGATAATGAATCGCTAAACGGATTGGGACCGAACGCAATTTCGGCTCTTTCCACGACTCTGAATAAAAATGAAGCGGTGTCCGCCTGAGGCGTCCCGCCGACGGTACCTTCTATGATTACTCGGGCATCGTACGTGCCCACGTCTTCCGGGAGTCCGTAATAAACTATCTCCCAATAATTGGGAATTTCCTGGGATACAAAACGCAAAAAAGCGCTGTCAGGCAGATTTTCAACTTTTGGAGTGTCGTTTTGAGATAATGGGGATATATCCAAGGGTACAAGCGTATATTGGCCCACCGGCGCGGCAATATCCGGAATCGGCGCAATTTTAAGTATGCCTGACGCTTTGACAATGTCCGGCAAACCATAGCCATAGAGATTATCAGGATCATTGTGGCGATCGCCGGATTGAATCAAATTTTCGCGGATTTGAGACACGGTTTGATTGTCATAATAATCGAGAATCAAAGCCACTCCCCCGGCAACCAGCGGCGCAGAAAATGACGTCCCTTCGAGATCATAGAAATCCCAGACTGAACCGTAGTTCCACACGCAATGAACATATTCCCCGAGAGCGACGACGTCCGGTTTTATACGGCCATCATAGGTCGGGCCCGCCGATGAGAAGTCTGTAATTACCCCGAAACTGTCCACGGCTCCAACCGCGAGAACGTTGAAGCCGTCGGCCGGGGGCACTATATAGTAAAAGCATCCGCCCGGTATATAATGATCGCAACCGTATCTTTCATTGCCAGCCGATGCAACTACGAAAATGCCTTTATTAAATGCAATATCGGCCGCAACCGTAATCGGCGCGGTCATGCCGTTGAGATCGGAATATGTGTACCAGCCCAAATAACCGACCGACGTGGTGATAATGTCCGCCCCCCCGGCGTCGGCCCTTTCCGCGGCGGCCACCCAGAAATCTTCTTCGCCTGGATAGTCAGGTTGTATATAATCTTCGGTTTCATACAACATAAATTCGGCATTGTATGCCAACCCGATCAATTCCTCGCTCATAAAACCGCCAATTACGGAAAGGACGGCAGTCCCGTGCTTTTCTTCATCCGTGATACCGCTCATCACTGAGGCGTCATCGTGCACGAAATCATATTCGTCGATGATTTTTGTATCCGCAAAGAGAGGCAGATCATACCTGAAGCCTCCATCCATTATGGCGACCCTCTGTTCTCTGCCGTCGAATCCGATCTTATGCATAAGCCGGGCGTTTATCATATCCGCCTGTTTCAGCGACGGCCCGTAATCAGAATCCTGAAGGCTTCCCGGATTTGGTACATCTTTATCGTATAATCCGGCGTCTTCAATGTCGTCTGTCCGGTGATATTTTGCGACCGGACGGATTTCCGCCACGAAATCGAGTCCAATAAAGCGCTCGATTGTCGATGGATCGGCATATCCCGATACCGCGTTCAGCCAGCGCGATGACAATTTTACATCCAAACCCAGCGTATTCACGGAATCGATATATCTCTCGCTCACCGGCATATCGAGAATGTCCGGCTGAAAGCCATTTTCGCAGCGGACTCGTCTTCTGTCCATGGCGTCACCGGAATACCATTTATCGATCAGCTCGGATTTATCGTCGAACGCTTTTTTATCGAATATTTCTTTGTCGGTGAAAAAGACCCAGATTTTGCGCTGGCTTTTGTCATAGGAATTCATCAGGTAATCCTGAAAGATTGGAGCGATTTTGGGATTTTGAGCCGGGACGGTATATGAATCATCGGCGGCAAAAGAATAAGATATCATCAGATAAAATAGAATCCCGCAAACATACCAGAAAATCTTCATTACAATTGTTCTCCAAGGGCGCTGTTTAAAAATTCGCGCGTTCTATCCATCGTGGGATTATCGAACATTTCAGCCGGCGTGCCCTGCTCGACAATCCGGCCGTTTTCCATAAATATGACGCGGTCGGCCACTTCTCGTGCAAAACTCAACTTATGGGTCACGACCAGCATCGTCATTCCCTTTTTCGCCAGGAATTTCATGGCGTCGAGGACTTCGCCGATCATTTCCGGGTCAAGCGCCGACGTGACTTCGTCGAATAACATTATTTTGGGGTCCATCGCCAATGCCCGGGCGATAGCGACTC
This sequence comes from uncultured Ignavibacteriaceae bacterium, assembly GCA_964569945.1. Lineage (GTDB taxonomy): Bacteria > Zixibacteria > MSB-5A5 > GN15 > PGXB01 > CALAMC01. The sequence goes on from CAZMWI010000009.1 coordinate 27,235, forward strand.
TCTGTTTCTGGCCACCAGACAGCTCAGCGGGATATGAGTTAATTTTATCTCTCAGACCGATCTGCTCCAGAAGCTCCAGCCCGCGTTTGTGCGCTTCTTTGTTGGAGCGCTTTCTGACCACTTTCTGGGCCAGCTTGACATTTTCTATAACCGTCAAATGTGGGAACAGGTTAAATCCCTGAAAAACCATCCCAACTTCCAGACGGATTTCGTGAATATCTTTGTGATGGCGGTCGATTTTAATCCCCTCGATTATAATTTCCCCGGAATCTATGTCTTCAAGGGCATTAAGGCAACGAAGCAGCGTTGATTTACCGGAGCCGGACTTACCGATAATGACAACGACCTCACCTTTTTCAACCCCAAGATTGACGCCATCTACCGCCACCGAATCGCCGAAACGGCGGACCAGGTCTTTAATTTGAATAATCATGCCTTCTGCGACCCGAAACCTTTCACCGCGAAATATTTTTCGAGATATTTTACAACCCGGCTCAGACTCACCGTCATGAGGAGATAAATCACACCGACCAGAAACCAGGTCTGGAAATCGGTAAACGTCTGTGCATAGTATTCCCGACCGGCGCGGGTGAGTTCCCGAAGGCCGATAATCGAAACCAATGACGAATCCTTCAGCGAAGCGATAAACTGGTTGGCCGTCGGTGGTATGACGATTCGAATTGATTGGGGGATTATGACGTGCCGGAGCGTCTGGAAACGGGTCATCCCCAGCGACTGAGCCGCTTCATATTGCCCGTAGTCGATAGCCTCGATTCCCGATCTCAAAATCTCGGCCAGATAAGCCGAATAGCAAATCCCCACGGCCAGGACTCCCGCCGGAAAGCGATCGAGATTTAGAATTGTCCCTAATCCGAAATATATGAAAAATATCTGGACCAGAAGAGGCACGCCGCGAATTACGTCGATATAAATCCCGGCAATCGTGCGCAGTAGCTTTTTCTTCGAGATACGCATCAGGCCGACAAGCAAGCCGACAACAACAGCCAGGGCAAACGACGTTACCGTAATCAGAATCGTCCAGGGGACTGCGGGCAGAAGGTATTTTAATATATCCCAATAAAGAGCTGACTGCTTTGAAATCCATTCAATCAAGCGGCACATCCTCAAAAAAAGTTAAGTTAAGGCGAGACTTCACCTAAAGCAAGACGTAAATGTCATTCCAACAACGACGCGGTCAAAAGAATAATTGACAACCGGCAATCGAGGCTGTTTCTTAGGGCACGAATCAAAATTGATATCTCTGCCCCCGTGGTGTAACGGATAACGCGTCGGCCTCCGGAGCCGGAAATCCAGGTTCGATTCCTGGCGGGGGTATAATATTAAAAGCCCGGCCATTTGACCGGGCTTTTTCGATTTATTGCTTTTTTAGAGTATAATCGGCGGGGATATTATAATAGCTGTCATCGAGTGCCGTATCTTCGATTTTGGATACATCAGACTCGATACTGAATGACTTGAACATCCCATTTTCAGTTTTGGGCGGTTTACCGCCAATCATATTGTTAATTCTTTGCAATTGCTGATTACTGGAATCGGCGAGGCCCTTATCGTACTGTTCCTCGGTAAAACCAAACAGGGTCGATTTTTCCACGGTGAAATTAAGTTTTATCGGTACTCCGGTGAATGACTTCAATGAATCAAAAATCGGCTCGAACTCATCGCCCAACACGCTGAGCATGCTGGCCACCTGCTTTTGTTCCGCGAAATTATCCGATCCGAGTACCCTTTTTACTGAATCCTGATAAGTATCGTACACCGCTTTGCCGGGGACGTTGTCGGCAAACCACTGCTCGTAAGTTATCAGGACTTTATCGTTTTCATTCGTTTTATTAACGCCGATTGCCTTGGCTATCAGCCCTTTGCAATCGGCCCATCCGATTCTTGTCGGTTCGGTGATTTTCTTTATCGTTACGCGCCATTTATAATCTCCCGGATTCGTGCTGGTTCCCAAAAGTGGAGATTTTATCGATTTTGTTCCGTTTCCTTCCATACGGGCTTTAATTGTATCAAGGGGCGTTTCCATGTAGCCTTTTTCCTGCTCGTTCAAGCTCCAGATAACCCCTTTATCCAAACGAGTAACGGTAACTACCTTTTGCGGTTTATTATTCAATCTTGCCATTAATCCGGACACCGGTGTTGAAAAGCTTTCGGCATACGTGCGGTCTTTTCGGAAATATTCGGTCCGGCTGGTTTCTGTCGATCCGGCCCCCATGATAGACATAAGAACCTTGGATTTGATCATAACATCCGCTGAAACGTTCGGCACGGACATAAGGGTTACAATCATGGCAGCTACGGCAATTCTAAATTTCATCAATTATCCTCCAATCGTTTGCGAAGAAAATAGCCATAAATAAAGTAATAGTCAAATTATTCGCGTGGATTTCATATCTGTTTTACGCCAACCCGGCGCAAAGATTCGAAAAAATATCCTCATCTTTCGAGCTCTATCTTCACCAAAAGGGAACGTGGATTTCATTTGTCGGTTATAAAATGTATACTTCGTCCAAATGAAAGGAGACTGAGATGAAATTAGCCGTAACCGGGCCGAGCGGCCATATTGGTCGCCGCTTGACGGAACTGCTCTTAAACGATGGATCTCACGAGGTTATTCTGCTGGCCAGAACCCCCGAAAAACTTTCCAATGAAGTCTCCCGCGGGGCCACGGTAGCCAAAGGCGTCCTCGATGACGCCGAATTCATAAAGTCGGCCACAAAAGGCGTCGAAGCCATGTTCTGGATGATCCCGACCGATATACACGCCGATGATAACCGCGCCCACTACCGCATTTTCGCCCATTCGGCGGTTGAAGCCGTCAAGGCCAACAAAATCAAGCACATCGTCCTGCTATCAAGTATCGGAGCTCATCTGAAAGACGGCGTGGGGCCGATTAACGGATCGACCGAAGCCGAAAAGATGCTGCGTGAAGTTGTACCGAGCCTGACCATTTTGCGCCCTGCGTTTTTTATGGAAAACTTCATGATGTCGCTGCAAAGTATTGCCACGGCCAATTCAATATTTATGCCCGCTTCCGGAACGACAACGACACCGATGATCGCTACGGCTGATATTGCGGAACAGGCCTACAAAGCCCTCACCGGTTCGCCGCCGTCGGGTGTTAATGTCGTTCCCATAAGAGGACCCAAAGATTACAGTTTCGATGAAGCCGCCGGCGTTATCGGTGAGCATCTCGGACGCAAAGTCACTTTCGTCAAGACAACCCCGGAGCAAACCCGCGAAGCCTTGATCGGAATCGGGGCCAGCGAACATATGGCCAATCAGTTCATCGAAATGTATAACGCCATGGAAACCGGTCGTCTTAAATTCGAAATTCCCGAAGAGAAAGTGAAACCAACAAAGACTTCACTGGAGGCTTTTGTTGATACAACTATGGCCCCGGCCATGAAAACCTTGTAGTCAAAAACATCGCTTAAAGGCCCCGGCATTGGTCGGGGTTTCTTTAATGTACTTTTACTGAAGCATCAAAATCATCAATTGGTTTATCAAGCAGTCCTTTTTCGAAAGTGAATGTTACGGTCGATCCGTCTTCAGATACATAGCTCGAATCGGGTGTAAACCCGTAGACATATTTGGCCATAAGGCAATTCAGGTAATAATCGTAAAAACCGGCCTCTTCCCCGCTGAAGACTATTCCATACCTCTCACCGTTATATTCCCCGTCCGGATTTTGCTCGGCAAACAGCCAGCTCTTATATGTCTTTTCGACGGTATTATTTTCGTCGGTCAACAATATTGTACAGACCATATTGTCCGGCCCGCGGAAACTTACGCCATATTTATTAGTGCCGTCGGCAAGGCTGAGCTTCCATTCCCTGCCTTTGAAATCCAGGTCGTTTTTGCCATTCGAATCAATGCTGCCGGGGACAATTCCATACAGCCTGTATTTCGTGCGGTACTTATCGAACCTACTCATCATGTCATCATAAGAGACGCCAAGCGCATTCGGGACTTCATTCTTTGTAAAGTCATCGGTGTCAATTGCCCCTACCTGTTTCTGACTGCCGGATACCGCCCGGTACAATTTGAGTGTTTTGTCCATACCATATTCGGACACAACCATGTCCATCAGAAGACCCGCGACCGGGTACGACATATCGGTTGATCCCGCCCCGGTATAAAAGCCGTCATAAGTAATTAACGTATTGACATCGACAAACCCGTTTTCTATAAGAATGTCGCCCAGCTGCAGGACAACATCCGGGGCCTTGCCCCAGCGTCCTCCGAGTGCCACAGCCAATCCCTCCTGCGCTATCGGGAGAGTATACAGAGGCAGGTTTTGAAGCCTATAATTCACCAGCAAATGGACCAATTCGTGAAAATGAGGCAAATGCTGGGAATAAACATAGTCGAGCGGGAGATCGTACATACCCTCGGTTACATAACCGGTTAATGAATCAATCTGGTTTTTGCCGCACAAATAATATTCGATTCTTTGCGATTTCAAACGAGCCAGTTCGTCATCCGTTATGCCCAGTTTGTGGGCCGTCTGCTCTATGAAATTATCCAGCGATTTAAGCGCAAAATCATTGACCCTGGTCGAATCTCCAATGTGCAGATCGACGTATTTCGTTCCCAGCACCGGCCAGCTTCGTGCAAAAATATATGGGCGGTCCGCGATAAGCCATTTGCCGAAGTATGGCACGACAAAATAATCATAGGTTTCCTTGTTCGCACTATATATCAGAGTCACCGGGATTTTATAATAGCCATCGAATTCCTCCGCCTTACCGACTATGACTCTGGCTGCTTTGGAGCGAATGTCTTTTAGTTTTTGCACCAAAATCGACGTGCAATCGAATTTGGCGGGGACGTCTTTATAGCTGATCTCCAGCCGTCTGGAGGCTGTTATTGCTTCCGGCAGCCAGAGGCTTTCAGCCTTTTGGATGTCACCATCGGCGAGAGCTTTGGCATAGTCTTTGATCACCTCGCTCTGAGCATTTACGGCGGAATTCAGCGAAGCGAACAGTATTGTAACGAATATTGCACTTTTGAGTACTTTTAAGCCGATAGAGGTCTTCGATATAAACATTATTCCCTCGGGTTTTAATGAAATTCCAGTAATGATATTTTACAACGTTTCTACGTGTCGGTTCGGACGTCCTGTGTTTCTTTGACAATGCTGATTATCGTATCCCCGGGCCGTGGTTCGGGCGGCTCCAGAGCGGTCATCACCTTCAAATTCCCTCCGGTGCCAATTATAAACATCGGGAGAGCCTCGTCGTCATACCGCTCCCGGAATTTATTAAAATCATATTCTTCGGTAAGCAGGGATTTTTTGACTATGGCTCCGTCTCTGAACAGCGACAGGATGAATTCGTAATCGGCCATTTCATTGAAAAGAAATCTCCCCTGCAGGTGGCGGGCCAGCTCTTTCTTGCGACCGCTCTTGAAAAGTCCCTTGGGGATTAATTGATAAACTTCGGATCGTCCGAAAATATCCTGAAAGTGCAAAGCGCTCAGGGAATTGACTTCGTCGTTAGGCGTAAGGGCCAGCAGACGACCGATGCCATCGAGCTGAAGATCGGTCAACAGGTTCTCCGAAAGCACGTCGGCATAATAGGCCGGGATGCCATTCTGACGGGCATCGGAGACATTATACCAGTTGGTGTCGATAAGTGTCACTCGGAAACCGGCGCTTTGAAGTACCTTTGCTATCTCCTGAATCCAGGCGTGCGCCCCGACAAACAGCACGCCCTGAGGATTGGGCTGGGCGACTTTCAAAGCCCGCGCCACGTATGATCCCGAAAAGCCGTAGACAATAACCGTCCCGATGATTACTTGAAACGTCAAAGGAACCAATCGCCCGTAGCCTTCAAAGCCGAGTTCCTGCAGTCTGACCGCGAAAATCGAAACAACCGCTGCCGCCACGATGCCTCGTGGGGCCATCCAGGCCAAAAATCCCCGTTCACGCCAATTAAGCGCCGATTTGCGTGTTGAGGCCAGTACGGCCAGCGGCCTGACAATTATTATCAGAATTACCACGAAAATCCAATGAACCGGCTCGAAAAGGGCCAATTGCTCGCGAGTAAGCTGCGCTGCCAGAATAATAAACAGGCTGGAAATCAAAATCACCCGGAGGTTTTCCTTGAACTCGATTATATGATTAATGGATACATATTTTTGATTTGCCAGAGCAATGCCCATAACTGTCACGGCCAGCAATCCCGATTCCGGTTGTACCATATTGGCCGATACATATGCAATGACAACCATCATCAGAGCCATCGGGTTTTGGAGAAAATCCGGCACCAGATAGCGTCGAAGCAGGAGGACCAGAATCCCCGCCGTCAAGATACCGATAACGGTCCCCCCAACCGCCGCCTGAATGACGCCGAAAATTATGGCGGAGGTCCTGCTTTGCATCCCCCCGGCGATTATCGCCTCAAAAACCAACACTGCCAGTATAGCCCCGATCGGGTCGTTCACCATACCTTCCCATTTAAGGATTGATCCTACATTACGCGATGGCCGGATTTGCCTTAACAGAGGTATAATAACCGTCGGTCCCGAGACGACCAGTATCGCACCCAATAACAGCGCGGGCCAAAAAGCTATATCGGCAACCAGATAGGCAGCCAGAAAACCCAGAATCCATGTAACCAATATCCCGATGGTTATCAGATTACGAACGACCCTGCCCACGTTTTTAAGCTCGCTCAGACGAAGGCTCAGCCCACCCTCGAACAGGATTATGGCTACCGAAACCGATACCAGCGGGAACAGCAGTTCACCGAAAAGATCGTCGGGTTTGAGAATACCCAGAAAAGGTCCGGCAATCAGTCCTGATATAAGCAACAATAATATTGCCGGGAGATTTATCCTCCACGATAACCATTGGGACAAAATGCCCAGTATGATTATGCTGGCCAGGCCAACCAATTGGTGTTCCAAAAGACTATTTTCCCTTTCAAATATCTGCGGTCAGCATACAAAACGAGAACGCAAAATGAAACAAATTTATATCGCCATTGTTTAGATAAGAAAAGGAGATACCATGAGACATCGAAATATAGTTGTGATAGCCGCCCTGGCATTCATTTTAATCGCCGTCGGCGGTCTGAAAATTATGTCGCAGGATGAACCGGTCAAACAGGATAAAAACATGAAATATAATAAACTCACGGATGAAGAAAAACGCGTTATCATCGACAAAGGCACCGAACGGCCTTTCACCGGCAAATACTATAATTTCCACGAAAAAGGCGTTTATACCTGCAAGCAGTGCGGTGCTGTGCTTTTTCGCTCCAGTGATAAGTTCGATTCTAATTGTGGCTGGCCGAGTTTCGACGATGCTATCCCCGGCGCGGTGAAAAGAGTTCCCGACGCCGATGGTTTAAGAACCGAAATTATCTGCAATAATTGCGGCGCCCATTTGGGACATGTGTTCATGGATGAAGGATTCACCGCCAAAAACACCCGTAATTGCGTAAATTCCATTTCCCTTAATTTCGTGCCGGATAAAGCTGAACAAAAGACAGATACTGCTTATTTCGCCGGCGGATGTTTCTGGGGAGTTGAATATAATTTTGAGAAGATCGACGGAGTTATTTCGGTGATTTCGGGCTATATGGGCGGCCATATCGACAATCCGACTTATGAAGAAGTCTGTTCTCATACGACCGGTTTTGCCGAGACGGTTCAAGTGATATTCGACCCCTCCAAGACCGACTATGAAACTCTGGCCCGGCTGTTTTTCGAAATTCATGACCCAACGCAGATGAACCGCCAGGGACCCGACGTCGGTGACCAGTACCGCTCGGAGATTTTCTATATGAACGATCAGCAGAAAACCATTTCTGAAAAACTGATTAAAATCCTTAAGGATAAGGGCTATGACGTCGTCACCAAGGTGGAGAAGGCGGGTAAATTCTGGAAAGCTGAAGATTATCATCAGGATTACTATGAAAGAACCGGTAAAGAGCCATACTGCCACATATACACTAAGAGATTTTAGCCGAGCCTTGACCCTGACGGACAATAAAGACTTGCGTCCGGGTATTTAAATTACTTACGTCCTCCCAGGAGACAAAACTCATTTCGATAGCCGGACCCCTGAGTGAAACACCTGCGAAACCAACGTCTGACCTTAAAATATGAACAAAGGGTTAATTGCAAATATGGCAGTACTCCGCGAAAGCGAAATCTCCATACGAGTTATAGACAGCCTTGGAGCTTTATCGCAGTTGAGTGAAAATTGGTATGATCTGTACGTCACGGCCAATTGTTTCGTACCGACCATGACGTACTCATGGATATATTCATTTCTGGAAAATCCTCCCGAAAGTGTAAGAGGATGGAAAATATTGCTCGCCGATAAAGACGAAACTTTGGTTGGCATTTTGCCGCTTATCGAATTAAAATCAAAGACTGAACTTGAAACTCCGTTCGACTGGCATACCATTTCGGTCGACTTTCTGCTAAAACCCGGGCATGAAAAAGAAGTCATTCAAACCATGACCGGCCATATCGAGGAAAATTATCCTCGCTGGTCGCGGCTGGCGCTGAGGCGAATCCCGGAATCCTCGCCGGTCATGAAGCTTATTGAAAGCTGGCCGACGACATCAAGAGTGCTGCTTGAACACAATGGCCGGGGGTCATACGCCCGCATGCGAGACGACTTCGATTCATTCTATTCCGGGCTCAGCCGGAATTTCAGGAAAAATTTGAAAAAGGCGACCAAACATATTGAAGGTCTGCCCTCGGCCAGAATAAATGTCATAAAAGGCCGGGTCATAACGGACGATGATATTGCAAGATTCCTCGATCTGGAGGCGTCCGGGTGGAAGGGTGAAACCGGAAGCGCTATCGAAAAATCGAATCGCCTGACATCGTTTTATAACTCATTGTGCCGAAGACTCGCCGATGATGATATTCTCGAATTACATTTTCTTCAGACCGATACTGACCTGTTGGCCGCGCAGATGGGTTTTCGCATCGGCAGCAAGCTGACTGTCAACAAGATTGCCTATAATGAATCTTTTTCGCAATTTTCTCCTGGTAATTATTTATTTCTCAAAACGGTCGAAGGAGCTTTCAATTCGGGCGATATAACGGAAGTCGATTGCCTGACCGATATGTCATGGCACCGTAACTGGCAACTGCCGCAACGCGACTATTACAATATATATATCTTCCCTCGAAAAGTTTCATCGTGGCTTTTGGGCGTCATCCCTCTCAAGTTGAAATTTATGCTGAGAAGAACCAAATTAGCGAGGGCCGTTAAAAATAATCTTGGGTTTATCAGGTTAAACAGGTAGGACGCCTGTTAGTCTGATTCGTCTTCATTATCGGAAATCCAGATCTTGATTGTCTTTTCATGGATAATCATAGTCCACTAATCATTATAATATATAATGGCCGTTGCGATTGCGGCGAAATGGGTTCGAATTTGGAAATACTAATTTCCGATTTTTCGTCAGGCCCAAATTGACTTGTTGGGTTCGACGGTTGGCCGTGATTTGTGTTTCTGTAGTGCGCATAAAAAAAATCCTCTTTATAAAGGGAAGCGCGAAGAATTACCGTCGGGTTGATAGGAATTTTGGGGTTTAGTCGGTGAATTGGGTGGACGGGAAGATGTCGAAACCGCGGGGGTTTCGACCTACCAAGTCTCAAAACCTAAGAGACAATCCTATGCCTTTTCGATTATCAAGTAATCCAATATTGATCTTTGTTTTCAGTTCGTCTTTATCCACTTTCTGCCATTTATCAATGTGTGTCAACCACCCGAATATGCCTCCCACTATCGCCCCGATCCCGCCAAATGTCGCAGATGCCTTCAGAACATTCGGGCGGTTGGATTCACCGGTTTCCTCATTATAAGGTGGATCGATTGGACCCATTGAAAAGATAAGAATGGACAACACACAGAACCCGCCGCCATAAATAATCCCATTAAGCGTCGCTCTCTTTTTTCCGATGCTTTTATAAATCGAATGAACCTCCTCAAGGCGGAATTGCCGCACTTCTGAGGGGAAAGATTGGTCTGCGATATAAATCGACGTGTCATTCATGTCAATCAGTTGACCGATGACTTTGGTTCTTTCGGGAGTCTTGAACGAAAAGAAAAAAAAGATTTTTTCAGATTTTACGGTGTCCACGTCGAGCCGCACCCTGTCCCCCGGCGCTATTTGGGCGTTGAGAGATTCAGTTTGTATGATAGTCAATAGCAAGAGCGCGGCGACAAAACAACAGATTGATCCTGATTTCCCCACAAACACCCCTTGGATATAATCTATCAAGTACAATATAAAGACTCGGAGGCAGGGGCAAATGTTTAATAATTACAAATGGATGATTCAGCACAAAGAAAGATGTCGAAACCGCCCTTCATTCTTCAGGACCTTCGGCAGGGGTTTCGACCTACAAAGACTATTTTCGGGAATTTGTTTAATATGCGGCCCGTCAAGGAATTAAACGGAGCGTCCAAATGGGGGCGTATCCGTCTGCAAAATATTGTTTGAATTGAGGCGTCTTATTGGTGTATATTGAATCAGCTAAATCGATTATAAGTGGATTCAAGACAGCCGTTCTATCAGGAGGAGTAACTATGAAAGGCCGAATTCCCGTTTTGATGGCCCTGTTGGCCGTCGTCATGCTGGCCTTATCGGTCAGCGCCGGTTCATCCAAGAAGTCCGAGAAAACCTACAAGATTCACGGTTATGTCGGGGAATCGTCGACCGCCGCCGCGCCGGGCAAGATGGTAACGCTGTTCGACGCCGACAGCAGCAAGGCTATAGCCAATACCAAGAGCAATTTCTTTGGCAAATACGCTTTCAAGAAGCTTCAGCCGGGTCACTATCTAGTCAAGGTCGGCGACAAGACGATGGAAGTCTATCTGATCGACAAGGATATCAGGCTCGACGTTGACCTGAGCGCCAAAGACGGTGATATGAACTACGGCAAAAAGGAGGCCGATGCGCTGGCTAAGCAGCTTGAGGACAATAAAAGCGGTGGCGAAGGTGTGACCCCTCCCGGCAAGCCGGGCGGCGATGCCAATCTTGCCCAGCAAATGTCCGGAAAGTACTACAGCTTTAGCGGCGGGTCGACCCTGAGCGGTGGCGGCGGTTCGGAAAGCCAGATCGCTTTCTGTCCCGACGGCAGTTATTTTGAGAGTTACGAGTCCGGCTACTATGGTTCGGGGCAGTGGGGCTCGGCCAATCAAAGCAAAGCCAGCGGGACGTGGTCGATACAGGGTACGATCCAATCCGGGACGATTACGATCACGTACGGCAACGGCAAACAGGAGACGGTGCAGTATCAGACGACCGGTGAGCGCGGCTGTTACAAATTCGGCGGCCGGTTGTATTGTTATAACGGGGCGTGTGATTGAGCGGATGTTGTCGCGGTTTTGATAGTGGACGTGTTCAGTCTTTGATGCCGTATAATAATTGGTGGCCGTTGCGGTTACGTCAAAATGGGTTCGAATTTGGAATTTTAAAAATCGGTTGACGCTCCCAGAACGGTTTGTGTTCATTATTGCTCCGACCAGGTGGTTGTGATTTGTATTTCTGTATCTCATAATAATCCCGTTTATTAGCGGTAGCGGCTAGAATTACCTTTGAGTTGATAGGAAAGATGTCGAAAGCGCCCTTCATTCTTCAGGACCTTCGGCAGGGGTTTCGACCTACAGGACTAAAAAAACCCGACATAGAATGTCGGGCCACCCGGCCTTACCAAGACTTATATTTATTAAATTATATATTTGATTTTAATTGGATTCGGTTATACTGATATTAATCGTTATATAAGGTGG
>CAZMWI010000010.1:0-21043 GCA_964569945.1 uncultured Ignavibacteriaceae bacterium
GATGACAGCAGTTGGCCAATATGTAATCTTCTTTTAGGTTCACTTCATATTCCCGGTATGGCATAATAACAGGCACGATATTCTTTGCAATTTCATAGCGATGATTTAAACGGCAATAGCCGCGAAGTGGGGATCGATCTGGACCTCTTTTTCGGATGGTCCGGCGTGCGACTGCATGGACAGATCGAGAATTTCTTTGGCTTTTCCGAGATTGTCAGACAGGGCATAGACGCGGGCGATGTTGTATAAAATCTCACCGTCGGCATCGTCGCCATGGCTAAGTTTTTCGACCATTTCGATAGCCCGATCGGATTGCCCGAGCCCGGCCAATGCCATAGCCTTGTAAACTTTGACATAGACGTTGCCCGGATCGTCTTTTTCGTACTCGGCCCCTGCTTCGATGGACTGCTTGAAGGCTGTTTCAGCGTCGGCCTGATTGCCAGCCAGTATTTCGAGAAAGCCGCTATAGTAGTGCGCGATGAAAACCATATAACCGTGTTCAATCGACTCGGCGAAACATCGGCGCGCTTTATCGTATTCGCCCTTTGACATGTGGATATAACCCGACGATATACAGCAGTTGGGGTCACCTTTGAATTTCGAAGCAAGGTTGAAATTTTCCAGGGCAAGGTCAACCACGCCAAGCTTCAAATAAATCGTCCCGAGATTGTAATAGGCCCGGCCATAATCGGGTCCCAGTTCGATGGCTCGTCTGAGGGTAGCCATAGCCAGCGTATATTTGCGAAGATCCATGTTTATCAGACTTAAGAGCAGATGAGTTTCCAGATCGGTAGGAGCCTGACGAAGAGCCTTTCCGGCCCAGTCCAGGGCCTTTTCATGATCGCCCTGCATTTCTTTCAGCCACGCCAATGTCCTGAAACCGACGGCGTACTTGGGATTGATTTCTATGGCTTTCAAAAATGATTTTTCGGCCTGATTGAAGCTTCCGGTGAACATCTGACACCGGCCCAGGGCGCGATGGCCCTCAGCAAGCCGGGGATTTATGGTAATGGCCTTTTTGGCTGCCTCGATTGCGGCCATAATCTTTTCCGGTGTGTGATCATAATAGGCCATATACTGGAAGGCATAGACGTCTGATAATCCCGCGTAAGCAAGGGCCATGTACTGATCGATGCCGATAGCCTTCTGGAACATATCGGCAGCGAATTCGAGGTCATCGGGTTTATTGGTCTGATAATAACTCTTGCCCTTGAGGAAAAAATCATAAGCAGAGACATTGGTTTTCAAAATGTCGTCAACTTCAATGGCGGAATAACCGGTAACTTCGGCCAGCATAATCGAGGCATCCTCGGCGGCTTTGGAGAGTATATCGAAGAGTCCTTCGACCCGACCGTCGTACTTTTCAGAGAAGACCAGCTTGTCGCCTTTGCCGCCGTAGATGCTCAGGCTAAGTTTTATAATATTTGCCAGTCTCATCAAAGATCCGGTCATCACGAAATCGGTGTGGCATTTGTCGAAAACTTCCGGGATGTCGCGGGGAACCGAAGTCGCCGGTTCGGCGGTGACGACAAGGTCGGTCCGTTTGGCCAGTTCGTTGCGGATGTCATCGGTGAAGCCTTCGGCGAAATAATCCCAGCTGGGATCACCGGACAGGTTTTTCAGATGGATAACGGTAATAGTCTGACGGGGACGTATGGTGGTTACTTCGGCCGCGCCCGGTCCGGCGGTGCGGCTGGCATTTATAAATTCAATGACCTCGTCCATATCGGTATATCTGTCCGATCGAGACTTGGCCAGAAGTTTCTGTATAAGAAAACCGACCCAGGCGGGGAGGTCGGGATTCAATTCGCACGGGGAGGAGGGGTCTTCATGCAAAATTGAATACATAATGCTGGCAGAAAATTCGCCTTCAAAAGGTCGTTGGCCGGTGAACAGCTCATATAGTATTATTCCGAAGCTGAACAGGTCCGAAGCAGGCGTCAGGGGCTCTCCGGATAATTGCTCCGGCGATAGATAGAGCAGAGTCCCCTCGACGTTGCCCTGGGCGTCGACGCTGTCGGTCTGGATAGTTTTCGCGAGTCCGAAATCGAGAATTTTGACCTGGCCTTCGGAGTCGATGCCTATATTTTCCGGCTTTAAATCCCGATGGATCAGCCCGGCCTTATGAGCCGCCTGAATACCCCGGGCGATTTGCAGGACGAGGTCGAGTTTATGTTCGAAATTGAGACTTTTGGCGAAATCCGCAAGCGGCTCACCACTGATGAGCTCCAGAGCGATAAATGGAATATTGTCGATTTCGGATTGTTCCCAGACCGCAACGACGTTGGGCGAATCGATGCTGGCTGCGATTTCGGCTTCCCGGGCCAGTTTCGCCCGGTACTCGATCGATGACGCGAGTTTTTCATTGATAAGCTTCAGGGCGACGTCGCGCCCGTTCGAGGAATCATAGGCCCGATAGACGGTGCCCATGCCGCCTTTTCCGATTACTTCCCGGATTTCGTATTTGCCAAAATTTGTTCCAGCGGTAAGCATATTAGACTGTGTGTTTACTGGTCGATTTTCATTTATGCGTTGATTGTCGACCTTTAAATTTTTATAATTAGTTGACCTGAATAAATATAACAAAAATTGCCCTAAACCAACATAATAATTGCCATGGCTGATATTTCAGACAAGGAATTGACAAGACTGAAAAGCGCAATATCGGAATTGTCCGCATTGAATCAGATCGCCGGTGCGATTAACGTGTCGATGTCGGTCGACAAGATTTCGAAAGTGATAATTGACCGCTGCCTGAAAAAAGTATCGGCCGAGCAGGGGACGATATTTCTTCTGGACGAGGAAGAAAAATCCGACCAGCTTAAGACTTTCGTAAGGCAGATGGATTCCGGGGTCGAACAAATTCCGCTGAGATTAAATTTAAATCTGACCGGCTGGATAATAAAGAACAAGAAAATACTGCTGAGCAACGAGCCGAAGACTGACAGCCGGTTTATGGAACTGGATTTCGACGAGATCGGTATTCGGTCAATTTTGGCGGCTCCGCTCCTGACTCGCAAAGGGCTGATCGGTGTGCTGGCTTTATTTAATAAAGGCGACGCTGAAGGTTTCTCGGAAGAAGATAAAAGGTTTACCGGTATCGTGGCGACGCAGACATCGAGCGTCATCGAAAACGCCCGTCTGTTTGAACGGGAGAAGAAACTTATCACTATCGAGGAAGAGCTCAATATTGCCCAGAAAATCCAGCGCGGCTTCCTGCCTAAAGGCGATTTTTCAAACAACACCCTTGAAGTCTGTGGGATAAATATACCGGCCAAAGAGATGGGCGGAGATTATTACGATATCGTCGATCTGGGCGACGAGCGAGTATTTATTTCGCTGGGCGACGTTTCCGGGAAGGGTATGCCGGCAGCGCTGCTGATGGCCAACGCCCAGGCGGTGCTGCGGTCACAGCTTTCCAGAGTGAGCAAAGAGACACTCCCCGAAATTGCGGCCAGTTTGAATCATCTGATTTATCAATTCACGACTCCGGCTGAATATATAACGGCTATTTTCGGCTACTATGATGGCCGCGAGGGCAAATTTCACTATATCAATGCCGGGCATTTGCCGCCTATAGTTGTCGGTCCCAAGGGTCACATTCGAAGTGTGGAAAAGGCCGATCTCGTAATAGGTGTTCTTCCGGACGTGGAGTATTCTTCAAACGAGATAGAACTGCAGCCGGGTGAGTTCGTGTTTATCTGCACCGACGGCATCACCGAGGCTGAAAACAACGTCGGTGAGCAGTTCGGCGACAGGCGGCTTGAAGCATTTTTATCCGGGAAAGGTGATAGTGATGCACCCGGAATCAAGATGAAGCTTTTGAACGAGCTGTCCGCCTTCCGCGCCGGGGCGCAACAATCCGACGACATCACCATGCTGCTCATCAGAAGAAAATAAAATCGGTATTTTTGATTATGAAAGTTACGGTAAAAGATATTGTATTGTACTTCTTATTGGTCGTATCAGTAATTTCAATAGCGGCAAGATTTTTGTACCTCGATGCCGACCCTCCGCTTTTCTTCCAAAACACGTCACAGGCTCTTCTGACCGACCCATATAATGTAACGTATGCCGCGCGAAATAAGGCGCTTTTCGATAAATGGGATATATTCGATTATCATAGGTGGGAAGCGTTCAAGTACTCTTTGTCGTCTTTAGGCGCATATGTCTTTTTTAAGCTGGGGGGGGTGTCGAGGATTACGGCTAATCTGTCGGCGACGGCTTTAAGCCTGTCGGCTATACTTATTTTTGTCTGGGGACTGTATTCATATTCTCGACGTGCAGCGGCGATCGCGGCGGGACTGCTATTGGCAAATGCCTTCCTAATGATTTACGGTCGATTTCCGTTTTTGGAAAACGGTCTGTTTTTTTTAAGCGTCGTGCTTTTCGTGGTTTTCGTGAAATTCTACCCACGAAAATGGGCTATAGTTGCGGCCGCGATCTTGACGTCTTTGTGTGTATTATCGGGTAAGGCGTTCGGTGTTATTATGGTCGTCCCCGTGATATCCGTAATAGTGTTCGAGCGCCGTGAAAAATGGTTGCTCGACGTCGGTATATATGTAATATCCGGAATCATTTCGGGCATTGCACTTGTATGGTTGTACTATGGCTCGAACTATGATATTGTATATTTTTATGTTTCCGAACAATCGACGGGGTTGTACGGTTTTCCGCAGGCGCTGTCATCGGTACCGGTCTTTTTCGAGCAATTGGTGAGTTTCGGCGGGCAATCGAGATTCTATTATCTGGCTCCTTTCGTGCTGTTTCTGCAATCTGCAGTTTTTTTAAAACTGCTCTTGAGTGATGAAAACTTATATGAATTTTTAAAGAAAAATCGTGAATTGCTGTTTTGCCTGGCCTGGTTTCTTTTCGGATTTTTATTTCTGATGGTTTTCAACAACAGACCATTGCGCTACAGAATGATTCTTATGCCTCCGCTCGGCGGCTTAATTGCAATTTTAATGGTCAAGTTGCGGGCGGGCGATCGCATTAAAAGATTGAGTATACCGAGGCTTATCGGATTGTTGTTCCTTTGCTGGCATTTTTCCGCTCAGGTTGTGTTTTTATTTTATTCATCCAAAGTCACGCCGGAGCAGCACCACGCAATAAGCTGGTACGCACTCATCCCGGGCGCTTTGTTCGCAGCGCTTATTTATTTTTTGCATCGACCGGCTCATGCGTTTATCAATTATAAATCACTGGTGCCGTATGCACTCATAATACTATGTATTTTTTATCAGGGTCATTGGATATATGACTGGTTTTCGCATCGTGTTTATGAATTAAAAAGGGCCAACCGGGATCTGGAGCAGATAGTCGCACCGGACGCAATCATAATGGGTCCTTATTCACAGGCTCTGACAATCGATAACGGTCTCATGTCGTTTATATATATGTTCGGTTTGACCAGTATCGAAAACGATCTTTTCTCCGGAACTCCTTTTACGCACGTCGCCGCCGACCAGGCCAATTGGGAAAGGGCGACCCGCTATTTCCCGAAACTAAAAAATCAGAAATCCGAGACGCGCTATTGGGTGAGGGAATTTTCGGTGGATATATATCGTTGCCCGGAAATCGACAAAGCCCGGCCGTACCATCCAACGGATTATGAAAAAGCTGTAAGATTTCTATATACAAACTTGCGTGATAGTACACTTTTCTACCTGAACCGCTTTCGAGAGAGGTTCCCCAACAATGTCTCGGGATTAACTCTCCTCTCCAATTATTATCTCATAACGCGCCAGATTTCCAAAGGGTTGTTGTACATGGATGAAATCAACGACCTTTATCCGGATGAATTCACGTATTACATCGAAAGCGGTTTCACATATTACAAAGTCTATTTGCTGACGGGAAAACCGGAATTGCTTTCAAAGGCCGAATCATTATTCGATACCGCCGTTCGTCTAAACCCAATAGCGGAAGAGACTGTGATCGACGTAAAGCGTCAGGCCGACGAAACCATGAGGAAATATCAGAAATAATCCTATAGCAGGCGCGTGAAGTCGTCGTACGGTATAACCGGCCAGGTTTCCGTCTCAAGAATGCCGAGGGCATTAATTTCCGACGCCACGCTGAAGGCCAGTGTTTGTTCGGTGGCATCGAACAGGGCCAGATAATCGAACCGTCCGAGGGTCGCGAAAATTTCCCTCACTTTAACCCCATGCTTCTTGAAAATATCGAAAGATCTGTTAACCCGGGTGGAAAGATCGCCGCGGTCCTTTTTGGCATTGGGGTTTATTGTCATGGCCATAATGAACAGAGCCATAATCATAACCTCCCTTAATGGTATCTATATTAAAAATAAGCGATTGGGGATTTTCGAGCAAGAAAAGAAGAGCTATAATTTCAATTCGTCATAGTCGGGCCGGAGTATATTGTAGAAGCCCGGAATGATGGCGAAATCGAGTGGATAATTGTCCCGCCTTATGAAATAGCGGCTCGGTTTTTCGACCTTCGGCTTATAAAATGTCAAAGTGTGTTCTGTGCCGTCGTCCATTTTGACGGTGAGGGTATAATCGGTCGTCTTAAAATCGTACTGGGTGCTGTCGTCAGCGCCCGGAAAACCGGTTGCAGTGAGGTTTCTCATCAGGTCCTGAACAACTTTGACTTCGCCCGGATTGGCCGTAACGGATTTTGTGTAGGGTTTCTTCGATAAAATCCAGAGCGTGTCTTTGCGGTCGACGCGAAAGGTTTCTTTCGGGTAGGAAAATGTCATTTCGGCTATATGGGCCGTGTCCAGCGCCAGGATGGTTTTTGACAGCCATTGGTTTCGCTGGCGACCGAAGGTATAGGTGATCTGCTTGTCGGCGGCATAGACGAAATCCTCGTTGGGTCGACGAATATAAGTGTGTTTGAAATCCGGGGCCGGTTTGCCTATGATAACCTCCGAAAGCAATTTATCGCCGTCATAATAATAAACGTGTATGCCGCTGGAATCATCGACGTTGAAATCTATCTGTTTAGCCGGGTTCTCGGAAATTACATTTCCGACGGAGAGAGAGCAGGAGCTGTTAATTAAGTTCTTCATTACGGTCGTATCGGCCAGCAGGGGAGTGGTCTCATCCAGATACCAGTGCCCATTATCAAGTGACAGATTGAAAGTGTCATAGGCGTTGGTTATTTTCAAGGCGTTTATATCATCGGGCGAGAGGTCGAGAAAATTGTGGATATTTTTTCCGGAGAGCCGCTTTTCCTCGTGCCGGCTTTGGAAAAACCAAATCGCCAATATTACGAGCAGCGTGATCGCGGCAAACATCAACCGTCTCACTGGCTCCTCCTTTTCCTGGCCGAGCGCTTAAACTGCCAGCGCGCCAGTCCGAAGATGATAACCAGCAGGGGCATGCCGAGCATGTTGGAGTATTTGACAAAAGTGCGAGTACTGTCGGAAACCACATCGAGAGTTCTTCCCGTAACCTGCTTGGAGCGGATCGCGATAAGTCCCTGATCCTGTGTCAGCCAGTCCGCGATGTTAAGCAACAGGACGAAACCGTTGGCGGCACGTTTGAAATCATCGGTAATAAACGTGCCGTTACCGATAATCACGATACGCGCGTCATCGGTGCCGACGTCGAGTTTGTCCGGGAACGCCGTAGTCCCGGACGTATCCGGTCCTTCATATTTAGGAGCTTCCAAATTGGCGTAATAGCTTTTAAATTTGCCCGTCAGAACCGCCCCGAGCGGGATATCGCTTCTTCCGAAGTCGGCATCAACATATTTCTTTTCGGGGGCGATATCGACCGGCAGGGCCCTTTCACCGGCTTTTTCGGAACTGGTGAACAGAATTTGGCGAGTGGTTCCCGGGGTAAGGTCATACGTAAGATCCAGCGGGCTGATAAACAGGAAATCGAGTTTCTTGAAATCTTTCACGATGGCTATGTCACGGTTGAAATTCGAGATGGCCGCGTAAAACGGATAGCGGACCATGCTTTGCATCTGGAACGAACCCATATTTCGCGTCACCGGGATCATATTGCACTGCAAATCTATCAAAAGCTTTTGCTCTATGCCGACACCGTAATTATTAAGCAGTCCCTGTACGCCGGTCGTGATTGGCGCGACCGTGCCTTTTTGGATATCGACGTCGACCTCGTTCACAAGAAATGCCACGTGACCGCCATGCATGATATACTGGTCGATTAAATACAGCTCCCAGGCCGTCAGCTGGTCTTTGGGTTGGACGACAAAAAGAGCTTTAATCTGTTCGGGAATATTGCGAATATTTTTCAAGTCGAGAAACTGTACGCGATAATCGTCCGACAAAACCTGATAGGCATAGCTCAGGCCCGCGCTAAGGTCCGGTTCACCGTCGCCCATCGCGAATGCAATCGAGGGGATTTCGTTCTTGACGAGTTTGTTTATCGCACGAGTGAGGTCATATTCAAGGTTGTTCGTGTTTTCGATGAATGGTATAGTCTGCATTTTGTCACCGTAGAGAAGAACCACGCCTTTGTAGCCCTTGATAAATTCCGTCTTATCGTTGCGAAAAACGTTGAACTGTAGCGGCGGAATGCGATAGCTTTGTGCTTCGTCCTCTTTATTATCCTTGGCCGGATCGATAAATTCGTATTGCAAATATCCGTTCGAATACGCTTTGTAGTCGTCGAGCAAATCCTTTAAATAGCGGGCGTCGCCGTTGTGCGGCGGAGGAAGGTTCTCGGTAATAAAGGCTTTGATGGTCAACCGGTCGGTCAGGTTGCCGACGATCTGCTTCGAGCTCGATGACAGTGAAAATATGTGGTCGTCGGTCAGGTCAAGGCGCCCGAATACGTTTATCGAAATAAGATTCAGCACGATCAGTATGGCCGCGATGATGACGATCAGCATTATCGCCGATGATCTGGTTTTTAGTTCCCTGGCCATTATTTCCACTTCCTGCTTTCAAGTGACTGGACGGTCAGATATAAAAAGAAAAATATAACCGACAAAAAGTATATTACGTCCCGGGTGTCCACGACGCCGCGGGATATATTATTCAAATGGTAATCTATTGATAAGAACTGAATTATGTTCGCGATGAAACCGGGGAAGAGGAAAACCACTTTTTCGAGGATGAAAAATACAAATATAATCACGAACCCGAGAATGAAAGCGACAATCTGGTTTTGAGTTAGAGACGATGTAAAAATGCCGATCGACAGGTAGGCTCCAACGAGGAAGAATAAACCGAGATAACCGGACATTGATGCTCCGAAATCGGGCGTGCCCAAAAATGAAATCGTTATATAGTGCACGAGAGTCAGAAGAATCGTAATAAATATCAGCGAATAAGCCGCGATAAATTTGCCCAGCACCAGCTGCCATTCTTTGAGTGGCAGGGTCATCAGGAGTTCGATGGTCCCGACGCGTTTTTCTTCGGAGAACAGGCGCATCGATATGGCCGGGACGAAAAACAGCAGTATGAAACGCATGATCCCGAAGAGCGTGCGGAGATCGGGTGAGTTATTCAGAAACAGCGCTGTCGAGAACTGCCAGCCGGCGATCAGCAGAAACAGCGTGATTACCACATAGGCGACGGCCGAATCGAAATAGGCCCGGAATTCGCGCCCGGCCAGCACCAGCATTTGCTTCATTGCGCCTGCTCCTTGCCGGTGAGCTTGCGGAAAATATCTTCAAGAGAAGTTTCTTCGAGCTTCATTCCCAGCAAAACGCTGTTGTTGTCTTTGCAAATATAAAATATATCTTCACGGGGATCAGCCGTTTTGACCACTTCAAGATCAAGCTCGTAGACGTCGTCGGATGGCTTTTCTTTTAGCGTGACTTTTTCGACGGCCTCCAGCTGACTGACTTTCTCGAGGAATGTATCATAATTGTTTTTAACCAGCACTGACAGGCGATTTTTGCCTTCAAACGAACCGCGTAGTTGACCGGGGGTGCCGTCGGCGACGATGTTGCCTTCGCTTATAATCAGGACCCGGTTGCAAGTGGCTTCGACCTCGGGCAAGATGTGTGAACAAAGTATGACCGTCTTTTCCTCGCCAAGCTGTCTTATGAGATTTCTGATTTCAATAATCTGGTTGGGATCAAGGCCGACAGTGGGTTCGTCGAGAATCAGAATATCCGGATCGTGCACCAGAGCCTGAGCCAAGCCGACTCGCTGACGGTAGCCTTTGGACAGTTCGCTGATATTTTTGGCAACCACTTTATCGAGGCCGCAAATCTCGACAACTTCGTCTATTCTTTTATCCGTCGCTCCGCCGTAACCGCGCATTTTGTGCATGAACTTGACGAAATCGACGACGTTCATGTCAGTATAAAGCGGCGTGTTTTCCGGCAAATAGCCGATCTGACGCCGAACTTCGAGCGATTCGGTCAGAACGTCGTGTCCGCCGACGGATATGGTTCCCGAAGTCGGAGTGAGATAACAGGTGATAACGCGAACGGTGGTGGTTTTACCGGCGCCATTGGGGCCGAGAAAGCCCAGCACGGTGCCTTTTTCTACTTCAAAAGAGATATTATTGACGGCAGTTGTGTCGCCATATTGCTTGATCAGGTTCTTGACATTAATCATGGTGTCTGCAAATTAACAATAATCGATATGGCTTTTCAAAATATGTTTAAAAACGGCTTTGTCAATCCGTAATTTGAATTATACCAGCTGTTTAATCCGCCGGTTCCAAAAAAAATTAATATTCCGCTAATGTTTTCGCCTGATTGACA
The DNA here is from genome assembly GCA_964569945.1 of uncultured Ignavibacteriaceae bacterium. GTDB lineage: Bacteria > Zixibacteria > MSB-5A5 > GN15 > PGXB01 > CALAMC01. The sequence continues at coordinate 10,663 of CAZMWI010000010.1, forward strand.
ACTTTGGAAACCGATGGCAGGCAGGCTTCATCGCCGTCCATTCCATACGCAACGCGGCTGTCGAGCGCGGTCAGCAGTTGAATCGGGGCGTCGAGATAGTCGAACATATTGCGGGCGATATAGGCCGAAATGGTTGGCCCGACACCGCCGTGGAAGCGGTCTTCAGAGACAATCAATATGCGGGCACAATCGTCGACGGCTCTCTCAATGGTCGCCCAGTCAATCGGTTTAACCGTCCGCAGGTCAATTACCCGGGCTTTGACGCCCTGATCAGACAAAATATCGGCGGCCTTGAGAGATATCGGCAGGGTGATGCCATAGCTTATAATAGCCAGGTCGGTCGCTTCTTCATTGTATACTGTGGCCTGGCCGAACGGAATCAACTGATCCAGCGGCGTGTACTTGGCGAGGATATTGTGACCGTCCCAATCGCGGCGATTATACAGCGCCACTGCCTCGCAAAACAACACCGGATCGCCGGAAACATAGGCCGTCCGAAGCAGACCGGAGGCGTCGGCAGCATTGGTCGGAACGACAATGTGAAGACCGGGAATATTGATAAAAGTCCCCAGGTTGGCTTCCGAATGCCACATCGCACCCGCGCCTTGTTTATAGCCGCCATACGACGTTCTGATGACCATCGGCAAGGGATAATGCGTGTTGGAGCGCTGATAGGTCGTGGCTATACGGTCTTTCAGCTGCTGATAGCCGGGACTCATATAGTCAATGAACTGGATTTCGGGAAATGGCACGCGGCCTTGATAGGAATGGCCGATGGCACGTCCGAGAATACCGGCCTCATCGAGAGGCGTATTGAAGACGCGATCCATGCCAAAGGCGCGCTGAAGGTGTTGCGAGACAAGAAACACGCCGCCCTTGCCGCGCAGCTTTCTCATGATTTCTTCGCCTTTGACGAAGGTCTCTTTCGGGAAATCCGCCACGTCCTCGCCGAACAGGATAGCGCTTTCGGACATGATGAATATATCGAACAGCGTATAGTTGATGGCTTTTCTCATCGACATTGGGGGGAGGTTTTCGGGGAGTTCGGGGCTTTCGACAAACCCGGCGTCGTGGAATTTCTTGTATAGATTTTCCCGTTTGGATGCGCCATTATCAATTATTTTGGCCCAGCGCTCCTCGGCGGTTTCGTGATTGTAGGAATAGACTTTTCCGGTGATATCGTCTATTTCCTTATAATGAATATCGGAGCAGACTTCGGATGAAATGTGCTTAACCTCTTCATCTATTTCATCAAATAAATCAAGTATCTGCTTAACGGTCATTATGTTATCTTTGACATAGGTGGTCGCTGTTTTTCTCAGGGGGTCATTCTCGATATGCCATTTCTGTTTGTCGAGCTCCATATAATGGGCCTGATCGTCGGACCCGGAATGAGATTCCAGCCGCACCACAGAGATATTGGCAATCGATGGCCCTTTGCCAGAACTGACGTAATCGTAGATTTCGCGGAAATGTTTGATGGAATCCTTGACATCGGTGCCGTCGAAGTTGGAGACTTTCAGTCCGAATCTCTGGAAGCCTTCGAATGACGTGGTCGGGTTGCCTTCGGGAAATTGCTCGTTGACGCTGGTCGCGATGGCCCAGCCGCAATTATAAATATTAAAGACGTTTCTGGTCTTATTGAATGCCGAATAGAAGACGGCGCGGTGGAATTCCGGCGACGAGGTCGAACCCTCGCCGATGGCGCACAGGACGACCGCATCGGGACGGAATCGACCGCCGTCGACACCCACCGGTCCTTTAATCGGAGTCGGGTTTTTGAGGGCGTCACCCAAACCGGCGGCTTCGAGAGCGTGCGATCCGGTCGGGGAGGCCTGGGGGAGGATAAACTTATCGGGATATGATGAATGCGATGCCTGAAGCATACCTCCGGTCGATTCAGAGCGGACGTCACCGACGGCTTCAAGGATTTTCTGGCGAATCGAAACACCCCGGTGCATATCGAAGGCCTTGTTGCGATAATAGCCGACAAAAGGATCGTCTGGCGCAGCCATTTGAGCCGTGACGACATCGACAAGCTCTTTGCCGCCGCAACCTATAAAGAATTTGCAGACGCCTTTTCTGAGCAATAATTTTTCTTCGTGCTCGATTCTTCGAGCCAGAAGCATCGATTTATACATTCCGACAAGATCGGCTTTTTTCAGTCCGCCGTATCCGGATAAGTCAGCCTTGGCATTGACGGGTTGTTTTATCTTGCTGACAAATTCCCTGACATCGAAATATCCCAAAATGTCCTCCTGACATCATCTATAGTCCTATCAAGTTATATGAATTTAAAAGAATTTAAACTCAATTGCAAGAACGGTTCAGGAAGGCCAATGTTCCCTTCGGGGCGCGATATCCCATTGAGATTGTTGCAAATAAAAAGGAGGCACCGTTTACAGCGCCTCCTGAATAAATCGATGAAGTAATCCGTTACGGACAGGTCAATACACCGGTCTGATTGTATACGACGCCTATTATGGCGAGAATATCAATCAAATCTATATTGCCGGATGAATCGACGTCAGCGGCGTTCATATAGACCGGCGGATCGCCTGCATTGTATACAAAGCCAATGACGAGCAGAATATCAACGAGATTAACCGCACCGTCATCGTCGGCATCACCGCAGATGAAGGCCGGATTGATTTCTAAGCTGAGAGCCTTGGTGTCGACTGCTCCAACCTCGTCGGTTGCCTGCGCGGTAAATTCGACCGTGCCATACATGGTCGGTGTGCCCGACAAGAGCCCGTCGGTACCGAGCGCCAATCCTGTACCATCAAGGTCGCCATTCAGGTCCGCCCAAACGAGATCACCGGTCCCGCCTTCAGCCACAAGCTGTTCGGAATAAGCGTCATCCTGCTTGGCGGAGGGAAGAGTCTCGCTTGTAATCGAGACTGCCGGATTGACATTGAACCCGAAGGCCTTTTCCTGGCTCGAACCGATGGCATCGGTAACGACGGCAACGAAGTTGACCGATACGGTTTGGTTCGGAGCGCCGGTTATGGTACCATCGGAGTTTAGAGTCAATCCGTTGGGAGCGAGGTCACCGTTTTTATCGACAAAAGTAAGTTCACCGGTACCACCCGTGGCAGCAACCGACTGCGAGAAATCAACGTCGATTGTCCAATCGGAAAGAGCGTCGGTGGTAATCTCGATCGCGGGATTGATATCGAAGTTCAGGCTCTTTTCGCCGAGAGCACCAAGGTCATCGGTAACTTCAACGGTGAAAGATATGGTTCCGGTTCCGGTAGGCGTACCAGATATGGTACCGTCGGTACCAAGCGTAAGCCCGGATGGAACCAGATCGCCATTCTTATCCGAAAATACGAGAGTTCCGGTACCACCGGTAGCCGCAATAGTCTGTGAATATGCCTCGTCGACGGTCCAGTCGGGCAGGTCGACCGTGGTTACACTGATCGCGGCATTGATAGTCATGCTCATGGCCTTTTCAGAATTGGCACCGACCTGATCGGTCGCCATCGCAGTGAAGTTGACCGGTCCCGCCGTAGTCGGGGTTCCGGAAAGCATACCGGTCGCCGACAGAGTCAGCCCGGAGCCGTCAAGAGATGAATTCTTGTCGGACCAGTTAATATCTCCGGTTCCACCGGTGCAAACCAGTTGCTCTGAAAATGCCAGACCGGCGGTCCAGTCGGGCAGGGAGCCCGATGTAATAACAATGGCCGCATTGACGGTGAAGCCCAATCCGGCTTCGTCGCCCGAGCCCACCTGATCGAAGGCTTCAGCGGTAAAGCTAATGGCACCGTCCGAAGTCGGGGTGCCGGACAGGACGCCTCCCGCGGAAAGCGTCAGGCCAGTGCCGTCGAGATCACCGTTCTTGTCGTTCCAGGTTATGGCTCCGGTGCCGCCCGAGGATTCGAGCTGGACGGACATTTCGTGTCCGGCGGTCCAGTCGGGAATCGAGGCGGTCGTAACCTGCACTCCGGCGTTGACCGTGAAGCTGAACGGTTTTTCGGCCGTCGCTTTGCTTTCATCCTGAACCTGAGCCGTGAAGCTGACGGTTCCGGCGGCGGCCGGTGTACCGGACAAGAGACCGTCGGTCGAAAGAGTCAGTCCGGTTCCGGCGAGTTCGCCGTTTTTATCGGTCCAGGTCAGTGTACCGACGCCATTGCTGGCAGTCAGCTGCTGCGAATAAGCGACGCCTTCGGTCCAGTCGGGAACGGATTCGGTCGCGACCTGGAGCTGAGGTGTGGCCTCGCAAGTATAGGCCGAGACTTCGACGTTGTCGATGTTCCAGCCGCAATATATCCACGAACCATCGCTCGTGCCCATCGTCCAGCGCAGATACACAGTCGGCTGGCCGTCGGCGTATGATGATATATCCATTTCGATCGGCACCCATGCGCCGTCATAAATCGTGGCGTCGTTCTGCCAGAGGGTAGTCCAATTGGTACCGTTGGTGCTTATGCGAATATAAGCATGATCGTACAGCGGCTGCTCGACACCCAGCCAGCGCTGGAATTTAAGGGTAGTTCCGGTCATGCTGGAGCAGTCAATAGCCGGGGAAGTAATGTGACGTTCCGGCATATTGTTCTGGTAGTCGCCGGTTAAGTTGTAGCCCATAATATTGTCGCCCTGATAGGCACTCGACGGATCGGGACCGCCGTGGTCACCGCCACCGCCGGTCGGCGTGCCGCGAGCCCAGGAACCGCCGGACGACACCCAGCCCTGATCGGTTTCGAAGTCATCGTAGAAGGCCATAGCGACGTCGGTCGCGACGACCGCCGAATAACTGTTGCCGATATCCGGGTTATAATCTATCTGAGCGCTTTGAGTCTGGGCGCTGAAATAGTACCGAACGATAGTGTTACAGTCCTGCCCGGGAATGATGGCGTCGTAATCATCGGTACCCGTGACAACCATCGGGGTGTTTGTGAAGCTTCCACCGTTAACCGAATAGTACAACAGGCCCGAACCGGTCTGATGAACTTCGGAACCGATACCGGTAACCGTTACCTGCACCGTTTCCGGACGGTTGGGATAGAGAATGTTCGGTAAGCCGCCGGGGAAGGTGAAGTCGAGCAGGTCGAGTTCCGGGGCGTCCATATTGTGGGCGCCGAACCCGGCCGCGATTTCATAATAGTGCGGGGTGCCGTTGGAGATGTTGCCGTCATTATCATCAAGAGTAAGGAAGTCGATTGTAATCTGCGGCGTAATTTCAGTACCAGTATGAAGCAGAATGCTGTTGATGGTCAGGTTTCTCATGATATCGAGATAGTCACGAATATTGGCGGCAACCAGCGCGTTTCTGGTATCCCAGATACAGGCCGACAGAAGCTGCGCGCAGTCGTGTATGTCGCTTGTGCAGGGATACTGGTAATTATTGTCAGCCGTGCGCAGTGACTGGGTGCAGTTGCCGTAAAAGCCAAGCCCGAGCCGATAGTCATCGGATATAACTACCGACATACAGTCACCCATACCCTCACCGTACTGGCCCTGGCCGCTTCCGGCCATATTAACCAGGTGATGGCCGTACTCATGGTGAATAACCGACGACCAGGCGGTATTGGGATAACCGTCGCCGGCTTTACAAAGATTCAGAGATTCGTCGCCGGGATCGTACCAGGCGTTACCCGGGCAATAACCGTCAGTGCGATTGGCATAAACCGGGAATTCCGAAATGCTCGCACCGGGATACGCCGGGTTGAAATGCACGACCATGCTGCGGATGACATTGGATTCATAGTACGCGTTCGTTTGCGCCCGTACGGTTTCGGAAGTGTTTTCGGAGTTAAACGTGAACACCGCCGGACCCGGGGGCGGGACGGTATCGGTCAGAACCAGATCCGTACCGGTATAATGATACACGCGGAAAAATTGTCCTCTCAACTGAGCCTGGACAACAACGTCGCTGGTACCGCCGTTGGGAATCGTGGCATTTCCGTACTGATCGGTATAAGCGTTCGTCCCGCCAATATTAACCCTCATGAATGGCAAGTTCTTGGAAATCTCCGGCTCGCACTGCTCGGAGCCGGGCATTTGGGTTACCAAACCGTCGACGTCGGCTTCAACGTCTTCGAATATAATAAGATTTTCTTCGTACAGAATTTCGCCCGTCTTGCTGTCGACGACGAACAGGTAGCGTTCCGGGAAGTCCGATGAACCGGTGAACTTGACCGCCATGCGCGGTTCTTCACGTTTATCTTCGATGCCGGCCCAGATGACCGTCTCCTGTTCGGTGAAATCGGTCAGGGAAGTGTATCGAGCGCGGACGGCATCGAGAGCCGCGCTGCTCTGGACACCGATCATGCCCGGATCCGGCTGGAAGTCGCCCAGTTCATGGATGCTCGACGACGCCAGCACCAGCGGGTAGTTGTTTTCGTTGCGAACCAAAAGACGCAGTTCCGAACCGAAGACCGGAATACCGTCAACTTCATGAGAGTAGTAGTACAGTTCAAACTTATAGTCGTCGGTGGTATTGTCGAACATTACCGGTTGACTGGCTCTTTTGTCTGCCGACCGGCTTCCGGGAATCAAAACGTCAGGCGTCACTCCGAAAATCTCGGAATGTTCCTTAACGAATTGATCAGCGGTGGCCTGGGGCGTGGAACCATAGCCGAAAGCCTGACCGTACAGCCGCGTTACCTGCGGACCGGAACGATAGGCTTTGACGCCGGGATTAAATTGTTTAAGCTCGTTGAGAGCGCGGGTCTTTTGATAGTTCGATGTGTCGAAGTTTTTGCCGGATGTATCGGCAATCGCTCCGGACGCGATCAGCATCGCTGCGATCAAAAGCAAACCCAGGGATGTGAGAAGTGCAATACCTCTTGTGAATTTCATACAATTCTCCGGATGTTTATTTATAAATTAGTTTATTTTTGCCAATATAATGGAGCCAGACCCCAATGAGTCCCAAGCTTAAAGATTCCCTCCGAATAAAGGGTTTGGTGAGTATCCAATCAAATCACGCAGGCCTTATAAGTTAATAAAATATAATAAAATAGGCCGACATGTCAACCCAAAATACGGCTCAGTATGAGAGTTATTTGCCGCATTTGCAACATAAAAATTAAAAAAACGGCGACCAAAATGGTCGCCGTTTCCATTGCCTGTATTTTGGCCCAAAAATCAGGGGCAATTCGGGGCAGGACCGGGAGGATCGGCATACACAAAATCGATCAACCCGAGAATATCGAGGAGATTAACGCTTCCGTCGGCGTTGATATCGGCGCTGATTTCGGGATCGGGCGCCGGGCCGGGAGGTTCTCCGTAAATATAGTCTATTATAAACAAAATATCGAGCAGGTTGATATCGCCTTCACCGGTGACATCGCCGCAGAGAAAAGACAAATCGACGACAATATCATAAACCTGTGCGTCTGTGCTACCCACCTGGTCACCAGCGAAAGCCGTAAAGTGGATTGTCCCCGAGGCCAGCGGCGTTCCGGACAGAAGACCTATTGTTGACAAAGTAAGATCGGTTCCGTCAAGATCGCTGTCTAAATCGGTCCAGGTAATTATCCCGGTTCCGCCCGAAGACACCAACTGAAAGTTGTATTCTTCACCGACCACTCCCGATGGCACATCAGGCGTGGTGATTGTTATGGGGGCGTTCAAAGTGAAACTGCAGACGGCCTGATCGACGCTGCCATTGGCATCGGTGACGCGGGCGGTGAATGAAACCGGCCCGGAATTTGTCGGAGTTCCGGAAAGTAACCCACCGCCGGAGAGAGTCAAACCATGGGCTGAAAGATCGCCATATTTATCATCCCATACCAGCGGGGCTGTACCACCGACACACTCGAATTGTACCGAAATTGCCACACCCTGAGTCCAATCAGGAACGTCAGATGAAGAAATCGAAACCGGTGCATTTACATCAAGCGAAAGCGCTTTTTCCGTCGATGCGCCGGGAACGTCACTTACGACGGCGGTGAAGTTGATTGTCCCGGTCGACAACGGCGTTCCGGAAAGCAAGCCGGTCGAGTTTAAAGTCAAGCCGGTTCCCGCCAGCTGGCTGAATTTGTCGCCCCAGGTTTTAGTGCCGGTTCCTCCGGTGGCCTGAAGCTGAAGCGAATACGGCGCAGATTGAGTCGCCTCCGCCAAGCTGCCCGGTGTCGTAATAGTCAGGGCGTTATTTATGGTTAAGTTGAACGGCTTTTCTCCGGATGTACTTTCTTCATCGACGACTTGGGCAGTAAATGAAATTGGACCCGATGAAGTTGGCGTACCAGTTATCAGACCCGAAGTGCTCAGTGCCAAACCCGTTCCGGCCAGGTTACCGTTTTTATCGGTCCAGGTCAGGGCTCCTGTGCCACCGTCGGCTTCCAGCTGTTGTGAATATGCCACGTTGACGGTCCAGTCGGGGAGACTGGCCGTAGTGATAGTGATCGAATGCTGATTGGGCGGGAAGATGACTTTATCCACCCAGGCGCAATCGCTGCCCGACGATGAATAGCTGTCTTTGATATAGACCCATTTAAAGGTGTACGTTCCGGGAGATACATTATAAGAAGCTCCCGTCCAGCCGACCTCACCGGACCATTGACCTTTAAGACTGCTGTTTATATAAAATTTGAAGTAATCCCATCCAAGCTCGGAAGAGACTTTATAGTGGAAGGATATCGAACCCGCGGCTGTTACATCCATAGTAATCTGCATGGTAGAAGTTTGACTGTTGCCGATCGCACCGGACTTGGCGCAGTATGTACCTTCGTAAGGGGCTTCGGTGACGATCTGCCAGGGCAGATTGCCGGCCGATTGCCAGGAATACGCCGAGAAATCACCGGTTTCGAAATTCTCGACCGACTGCCCGATAAACAGGCTGAAATAGATCGTCTCGCTGTAGCCGAGATCGGCAGTAACATCGAGCCTGAAAGTTACTTCATGATACAAAGGACAAGCTGAGGATACGTCGAAAGCAAAGGCGGTTTGCGACGTACCGGTTCCACCAAGGGCTTGTATCGCGGGAAAGGTCGTGCCGTTTTGATTTATCGTAATGTACGGATCGGTAGTCGAAATGGCAGCGCTCGTATTGGTTGAATTGCCCGCACCGTTGTTGATTAGAGTCACATTGATCTGGACGTTGTTATCGCCGGGATTGATATCGGGTCCGGAGTATGAAAGATAAGCCAGTTCCGGCAATATCGGAAGAGGTGCAAGCGCTTCGTCGACATGAACGGCAGTGAAATCGGTCACCGAGACCGAGTAAACCGTGTCGACATAATAGCCGGGCGCGGAAAATTCAATATCGTACGTGCCGGGATCGATCATGCGGTGGTAATCGCCGACGGCGGGGTCGCTGAATACTTCACTCGAATCAAAATCGTGGCCGAGGAGTCGGACTTTGGCCCTAAGAGGATCTCCGGTCGATGCATCGGTTATGATACCTCTGATTCCATAAAGAGCGTTTTCCAGATAATTCAGAAATGCCGAGCGGTTATAGGTCCAAAATAACGGGAGCTGCGAGCCCGAGGGCAGTTTCGTTGACGAAATTTCAAGTGTTATTTCTTTACAATGATGAAAGTAATTCATGAAATCCTGGCGCCCGCCGGTTATAGTGTACCAGGCATATCCGTTAGTAATACCATTGTTAAGGTCGGTCAGATATCCGCTCGGGCTGTAAAATTGCGCTGTATCGGCGTACATCCTGCAGATGTCAATGAACCATGAGTCGTCAGGGTGCAAATGAGACCATGTATCCCAAGGATAATTCAAAACTTCGGCGCCACCGTGGAAGTTTACAGAAAGGGCGAAATTATGATTGTCGGCGACATTCATCATGACCACCGTCGCCGGCTGCCAGGCGTAACCGTCGGGATGCTGGCCGTCGTCAGGATCCGGAAAATTCCTGTTCATATCAACGCCGTTGGCATTGCCGCGAGTGGCACTACCGACGGTGCTGTTGCCCCCCGCATAAGTGCCGTCGGGATTAGCCAGCGGATTAATCCAGATTTCGCAGCTATCGACCAGGCGGGTAACCAAAGAGTCGGAACCATAGCTTACCAGCAGGGAATCGATCAGGCGAAGCATCAACACATAAGCGGTGATCTCATCGCCGTGTATAGAACTTGTATACATCAATTCCGGCTCATCTTCAGCGACGCCGACATTGTCCGAAATGACGGCGAAAATTATCTGCCGTCCTTCTGTAGTGTATCCGGCGTATTCGAGCCGACAAATATCCGGGTAATTGGCCGCGAACTGAGACATCATGGCTTCGTACCCGTCGTACGTCGGGTATGAATCCCATTCCATAATGTCGGCTTTATCGGACGACATTTTCGGTTTTATCAATGAGCTCGGCGCCGGCAGGGTCGTATAGGTGTATCCCAGCGATTCGAATCTTTTTAATTCTTCATCATTGGCGTACGCATAGACGGTCTTGTCGACCACATTATCGATGGATATGACTCGG
>CAZMWI010000010.1:21053-38978 GCA_964569945.1 uncultured Ignavibacteriaceae bacterium
AGAAATAACGCGAGTGAGGAGTTCAAGTTCGTCCTGCGAAGTAATATTAAACTTGAAATATGTCTCTTTGGCCGAAACCGAAGTTGCCAGTAATATCAGAGACATGAAAGTGAATAATAGTAATGCGTATTTTTTCATAAATTCAACCCTGCCTGCTGTTAAGTCATAGTTCGGTCAAAGCTCCGGATAATTTATTACCCTCCTTCACGCGCCTACCGCAAGTTTCCGGGGCAAAGGCAAAGCGGGGGACAGAATAACCGTCCCCCGCCTGTAATTTCAAATTATGGGCAAATCAATTCGCCCGTTTCGTCATATATCACTCCAATTATGGTCAGAATATCAACCAGGTCGATTTTGCCTGAAGCATCGACATCAGCCGCATCCATAATCGGCGGAGCGTCTCCGGGCGGATCACCGTAGAGGAAATCAATCAGGTACAGGATATCAATCAGGTTGATTTCCGGTGAACCGCTGCCGTCGACGTCACCACAAATCCAGGCATCACCGATGGTCACGGTGACCGGGATGGCGTGCATAGGATTGAAGGGATCATTCGATGATATTTCGATCTGGCCCGTATACGTGCCATAGTCGAGTTCCGCTGCGTCGAGTGTAATTTCGAGCGAAGCGTTCGAATATGGCGCGATGGAACCGCCGCGAGGCTGAACGTCGAGCCAGCCACCGGCAGTGATATGTACGGCGAGATCATTGTGCATGTAAGCGGCGTTTTTGACGATCACCAGATGATCGGAACCATCGACGTTCTTGAGACCGATCGAGGCACCTTCGAGGTTATCCGAGCCCGGATCCATCGTTGCGTACTGCATCGTGATCTTACCACTCGGATAGAGTATGGCCTGGCAGGTCAGGCTGCCGGTGCCATCCGGGAAGGCGTAGTTTCTGATATCGGAAAAAGTGACGACGAAGTAGCCGTTGGCGGCATCATAATAATAATAAATATCGCCGCCCTTGCGCGGATCGAGGTCATCCCACCAAAGGGCAAGAATATTATTCGGAGCGTTCAACGAGTCGATATTGTCGTTGCCCCTTGAAGTCGTCCCGGCTCCGAAAGATATGACGCCATTCGAGGAGATGTACAACTGGGTATAGACGTTATCATAGAACGGGAAGGAAAAGCCGATATCTATCGGTCCCGCAAAAGCATCGTCACCGAGAGGTTCGGCACCGGCCTGAATGTCGGTTCCGACGGATGATATATCCACCCAAGAATACGGCGTGGCCTGCAAATCATCGGAGTCGACCCAGTTGTGACCGAAGGCGTCGGGTCCGCCGCTCGATTTGTCCTGAGGAGCATAAATTGGCTCCATAATGCCGCCGTCTTTATCGGCATCCATGAGTTTGTATCCGATCGGCTGGCGTTCCGTTTCGGTAGCAACCGTCACAGGCACAGTCCGGCCATTCTTGCCATACATAATGCATCCGACCGTATAGACGAGCGCGCCGGGGCCGCTGTTATCGATACCGATGGGGTAGGTTCCCAACTCACCGATAGCGATGGTCTCATCCAGATTCAGCATATCAACCGTCATAGTCGGAGCATATATGTTCAGCATAACCGGGATATTGCCATCAAGATCGGCGGGATCGTTGGACGTATATGATAAATTCCCATTATATACGCCCGGAGCCAAACCGGCCGAATTGAAGGTCAGATCGAAATTAAGATTGCCCGACGGGGCGATCACATTCTGATCCGTATTGAATTCCAGCCAATCCACGTCGGCACTGAACTGTATCTTAAGAGTGCCCTGGCCGCTGTTATCAATGGCCAGTGCGGCCGCCGAAGTTTGATCGGGATCGAGACTGTCGGCGATCTGCTCGTGGCTGAAAGCGCTCTGAGGCGAATAGACGTGCAAGTTGACCGGAATCGAACCGGACAAATGCGCCGGATCGTTGGTTTCGTAATTCAGCGCGCCTTCATAATCACCGGTGCACATGGTGTTGGTATTTATTGTGAATGTAAAATCTTCGGATGTACCGGGCAGAACGTAATTGAACCCTGTATAGTGTTCCAACCATGAACATGCTTCCGAAAGGAATTTTATTTTAAGACGTCCATCGCCATTGTTATCTATATGGATAGTGTGCTCGACGGAATCATCGATGTCCATGTTTTCATCGAAACTGCTTGAACCCATAGCCATGGCCGGTGTGCCCGTGGCCTGGTTATAGCCTTTGATCACGATATCATCGATGTTCCAGCCGCACCATTGCATGGAGCCGTCGGTCCCGCCGAAGCCGAAACGGATCCTGAAATCGGCGTTGTCGTCGGCGTATTCTGTCAGATCATAGAAAGATTCCAGCCATGCTTGTTCATCGAGCGTGGATGTGTTTTCGTACAATCTCACCCAGCTGGAGCCATCATAAACTTCGAAGTAGGCGTGATCGTAAGAGCTGCTTTCGACTCCCAGCCAGTGCCAGAACGTGATCTGAACGCTGGAATAATCGGAGCAGTCAATGATCGGCGACGTCATCCACTGCGTTCCGCTGATACCACTGCTGTAATCGCCGTCGCCCGCGGTCAGATCGTTACCGAGAAGCATATTGTCGGCGGTCTCGCTGTGGTCAGTGGCGGGGTCAGGTCCGCCGTATGAGTCGGAGCCGGTTCCGCCGGCAGCGACACCACGGGTCCATTCGGCCGAACTGCCGTATCCGGTCCATCCCTGATCGGATGAAAAGTCATCGGTGAAGAGCGGTTCGCGGTCACCGACGATTATTGAAAACTGTGTAACGTAAAAGTAGTTTCCGGCTCCGGTTATGGTCAAATCAAACGTCATTTCATAGCCCATCGGGCAGGTTTGATCCGCCGAGATGCTGAAAACGTCGCCGGCGTTATCGCCGGTGCCTCCGGCCGAATCGATCAGGCCGATGTAGCCGTAGTCGTCGACAATCGTTCCATAAGGATCGGTTTCGGAAAGACTAACGGCAATATCCGAAGCCTGTCCCGAACCGACGTTTTGCAGGGTTACGACCAATTCACCGGATTCACCGGGATCGAGAATGCCGTTGCCGTTGCCGCCGATATCGGCCACGTCGACCGAAACGAACTGCATGTTCGGTGCGTGGGCCGTCAGGTTGAAATTCGTTACCCAGGTCGTATCCCATTTATCCGTCCCGTACAATTCGAGGGAGAAAGTCAGTTTGTGTTTATCGGGGACGGTTGAAGCGACTTTGAAGCTGAACGCATCGGCGATGTACTTCGTACCGAAGTTGCCGTCAATCGATTCATAAAGCTCATTGTCGTCATATATGGTCACGTATTCATCGGTCGACGTCAACGTCGCGGTAATGTTGTTGCAGACGTCGGGTCCGACGTTTTTAAGCGTGACGCCCAGCAGAATCGTTTCACCGTAATCAATCATGCCGTTATTGTTGCCGGGGGCATCGTTGACGACACTGCCGTCATAGACCAGGAACGGTCCATTGGGGGCAATCACGGTTACAGTTGAAATGTAGGGCTGACGATTCTGAGCAGTCACGACGATATCAGCGTCGCCGGGGACACCAAACGGTTCCAGAGGAACATCGACTGTTCCGGTCTCGTCAACGTAAGCCGAACCGTACAGGACGCCGTCGCGCGACAGAGCCACGAAGGAACCCGGATCGGCATCAACGGTGAACGAAGTCGCCGAGAGGAGCACGGTGGAAGCGTGGCTGACGTTATTTACGATCGGGACACCCAAATAGGTCATGACCGAGGGGTCGCCCATGAGGGTATAAATTTCCCAATAATAAGTTACGCGGGAGCCGCCTTCGGTGACGGCCAGATTGCCGGCGAAGATGATAGCATCATTAGTTACGAATTGCTTTTCGACCGGTTCACCGTGTTCATGGAATATACCGTCATAGGCACCTTGCGTCGTTTCTTCGTAGGTGGGACCAGTTCCGACAACCGGGCCATAGCCAACACCCCAGTAGTAATCTTCGTTCCAATAGGTGGAGTTGGTTCCACCGATATATCCGATACCGCCTTTGTCGGCGACGCGCAAGAAGGCTTCGCCGAAGCATGGGGTGCCTTCATCGAAGGTATTCGAAAGGCAGCAGTTACCAATACCGAGAAGGTATTTATGATAGTTGGTCAGGCCGGGAATATCGCTGGTAGTAAACGACGGGTCGGCGTGACCCTCATGGCTGCAGTGAGCGGTATAGTTATAAAGACCAACACCGTCGCTGACTGTTTGAATGATGTCAGCAGCAGCACCGCTTTGATCGGAAGCCGGATACAGCCAGACGTTGGGCGTGATGCCGTGGGCGGCATTGAAATAATAATCGGTGCCGTAGTTAATCTGGCCGTTTCCGTGCGTTATGGCATAAGTACCATCGACACCGGACACGAGAGTTACATTTTCAAGATAGCTCGGGTCGGGCATCTGATACTTTTCGTATTCGAGAGTTTTGTCTATCTGCGGCTGCAATTGGGAAGGCTGTGATGCCGAAAAACGGCCGTAATAAATTTCAGGCAGATTGTCGTTGGTAAATTCACAATAATATAAATCGCTGATATGACTGCCGGCCGTGCCGGGCCACGGGTCGATCTGCTCGGCATCACCGACAAACAGGACGAACGAAGGAGACGGGTCCTCAGGAGTGCCGGCAGTATAGCAGCTGTCGATATAGTCTTTGATGTCGGCACGGGCCGTCCCGATCTCATCGGTATAGGCGGTGACGACATGAAAGCCCTTTTCGGTTTTCCATTCGATAAAGGGCTGAAGCTGAGCTTCAAACATGCGATCCGAAATTATCAAATATTTGACCGGGTATTTAACCAGATTGTTGGAATCGCTGACTTTGCTGTAATCCGAAAGACCTTCATAATTGCAGATCGTCCGGTAGATCGGCTCAAAGTATGGCGAATAGTGATCGAAATACAGGTCTTTAGTGGCTTGATCGTCGCCGCCGACGAAATCAATCTGCAAAGTAATCTCACGGGTTACCTGCAAAGTGTTTTCCACGGGGTCATAAGCAAACGGGGCCACCGAAACCATACCCAGATGCACACCCCGGAGAGTTCCGATGACTTTGGTTTGAGTCATTTCACGGCTAAAATAACCGGGCTGATCATAAGCCGCTGTATTGTAGTGGAATTCAACGTCTTCGGGACGCTCCGATTTTGACAATGACGGCTGAGCCGGCATGATTTTGTCGGTGATCCCGAGGTCCTGCAGACGGATCTCTTCGGTCTGGCGATCAATTACGGTCGCGACCACTTCGCTGTTCACGGGAATGGCGAGCAGTTTGTTCAGGACGGGCAGATCGGGATTTCCGAAGTCCTGAGACCTGACGAAGCGATCGACCCGGGGAAGAACGAATTTGCCTTCGCGGGTCGTAACAGGAACAAATTCAACACTGCCCACATTAACCTTGACGGTTATGGAAGTGGGGCTTTGATCCATGATTGTAAGTCCTGATGGTTCATTGCTTAGAACCACCGTTTCGCCGGCCACGGCGGGCAGCGCCAGACCGGCCGCCAGGATTACCAGAAATCCCAGCAGCAGCATACCTCTTGTCGATTTCAAGTCAACCTCCTGTATAGTTACTCACATAAAATTAGTTCCTCATCGAGCATGTAATTTGGCCAATGGGTTGGCCCATTTTATAGCAAATGCAGTAAAATATTTGTCTGGTTACAAAGGGCGGTCCGGGTGCCATAAAACAAAGGCAGGAAATTAATTAAGGTGCCTGAAAGGCACCGAGTTAAAGTCACTTTTTAGCTCTCCAAAAGCTTGCAAGTATAATTCCAACATTAATATATAACATATACCATGTTTGTCAATATTGAATTGTCGGTCAACTAAAAACATTTTTTGGGCAAAAAAAAGGACGGCCACAAGGGCCGTCCTTTTAATCTAAGTCAACAGACTATCTGTTAGTGCTGCTGAATCGGCGGAATACAACTCGGGTCCGCACCGTCCTGATAGATAGCGGAAATCAGAACGAGAACGTCGAGCAGATTCATATCGCCGCTGCAGTCGGTATCGCCGGTGATAATACCTCCTATAGGAGCATCACCACCATTATAGATATGACCCAGCAACAACAGAATATCGAGCAGGTTCAGAGCCTGGTCGCCGTTGACATCACCGAGAGTATGACCCACGAAGGTCAGTTCTCCGGTCATTTCGAACGGCGAGGCATCGGTGTATTGCCCGCCGAAGGTATAATTCTGAGTCGAGGTGCCATACAGGACGCCATAGGAAGCCGCAAATTCATTGAGGCTCACCGTAACGTGCATGACTTCACCCGAAAAATCGGGATAACTCGGCAGGAATTCCACGCCCATCGGGACACAGCTTCCGTTGACCATCATGGAGCTTTCATCCATCTCGTGCATGTCATGAGTCGGATCGGCGTTCTGGCCGATATAAAGATCGGCAACAGGAGCGTCCGGATTCGGAGCCGCGAAAGCCATCAAGGCGAACAGCGGATCCGGAGTGACATCGGTGGTCAGAGGCTCGAAGGCTTCGGCCACGGTAAGCGTGTAGTCTTCGACTTCACCGTAAGTGGTACTGCCGCACGGACCAGGGAGACTCGAGTAGTTGATACGAACACGCATCAAACAATCACCCGGATCTTGATCGGCAGGGACCATAACCGTACCGGTGTACGGGCCATAGCCAGGGCTACCGGCAAAAGTAACGGCTTCGGCAGCGTCAAAGACCAGGTCGCGGTTCCAGTCAACCCAGGCGATACAGTAATCGCTGGAATACGGATTGCCGTTGACAACAGTGATATCGTAAGATTCACCAGGCGTCACTTCAGTTGAAATATCTCTATAGTCACCATATCCGGTACACGCTGTAGCATTGTCAATACCGCCAATGGTAACCTGCGAGATATATTCATCGCAGCCACCGTCGGCGTCGCAGGCGATGGCTTCAGTCGGTGTGCAGTCAACCGAGAAGTAATATTTGACGCCCGGGCACGGGTAATCGGAACCCGAAGCCAGGAGGGCTATCATAATATAGTCACCCGGAGCCAGGGTTACGGTGAAGCTGAACTCTTCACATTCATCGGCGGAATAATAATCGCCCAGATAACCGGTCGTATTATCGCAACCGCCAACACCCGGGACAACCTGCTCGGCAAAGCCGCAGAGCCAGGTGCCTTCGCCCTGACCGGAAACGGTCACTTCCATCCACTCGTCGAGGTGGAGGGTGAACCAGTCGGTGTCACGATATGCGCTGCCCAAATAAGTGTAATTATTCAGGAGGCCGCAAATCGTTTCACCACAGGATACGGTCTGGAAGATCGCCGGGTCGCTGTTGCAACCACCGTTAGTGGTGTCTTCACCGTCGTCGGGAATACAATCTTCACCTTCCGGCGTGTTCGGGGTCGGGCAGGTAATCTGGCACGGTCCCGCGGCCGGAGCGATGGTGAGAGTGAATTCTTCGATACAATCCGGGGAAGGATAGGTATCGATCATCAGGTAACAGACACCCGAAGGAAGTGACACGCCTTCCAGCACTTTATCAGCCGAAGAGCCGGTGATATATGCTATACAGGTTGTGCCATCGTCCGGGCAGGTCGTAAAGACCGCCACACCAGTCCAGGTATCAGAGGATACCAGAGAGATATCTACATCCATCTCACCGTCGACGTCGAGGGCATAAATAATGTCTTCGCCGCCATCGTATGAACCCAGACAGGTCGCGTCATAGTTATTGCCGCGGCCACAGGTGTAGTTGATATTTACAAAAGCATTGTTCTCGGGTCCGCCGGTCATGTCATCGGGGAGTTTGACCACGTAAGGATCATCGCAGTTATCACCGGGGCTGGCCAGAACGCAAGGATTATCCGTGCAGTTCTTTGTGCCATCCCAGTTGCCACCGAGGTCGTTACATTCGAAAAACGTCATGTCGTCGCAGTCAGTACCGATCGGGTAGCCGTAACAGCAACGACCGTCAGGGGCGGGGACGCTAGCGATTGTCAGATCGAAGCTCGGAATACAATCGGGTGACGGCCAGGTATCGACCAGGATATAATATGTTCCCGCAAATATCGAAACCGGACCTGAGGAATATACCGTACTTCCAGTGTTTCTCATATAGAACACACAGGAGCCACTGGATCCTCCGGACGGAGGGCAGTCTTCCCGCAGTTCCATATAAGTCCACGTGGTTCCATGCGGATCCATTGTGAATTCCACAGTCATATCTTCAGTAAAGGTTACCTCATAGACCATGTCTTCGCCATTGCCGTAATAGCTTCCGTAACACATATCGTCGCCGACATAGTCATTGCCGCGGCCGCACGTGTACTGATTAGCATTGGTATAAGGCAGGTCGGCGGGTCCCAGTGATAACACAAAAGGATCCGAGCAATTATCACCAGGGGTCACAATGGTGCAAGTGTAAGTGGCGCAATCCAGACCACCGTGATAAATGCCAGTGCCGCCGTACATAGCCAGACACGTGGCTTCATCAGGCGCATTGTTACAATCACCAGTAGCGGGATCACAGCAAGCACCGCCCTGAATCAAGTCGATGACGAGTTCAGTATTACCGGTGTTGCTTCCATAGCCGCCGACTTCGACCAGATAATCCTGACCGCCCACAACATCTATTCCCTCAATTAAGGAACGAGTTGTTTTGCCGGGGCAGCCGTCATCGTCAGAGTCAATCAAAGTCGGAAGCGGGTCACAGGAATAGCCGTCGTAAACAGCCAGTTTGGTGTCGAAATCGGAACCGCACAGGCTGAAATTGGCAGTTCCGCTTGCACTCGGCGTGTATACGTACCAGATATTCTGGTTGGCATATCCTGCTTCGTCGGTTCCCGCCATCGACGTGTTGGCCGTAAACGTGCCTTCACCGATGTATTCGGGATTGGAACAAAGATCGTTATCGGGAGGAATAATTTCTTCCACGTTAATGGTGAAGTGGAAGTCCATCGGGGCCGGGAGATCGGATTCGTCGGTCATGGCCACCAGATAATAGAGGGTGGTCGGACCAGTCATGCCGTCCCAGTTGATGGAAGGCGTGGTGTAACCGTCGCCGCAATCGCTGAACGCACCTGAAGTATACAGCGTATAGTCATCGCACGTGCAGGAATTATGCAGGACAGCGCCAATGGAATAAATTTCGGTCGGCGTATTGCAGAAGTCAATGTTGACATTGAACGTCGAATACGGGACGTCAAATTTATACCAGACACCATTCCAAGCGGTGAATGTCTCGGGACAATCTTCGGTAGCATTGATAGTTGTGCCGTCGACGACGATCGGGAAGGTCCCTGATACGTCGGTTGCATCGACACAATCATCGTTATCCGGAGCGGATGAAACGGGGCAAGCGTCGGCACAGGTAAGACCTTCCGTCCAGGAAATCATGTCGGGACGGGCCGAGCATTCAAATTCGTATTCTTCCGCGCAGGACGGAGCATAAGGATCGCCATAGCAGCAACGACCCGGATTCGGAATCGGGCAGGGGTCGGTTGTACAGGACAGATCCTGATCGAACGAAATAAAATCGGCTAGAGCCTGACAATCCGCCGGAAGCATGTCAGCGCAATCCGGGGCAGTCGGGTCGCCATAGCAACAACGTCCGGGAAGGACGGTTTCATCGTAAACGATGACATTGTCGATACCACCCAGGTTGGCATCTTCACCGATATAACGGAAGGCAATATAAAGATTGCCGCCGGTATAAGCGGTCAGATCGACGGTCGCATCCGACCAGACCATGTTGTCATGAGTCTGATCCATCGCGGCCCAAACCTGAGTGAAGTCACCGGTCGAAGTGCCGGTGGTCGAAACATAAAGATCCAGGGTGAACGGCCAGTTGGTGTTGTCGTGCAGATACTGAAAATCGATAAAGAGATTTCCAGTAACGCCGGAAACATCAATAAGCGGAGAAATCAGCCATTCATCCTGAGGGCTGCCGGCAGGGCCGTAAGGACACAGGGCAGCCTGGGTTCCATTCGGGACACCGCCGGATGAGGCCGTCGCCACAAACCAGGTATAACCCGCAACCGTGGTCACTCTTGTCCACGGAGCCGGAAACGGGTCATCGGGCGTGCCGGCCGTATAAGATTGGAAATCATCCTCAAACAGAGTTGACTTGTCGCCTTTGGAAACATTGTGGAAAGAAGTGCGGCCACTGATATCGGTAATACCCTCTCTTATTGAGAAAGGAGCTTCGACCTTATCAACCACTCCCACTCCATTGAGCTTATCCTGCTCGGCCTGAAGCAGTTCGGGACTATCATTGTTGTTTTCGCTAGTCTGAACAAGCGGCACTTCATTTTCGATGTGAGTAGGCACCACTTCGGCTTTAGAAGTTGTAGGATTCAAAAGAAGAGGTTTTTCCTCGGCTGAAGCCAGAAGGAAAGAGCCTAAGACGACGCAAATCGCGAGGATTATCATTAAAGAAACTTTGCTTTTAACCATGCACATACCTCTTGGTTAATGATAATGATGGTTAGTTACAATAACATTTAATTTTGTCCGGAGTGATAGCCGGACAGAAGTCCCAAGCCAGTAGCATCACCTCCTTGATTAACAAAAAAATGGTGTTTACATTAACATGCTAATTTAGTTGTACTTATAGATACAATAATTTGCAGTCTTGTTAATACGCCAAGTCCAATGCGGGACAAGGAAGTACTTTAAAAAACAATCCAATTTGACAATTGGACAGGTAACTCCGTAACTTATCAAAATAAACATATTTTTTTTAAATATGTCAAGGCATTTTTGCCCGCAAATCCCCATTTTAAGCGATTATCCGCCTCAGATTTAGCGGGTTCCTGATTAAATGTCAAATATTCCGTAGTCCGCTCTCCGTTTGCACATACGCAAGTGTCGAATATTGTCTATTATCCGGAAATCGAACAGATACTACAATATTAAAAATTTAAAAATAAAATGTCTTTTGAAATTCTTTTCGAAATCGTAAGTTAATATATCACAATATTCAAAAAACAGGAGAATCTAAATTGAATAAGATTCAGATTATATGCCATATAATGGCCTTTTGGGCTGTATTGCAGCCGGTTAAGGCAGCTTATGCCGCGAATGGAGATTCACAAATGACTTCACAAGAATTGATTTTATCAGCCGACAGCGCGTTCAGCGCCAGCGAATATGATAAAGCCCGGGATATTTTCGCAAAGGCTCTGGAAGCCTCCAAAAAAGAAGGCAATAAATCCAATGAGGTCGAGGCCAACGCCATGATCGCTCGATGCTATCTTATTAAAAATGACACGGCTTCTGGGCTGCCTTATCTCAAAGCGGCTGAGGCGGATGCCCGCCAGAACCAGCCTCTCGGATGGTCACGCTATCTGGGGGTCCGGGGTCGTTTCGAATGGCAGCAGAATGATCTTAAGAAGGCGACCGAGACTTTTAAGGAGATGTATAATTTCTGCGAAAATAACGAGATGCCAAGCCGGGCCATTGACGCCGCCCATATGGTGGCAATAGTGGGGACACCCGAACAACAGATTGAATGGGGCAAGAAAGGTATCGCCGAAGCGGAAAAAAGCAATATTACTCACTGGCTCGGGCCGCTTTGGAATAATCTTGGGGCAACGTATGAAGATCAGGAAAAGTATCTGGAAGCGCTCGATGCATATTTAAAGGCCCGCGAATATCACTGGCAATATGGCACAGAGCAGAATAAACTCATTGCGGATTGGGCTGTCGGACACGCTTATCTGCTTTCCGGCGATTATGAAAACGCCGGAAAATGGCTGCGACCGGTTCTGGCCTGGGCCGAGCGCGTCGAGAATACGGAATTCGTGGGTTTGACTTACCGCGATCTCGGTGATATCATTCTGGCCGAGGGAGATTCTGCGAGTGCTCTCGGATATTTTGAAAACGCGCAGGATAATCTTAAAAAGGTCGGAATGCCGGATTGGGATGCCGACGGTTATCAAAAGATTGTCGATAAAATCGCCACGTTAAAAGGAGGGTCAAAATAGATTCGATATTATTGATTTTCCGCCTGATACTGTTTTAACAAGTCCCAATAATAATCATTTTCGGGTTCCTGCTGGATAGCCGCCTGCATCATTTCTATGGCTTCGTCCCGGTTGCCTCGATCATGACAGATTGCAGCAATCGTGTAATAAACGCGTCCGCGATAATAGCCCTCTTTCATGCCATCGACCGCTGACCGGGCCAATTGTTCGGCCTGTTCCAGATTAATCTGTCGGTCGAGACACCATTTCGCAAACTGATAACAGTGAACAGGGTTGCTTTGCCAGTCGTCGCCATAGGTCGACTGCTTGATCTTCATGGCCGCAGCCGTATCGTGACTGAAGTGCAGGGCATAGTCGGCCAGAAGATTGGGGTAATATTTCGAAATGTTTTCCGCATCACGATGCGCCTTGGCGGTATGAATACCCGTTTCCAGATAATTCTTTACATCTTCCAGTCTGCCCACTTTACGCGCCAGGTTGGTCAGGCTCGATGCCATACGTACAACATCATATGGTCGGTTAAATTTAAGAATCGTATCGGCTGCCGGAATGACTTCATCGAAGTCTATCTGATCGTTCCAGGAAGCGCTGGCCAGGTTGCTGAATATCTGATAAGAATAATTCCTGTGAGCACTGCCTGACAATTTCTCGGCCTCGCGGTAATATTCGGCAGCCTTCAAATAATCGAGGGCGTCATCGAAATAACGAGCCAGAAAAATCGCAGACTCGAAGGTCGGGCTGTTTTGCTGCGCGGCAATTCGTTGGCTTACGGTCATTGTCTGATTAAGACCCTGTTTTAGCTGAATCAAAAAGCTTCTGGAGTCGGTGTATCCGATCCATCTATAATAAGGCTCACCGGCTGAATCGCATAAAATGAAAACCGGGAAGTTGTAACCTATTTCATACTTGGGTGCAAGCTCATAACCTTCACCCTCGCGGGCGTTTAGTTTAAGATGCTCGACGTCTTTCAGAGCAGTTATTATGTCCGGATTGGACACGAATTCTTCATTGGCCTTATGGCAAAATTCGCACGATTCGCGGTAGAATTCCATGAGAATCCTTTTGCCCGACGCGGCCGCGGCTTTTTTGGCGGTGGCGAGGTCGGTAAATTCAGCAGCAACCCTGGCCGGGCCGATGATTATGACAAATACGAATAAGGCAAACAGACTTAATGAGGCTCTATTATTTTTCATTTCAAATGTTAAATTTTAAAACATCAAGGTTTATACATTATACGGCAAATAATGCAATCGGCCCGGATTTGTCAAATAATTAGGTTCGTTCACCGCTATTTGCACTTACTTGAGGCCGCTGAATCCCATCATTATGCGCAAAAATGATTTTGGCCTCTTTTTTGCAGAAGTGCTATCAGGAATAAATAGAATTACAATTTTTTGCATAAGGGGAATGCGATGATCAGGAAAAATTTCGGAGCCTTGCTGCTATTGATGGCGCTCGCCATCTGGTGGATGCCTGCGGCTTCATCCGCTTTGACCCTGACCGGAGGCGATCCATCGGGCTATGTCGCCTGGGACGGCGGCGGCGACGTAATCGGTGAATTCGGAGAAACCGACCAGCGCTGGAATAGTGAATTCACCGGGGTGTACTATAACGCCGCCGGATTTCTCGGTTTTGGTTTTACTATCGACGATTCCTATCCGACTTTGCATGACATCATGAACAATCCGCTTAAAGACTGGCAGTGGCAGTTGAAAATCGAAAATCTTGTCAATCCGTTTACCGGTGCCACGCTCCCCACGATACAGTCGTCCGGCGTCAATTCGTACGCCGACTTTCAATCCGGGGCCGATTGGGTCGGCGGCTTCATGAGCGATCTGTTCGGCTTCAACAGCGATTATATCTTCGATTGTACGTTCACCGGCCCCAACACCGGCATTGCTTCGCTGTCAATGGTCGGCAACGTCGATTCCAACTGGTGGCAGTGCCTGCCTGATACGTACTATCAGGGCTACCAGGGCAATGCCCTGGTTACGTTTTCGGTCTCGTCCGTGCCGGAACCGATGACTCTCGCATTGTTCGGTCTCGGACTGACCGGCTTAGGCTTGATCCGCAATCGCAAATCTTAAAATATCCCAGCCCCCAACGAAGCGCAGTGCCCCCGGATACTTTGTCCGGGGGCATTGTCATTATTTTTCGCCATTTTCCAGATTATGCAAGTCTCTGCAGTACGAAATCAAATTCAATTTGGATTCTAAATCCGATTTTTCCGCGGAAATGACGTTTGTTCAAACTTCGTACAGTCAAATCAGGATAAAATATTGCTCCTTCGTAAATTTGTATTCGGCAGCGAAACTCTTATAAGGGATTAAAATGTAATCAATTGCGGTTGTCATTATAGTCTGCAGTTGAGAAAATCCAGGCATATACGAAAAAATCCCGCATAGGGCTTGACATTTATGATTTTCTCGGGATTCTTATACAAGCAAACATGGGTGCTAATGGAGATGATCGCCGGGGCGGCACGTCATTTGCGCGAACCGGATACGGAAAACTAATAATGCTGCCTGAAATTACATGCCGGGCGCGATAAAAATGAAAATTATAACTTGATTCCACAAATAGAGATATGAATATCAAAAAAACATTGCTGCATCTGGTCATACCGGGACTGGCGACCTTGCTGATCGCACAGGGAGCCGCCGCCGGCATTGTCAAACGATTCAATCCCGATGAAAACAGGCACGACCTGCTTTTGCTTGGTTTCGGGGAAATCACTTTGCACGCTCTTGACGTCAAGGGCGATGTGGCTTCTTTCAAGGCCGGCAATCCCGACTTCAACGAGGATTATACCGGCACCTATCGGTCCTCGCTTCTGGCCAACGGCAATATAAACCGTCATTTCTTCCTGGACGGCACGGTCGTGGTTGATTCAAGGTTGGAAAACGAGTACCGTACGAACGACCCGAGGCTGTATCGCCTCCGCCTGTCGATGAAATCGACCGAACCGCTTTGGGACGGCTGGCGTTTCACCGGTGAAGGACGGTATGATCCTCAGCGTTTGTGGGAGTACGGCAACCTTGACAAACGGCTGCTATATCAGCCGCAGGAACCGTCCCGACTGGAACTGATGGCCCGTCTCGAATCCGACGAGCACGGTTATGTTGAAGGCGGGACGCTTCATTCGAGTTTCGGCGATAATCAGTTCACACTTAAGAACAGATCCCTGTTCGGGGCTTTCGCCGATTTGCACGATAAGACGGTCGGAATCGAAGCCGTCGGCGGCAAGCTCGAAGGCAAGGCTTTCAGGGAAGGCACTGTGACTGGTATCCGGGCCAACGGAACCATCGGACCGTACGATCTGACCAACGCGCCGATTGTCAACGGTAGTGAAGAAGTTAAAATAGAGGTTCGGGACCGGTTCGACGAGACGACCGTACTGTCGTCCAAAAAGCTGGTCAGGAATGCCGATTATGACATCGATTACGACCGCGGGAGAATCATACTATTTACTCCGGTAGCGAGCGAGAATTTATCGTCCGACCCGATTTATATAGTTATCACATACGATTACACCCGCGACGCCAACGATGATCTGGCCGGGGCGCGAGTTCGTTTGACCCCGCAGGACAACGTCGAGGTCGGCGGGTCGTATCTGCATAGATTTATAGATAATAACGCGACCGGGGCCGGGATCGGCGAGCCGGAAGACCTTTTCGGCGGCGATTTTAAAGCGGCCGACGACCGCTGGGGCAGCGCCTTTGTCGAAGTGGCCGGTTCGCAAAAAGAAGACAACAGCTCCAATTATCAGGCGCTTCGGGCCGGAGTGACCGCAACCCCGATCGAGCATCTCGAATTGACCGGGCATTTTCAAAGCATCGACGATCAGTTCCAGTCGTTTACCAACAGCGATCTTGATCCGGTCAAGAACCAGCGGCGGTTCGGTCTGGGTGGCAAGTATGATATAACCGGCAGCCAGCACATCAGAGCGGATTATACGCAAATTCGGACGCTGGATTCGGCCGGTGATTTCAATTTTTACGACGGCAAACGCGACGAGAAAATAATCTCAGCCGGATATGATAACAGACTGATCAAGCAGTTCGGTTTCGATGTCAGGTTTGAGCGGCGCAACGTCGAGAATGTCGATAATCCAGCCACGGAGGACACCTACCAGAACAGAGCCATTGTTAATATAAATGGCTATCAGGATTCCATCAGCTATATCGGACGGTTCGATTACGGTGCGCATTTCGAACATATCGCGTTCCGCAATAACAACGATTCGGGAGCGGCCAATACCAATACCGAGCAGGTGGCCTTTATGGTCGGCGCGACCCCGCGCGACGGATACCGAATCAGCCTGTCACAGAAGATGGACTTGCGCAAAGACAAAGATCAAAACTTATATGACGACCGCCGAGATGTGACCCAGGCACAAATTCGCATGCAGCCGCATCGCAATCTGAGCGGCTTGGCGACGGCCGAATATAAAAGAACGACGATGCCGGGTGATAACTTTAAACTCTGGCAGAGCGACCCAACCCGCATCGAGAAGGCGGGCAACCTCGCAATAGAATATTTACCGGCAACCAAAATAAAGGCTTTGGGCAAGATCGGACACTATGAAGACAAAGATCTTACGAGCAATCCGTACAATAAATCATCTGATGATTTCGCGCTGGGCCAACTGACATATTTCCACACCCACCATTTGTCTTTCAATGCCGAAAGCGAATATCGCTTGCGGTCTCAGAAGGACAGCCTCAATCATTATGAAAAGCTCTGGGATCTGGGTCTTAAAGTGAATTGGAACCGGGACCGGTTTACAGAACTTACAGCCGGTATGATCCGGCGCTGGCAGGCGGACCACGATCCGCCGGTAGGGAAGATAACGTCGGAATCATACATTTTACTCCTCAGCGGAGCCGTGGGTCTGGGCAAAGGCTTTTTCACCCGCGGTTCGGTCAAAAGCATCATGCTGGGCAGTTCGCTGGATGACCAAAAGACCTATACAATGCTGGAGCTGGGCTATGAAAACGCGAAATGGTTCAGAGTTTCCGGCGGATATGAACGAATAGAAAACGATCCGGACGAATACCCCGACCGCTATTATCGCGGTCAGGGCGGGTTCATTCGTCTGGTCGGGAAATTTTAGGAGCGAGGGCCATGACTATGATTAACACGAGAATCATGCAGAAGGCAGTCATGACGGCGCTCCTTATAGTCTTTGGAGTGCTGCTGGCAAGCACCGGGGCAATTGCCCAGGATACAAAACCGCAGGTTTGTCCTCCGGACACTGCTACTATGAAGCTGATCAAATACGTCGATCTGACCGAGGCCCAGCGCGGCCAGGTAGTAACGTACCTTATTCGCGTTTACAACGGTTCGGATACAACAACCGATAATATCGTAATTGAAGACAATATTCCGGGATTTGTCGATTATGTGAACGGCTCGGCGAACTATCAGGCTTCCTACAATCCCGGTCAAAATAAATTAACGTGGAATCTTGCGCCTCTGGACGCATACCAGATGCACCTGTTGCGGTTTCAGATTATGGTTAAAGATGACGCGCCCGACGGTTCCGTAATCGTCAACGCGGCACATATGACTTCTCCGCGCAACACCACCAGCAATGAAGTTGAGACGATTGTCACTCCGGACAAGCCGCCGTCACTGTTGCTTATCGAAAAAGCAGTGGACAAACGCCTGGCCCAAATCGGCGATACCCTGCTTTACACTATCAAGCTGACCAATACCGGTGATTCGGTTTATCGTGGAATCGTTGTTCACGACAGCATTCCCGAATATGTCGAATTTGTCCCCGGGTCGGCCAGTGCGGCCGGAGTGTACGAAGCGAATGCGCGCGTAATTATCTGGAATATACCGGCTATCGGTCCGGGCGGGGAGATGTCGTTCACTTTCCGCGCTTCGATAGATGACGTCAACGCGGGTGGAAACGAGATTCGCAATTATGCCGATATGGTTGAGCCGAAAATCTGCCGGTCTAATCCGGCTATAACTCTG
>CAZMWI010000011.1:0-36069 GCA_964569945.1 uncultured Ignavibacteriaceae bacterium
TGCGAATGAAATTATAAATCATTTGCCCATTCCGGATAATTCTTTATATTAGTATAGTAATATCTAGGGGAGCGTCGATTGATGAAAAATCCTTTGCAATTGATTTGCAGCCTTATCCTCTCGTGCTTGATTATTCAATGTTCCGGCACGAATCCAATAGACAGCAATAATGGCTCTCATGTCGAACAATTATGGCGGCAACAAAATCCCTTGCCCACGTCCAACGACCTGTTGGATATAGCGTTCATCAGTGACAATGAAGCCTGGGCGATTAGCGATGTGGCTACAATGCTTCATACATTGGATGGTGGACTAACCTGGAGAGAAGAGAAATATTTTGATGAGACAGGTCGGGGATTGTTCTTTTTGGATTCCCGCAACGGCTGGATAGTCGGAGATAACGGAATTATACTGCATACCCGAAACGGCGGCCTCTCATGGTATAAACAAAATTCAAATACCACCGCGCAACTTATGGCAGTGTATTTCGTCGATGGCTCTTACGGCTGGGCGGTCGGTTCTTCCGGTGTTATTCTTGCCACAAAAAATGGAGGCAGGACCTGGAGCCTTCAGAGAGGGACAGGTTCATATTACTTAAGAGACGTCTTGTTTTTAGATAGAGAGAGGGGCTGGGCGATTGGTTCATCTTTTGAGGCTGTTGCCTACGCGGAACTGCTGTATACAAGTAACGGCGGGAAGGATTGGGTGCGAGTTGATGCCGGAGTTCCTGTGGATTTGGGTGATCCTGAGCTTGATGATGACGTCCTCGCCTCCCTATACGCGATCGCCTCTGCTTCCGAAAATAGCGTTACTATTGTAGGAGAGGCCTATCAGGGAACATTTATTGGTGGCATAAGGATAAATACAATTGACGGCGGCTTGAATTGGAATGTCGAGCTCACAAACGTTCCGCATAGTGACATTTGTTATATAAATCAAAATGTCGGGTATATTGCAGGATACGGCGGAACCATACTTAGAACTGAAGATGGTGGTCTCAGCTGGGGAGATTATGTCTATAGCGGCGGCTATACGTTGTATGCCCTGTCCCATTCGAGCAACCAGAATATTTGCGCCGTCGGACAGGGCGGGACAATCGTTCAATCGTCCGATAACGGTTATTCATGGGATTTGATAACCTCCGGGAATCGGAGTCCCATTTGGGATATTCAATTCATCGACGAATTCCACGGCTGGTTGGCCGGGTTTGACGGCGTATTTCGAACCGATGACGGTGGAATATCCTGGGAGTTCACCAATAGTTCTGCAGGTGAATCCGTTTGTTTCATAAATGAGTTAACCGGCTGGGCATGTGATTATAGCGGTAATTTCGATCAATCAACCGATGGTGGTATTACGTGGCAACGAATCGCTGAATCTATCAATACAAGAGTCTGGGATATGATGTTCGTTGATAGTCTGCACGGCTGGGCGGTGGGGTGGTACTCCATTCTGAATACGGTTGACGGCGGCATCTCGTGGAATGTGCAATATTCAGAAAACGGATATAAGGAAGCCGTATATTTTGTCGATTCCCTGAAAGGTTGGGTTGTCGGTAATTTAGGTGTTTTTTACACCGTCGACGGGGGCGATTCATGGATGATTAAGGAAATGCCGGTTACCGGCACTACATGGGCAGATGTATATTTTGCGGATAGTCGGCACGGTTGGATTATTGGCGGCAGGGGTGTTATTCTTGCCACAACTGATGGCGGCGAGAATTGGAACCTTCAATCAATAGACAATACGGCCGAAGATGTGGTTCTCTATTCAATTGGCTTCAGTGATTCATTGACCGGATGGGCGGTGGGTAAGGATGGAATAATTCTGGGCACAAACGATGGGGGCCAATCATGGCTAAAGCAAAATTCATTTCCATCGGCTCATTTAAATTCTGTATATGCTGTAGGCGGTAAAGCCTGGGCTGGGGGCTGGTTCGGCACTATATTACATTGCTACGGGGATTAATTATAAGGGCACGATATCGCTTTCGTGGCCGGCAGACGCCCTTGTCTGTCGGTTGTATGATACTTATCCGCGGCGTTCGGAACCCCTGACCAGTGGCCCGACCCAGCTGAGCCTTTTCTGCAGTCACAAACTTGTGCGTTGAATGCGGAACAAAGGCTGGCAAAAACTATTATAACCACTGATATGAAAACAGTCCATAACACTAATAAGACTATTGAACTTCTTGGTCTGCTTGGCTGGCTGGCAGCGACATTCGTATTTGCGGGTATAGGAGCCCGATTTTTGCCCGGGGATTGGTACCGCGCTCTTATCAAACCGGCTCTCACCCCTCCCGATTTCATTTTTGCGCCGGTCTGGACCTTGCTATATATTCTTATGGCTCTGGCGGCCTGGCTGGTCTGGAGACGCGGCGGGTTTAAATCCAATCGACTCGCCCTGTCACTTTATGGTGCACAATTGGTTCTTAACGCCCTCTGGTCCTGGATATTTTTCGGGCAACATCAAATCGGCTTCGCTCTCATCGACATCCTGATTCTTCTGGTTTTTATAATCCTGACGGCGATGAAATTCCGCACGATAAATCGTCATGCCGCAATCTTGATCGTACCGTACATTCTCTGGGTCACGTTTGCGACTTATCTTAATTTCGAACTCTGGAGATTGAATTAGGCGGGACTGCTTTACCAGTTCGAGCAGGAATAAATTCACGTTCCATAAGATATTAATTCCTATGAAGTCCGATTTGTTACCTGACAGATTGTACAATGCACAAAATATTTCGTGATCGGCGCATGTCTATGTATGCCGTCTTCGACTAACTAAAACGTGCAACTCGGTGCCGGGCCCGGCGGTGTTCCATAAACGAAATCAATAATGTACAATATATCTATTAGGTTTATGGTCCCGTCGGAATCGACATCACCGAGAGCGTACGGGTCGGGAGCCGGACCGGTCGGCACCCCGTACTTATAATCTATCAAATACAATATATCGAGCAGGTTCACGAGATCGTCGGGATATACGTCACCGCAAATGTACACCGGACTGACCGTCCACGACCACGCATCCGTGAGAAGCCCGGCCGGATCGTTTTTCACCAGCGATGTGGTATCGAACACCCGGGCTTCGAGAACGTACGAAGGGTTGCTCAAAACAGCACCGTCGAGTTCGTAATCGGTCGCGGTCGCTCCGACTATCGGTGTACCATCAAGATACCACTGCACGCCTAATTCATGTCCGGGCGGAACCAGCGGCTGAGCCGTGAAAGTCATCGTCTCGGTCGGCAAAAGCTCCAGCGTCGACTGGACCGGTGATACCGAATCAATAGGCGATAGCATGGCATATTCCGCTTTCACCAATTCTTCCCTGCAGACCGAGCAAAACTGACGGGTCGTCTCCCGCATCTTGCAGAAGAACATCGGGCGATACCAGCCGTACGTTTCATAACACGCCCCCTCGAACAGACCGACTATACCGATATAGGAAGTGTTTTCCGGGGTCGGAATGGGTGTCGATGGTTCAATCCAGTCCGTCCATTTGATCAGTTCCCGCACCGTCTCGGCGGTGGTATTGGGTGATTCATAGCCGCTGTAACCGGGCGTGTAATCTTCGTACTCATCGGCCAACCCACCGAACGAATGCCCCAGTTCGTGCATCGTCACGTCGGACGAAGAGGAATTCAGCGAAGAAATCGCAAGAATTCCGCCCGACCCGCCGTACTGCGTATCATTGACGAGCAAAATCAATATATCGTAGTCGGGCTTGTACGTAGCCAGTAAATCGAATATGCGACCCTCGCCGTGGTTATAATCCGAATCATAATCGTTGGGCGGAATAGTGATCAACCTCGTTATACCGTAGCTGTCGTACGTACTACTGAAATATGTGTCGCGATAAATCCCCGACGAGGGATGATCGGAACCGGCTTCGTTGGACGGCACAAAAATCGCATAGACGTTAAAATAGCTCTCATACTGATAAAACGGCGGAGTCGAAAACATATCTCCGATGAACGACTGGACGTCGAGCCGGAAAAAGTCCTCCTGTCCGGCTATGTAACCGTCGCCGAAAACCACGATATTCAACCGGTTCGAATCCGGACCGTTGTCGTAGATCTCCTCGAAGGTCACCTGGCCCAGAGCTGGGGGCGTTATTATGCCGATTATTACGAACAGCCCCGCCAATAAGAATTTGGTACGATGTTTCATCGGTCACCCCCCGCCCCGAGTGTAACCGGGACCGATCCGATCAGGCGTCCCATTTCTTTTTTGGAGGCAATATCGGATCCGGCACCGAGGCGATAAAAACTGACACTCTCGATATTCATATTGCCCGGTATCCGCACCGTTAACTCGGCATTATCAAGAATAACTGTTTTTGACTTCAACTTTCCGGGATTGTCGGGGTCTTCGTATTCCAGCCGCTTGACCAACGGATCATCGATACTCCCCTGATACACGACCTTGCCCGATTTATCGGCGGCTTCAAAATAAACGGCTCGATATACCCTATCGGCCCGCGGGATTTTTAAACTCCCTGCGACGGTTCTGGTATCCAGAAGGGTCACTCTGGCAGAATCAATCTGCAGATGGAGAAATACGATTTCACCGGGGCTCGTATTTTCTTCGGCGCGAAGCATCGGCGCCGCGCCTGCAACCACAATTAAAATCAGGAGAGCAATTGCCCCCATAGAGAATAGCATCATCATCTTACGCATAATTATGTCCCTTTCTTCGGCAGTAGCCAGAATGTAAACTAATTATAATATAGACTCATTCGGCAATTATACAAGGGGAAAAAACTTGACTGTGACTCACCCGTCCGAGCGGGAGAGGATGGTCACGCCGATGAAAAATCCGAAAATCCCGACCGCGATCAGTACAGTCAGCGGCAGGATCATGTCGCTCAAGTTGAAACCGCGCCAGATCGATCCCTCCAGCGCCAGGATGCCCCATTTAACCGGGCTGATGTCGCTGACAATTTTCAACCACGACGGCATAAACATCAGCGGAATCATCCCGCCACCGAGCATTGACATGACGAGCATAATCGCCCAGCCGCCGCCCGATACCGAGGCTTCGGTTTTGCCGAGCACGCTGATCAGCATCATTACACCGACAAAACAGACCGCGCTCGCCACTACCGCCAAAAGCAAATTTATCCACGACGCTACCCCGACCCCGAAGATGAAAATACCGATGGCCATAAGTACAAAGCAGACTCCGATACACGCGATAAAACAGGCCAGGCCTTTTCCGGCCAGAATCTGTACCCGGCTGATGGGCGCAATGCGAAGCCTGAGAAACGTCCCGCGCGTCCGTTCGATGACGATCGACAGCGAAAACGCCGCCGCCGTGGCGATCAGCGCCCACATCAACGCCTGCGGGAAGGTGATGTCGAAAGACGAACGCGGACCGGCCCGCGCTACCTCGACGGCATCGAAGTCTATATCGAGTCCCGAAAACGGCGAATTGCCCGCAACCGCCGCGCCGTCGGTTGTACTATCAAAGGCTTGCGTATTGACCGAATCCATCTGTTCCACCGAGGCGAGCAGTTTATCGAGGTTACTGAGATAATTTCCGTACGGTCCCGTCAATTTGCCCGCCCCGGCCGTGTCGAGCCCCTCCTGCTGCTCTTTCAAAAAGCCGCGCCAGCCTTTGAGATCGGTAAAGCTGCTTTGCAGGCGCATGAAGTACGCCTGGTTGATCAGGCCGTTTAGGTACCCCGACTCAGCCTTGCGCGATGGATCAATTCCCACTTTTATATGCGGCTTCTTGCCTGTAAAAATATCAAACGTCGATTTGGAGGAATCAAAATACTGCACGAATGCCACCAGCTTGCCCCGCGCCACCAGCGAACGAGCCGAATCGAGTGGCATCGGTGTTATGTCGAGCACGTCGGATTTGGCGAGCTGATCGTAAAACGCCTGCACCGATGGATTTATATTGTCGGTTATGACGGCGATCTTCATGGACCCGGCCGTACTGCCCGACCCGGAAAAGATCGAGCCGAAAAACAGCGCGATCAAAAGTGGGAAACCCATCACCCAGAAAAAGCCGACCCGGTCGCGCCAGAGCAGCTTGAGATCCTTTATGGCGAGATGTATTATCGAGCCCATCAGTCGCGCAACCTCCGTCCGGTGAGATTCAAAAAGACTTTTTCGAGGTCCGGCCGGTCGACCCGAAGCGATTTGTACTTAATCCCGGCGTCGGCCAGCGCCGCGATGTCCTGAAGCGGCTGCGAGGATTCGAACGACAGTTGATTACCCTCGATCTCCGTCGGAAGTTTTATACCTTCCGGAAGCGGCAGCTGCACTTCGGTACTTACTATGGCCTTGCCGCCATGTGCGTCGATCAAATCGTCGACCGTACCGTCGGCCAGAATTTTGCCGTGGTCGATGATAGCCACCCGGTCACACAACCGCTGCGCCTCTTCCATGTAGTGCGTGGTGTATACAATCGTACGGCCCTCTTTTTTTAGCATCTCGATCTTGTCGAAAATCATATTGCGTGACTGGGGATCGACGCCGACCGTCGGTTCATCGAGCAGCAAGATCGGCGGATCGTGCACCAGGGCACACGCCAGGTTGAGACGGCGTTTCATGCCACCGGAATATTTCTTGACCCGGTCGTCCTTGCGATCTTTCAATCCGGCCAGCTCCAGGCACCAGTCCACTCTCTGTTTCAATCTGCTTCCGGAAATACCATATAGCTTTCCGAAGAATGCGAGATTTTCTTCGGCGCTAAGTTCTTCGTAGATAGCCAGCGACTGCGGAGCGGCCCCGATCTCGCGGCGCAGACGCGGACGAGTCGGATCGTCTTCGCCATTTATGGAAACCGAGCCCCCATCGGCGTTGAACACACCGACCATAAGACCGATGGTCGTACTCTTTCCGGCACCGTTCGGCCCCAGAAGACCGAATATCTGATTGTCGGATATTTCGAAAGAAATATCATCGACCGCGTTGACGGCCCCGAAGGTTTTTTTAAGGTCGGTTACTCGAATCATTTGCAAATAATTACGCTCGAAAAGTCTCCGTGTTTCAATTCGAAACATAATAAACACACGATGTTAGCACAATGTCCAGAGAGATTTATATATCCGGCTGAATTTCGGCCCGAATCAAACATTCTGCGATTCTTCCGATAATAGATATGAAGAAAACCCGTTGTCGGAAAACAAGATGGAAGACAAAAATCGGCTTCGGGCGGGATATACGTTTGTTGAGGTTATCGTCGTCATTATTATTATTGGCATCCTGGCGGCGGTCGCAACCAAGACAATCGGATCGGCTACCAATTTATCCCGCTTCGAAAAGACGCGTGAAATTATGGACAACCTGGCCCGCGCCACGGCCGGCGATCCCGCTCTGGAATCCGGCGGGGTTCGGACCGATTTCGGTTACGTCGGCGATGTTGGTGCGCTCCCGACAATCTGGGACGACCTCGTCACCAATCCCGGCGGATATGCGACGTGGAAAGGACCGTACATCAGGGATAAGTTCTCCACGGGCGGCGGCAATAGTTATTTCAAACTCGATGCCTGGGGTAAAGCGATATCGTCACCGTCGGCGAACTTCTCTTCGACCGGCGGCCCGGAGACGCTTACCCGCGAAATCGCCGGGTCGGTAGGTGACCTGCTCTACAATCGCGTCACGATTGCCCTGATCGATCTCGGCTTTACGCCACCCGGTGACGATTACAAAGACTCGGTGAGAATCGTCCTTACCTATCCGGATGGCACCGGCGGATACCGCACGCGCACCATCAATCCCGACGCCAACGGCTCGGCGGTTTTCGATTCTATCCCGATCGGTATTCACACTTTGCAAATGGTGTACATTCCTGACAACGACACCCTGACCCGCAGGATCAACGTCAATCCGGGCAAAGATTATTACACGGAAATACAGTTTTACTCAGACTTATGGTAAAATCTTATCACGACATATCCGGCTTCAGCATGATCGAACTGCTGGCGGTGATAGTAATCATCGGTATCGTGGCCGGGTCGGTCCTGCAGTACATGGGGACCGCCATTTGTGATTCGCGCGAAACCAAAACCGGACGCGAGATGGAAATGCTGTCAAACGCCATAGTCGGTAACCCTTCAGCCACCCAGGCGGGGGTGCGTTCGGATTTCGGCTATATCGGCGACGTCGGTGCTTTCCCGCCAAATTTACAGGCTTTGTTCCAAAATCCCGGCTTGGGTACCTGGGACGGGCCGTACATTCCGTCGGACTTTCTGCAGGACAGCGTCGGGTTCAAGTATGACGAATGGAACAAAGCTTATAGCTATTCCGGCGGAATTACCATCACCAGTACCGGCGGCGGCAGTACGATTACCAAGAAAATCGCCGACGCCACCGATGACTACCTGATCAATACGTTCAACGGGGAAATTAAGGACCGGTCCGACAAGTCGCCCGGCAGCGCCTTCGCCGATTCGGTCGACATAATAGTGACCTTCCCCAATGGAGTTGGGGGTTATAATACACGGTCCTGTCATCCTGATACGACCGGTGGTTTTGCACTCGATTCTCTTCCGGTGGGGCAGCATCCGCTGTATATAATATTCACGCCCAATAACGACACACTCGACCGCGAAATGACCATCCTCCCACGCAATAAGGGCAGCAAGATGTATCGCTTCGCACAGGACTATTTCTCCGATACGACGGCCATAAATGCGTCAGATTATATCGTCCTGACCACTTCCGACAATGGAACACTTGGCGGTCTTAATTTTAGAAATGAAGATTTGATTGTATATGACCTTACCTCAGATACGTCATCAATGTACTTCGACGGCAGCACCGCGTTTTCCAACGATGAAAACGTCGATGCCATACACATTCTCGATAACGGCAACATAATCCTTTCGACCGAGGGCACCGCAACCATAGGCGCTCAATCGTTCGACAGCGATGATTTGATACAGTACAACCCCGCGACCGGCAGCGCGACCAGGTACCTTTGGGGAGACACTGTTTTTTCGAACAGTGAGAACATCGACGCGGTCTGCGTTCTCGACAATGGGCATATTATTCTGTCCACTACCGGTTCCGCGAGAATCGGCGGCCTGAATTTCGACGATGACGACCTGGTCGATTTTAATCCGTCAACCGGGACGGCGTCCATGTATTTCGACGGAAGCTCTCACTTCTCTAATAACGCCGACATCGACGCCGTGCACGTCCTCGAAAG
This sequence comes from uncultured Ignavibacteriaceae bacterium, assembly GCA_964569945.1. Taxonomy (GTDB): domain Bacteria; phylum Zixibacteria; class MSB-5A5; order GN15; family PGXB01; genus CALAMC01. Next base: position 9,174 of record CAZMWI010000011.1, read on the forward strand.
CGGTAACATTCTGCTTTCGGCCGACGCCAACAACGAGACAATTGCGGGACTCAACTTCGACGACGAAGACATAATCGAGTACAATCCGGTCAGCGGTACCGCTTCCATGTATTTCGACGGCGACGGACCATTCGGGACCGGGAATCAAAATATCAACGGTATCAGTTTCGTCGGGACCACGACCGAAACGCCGTCGCTGGTGGGGCACTGGATGCTCGACGAAATGTCCGGCCTCATTGCGCACGATTCCTCGGGCGGCGGGCACGACGGAACCATGACCAATATGTCGGTCTCCGACTGGACCACCGGCGCTTTGAACGGCGCTCTCGATTTCGACGGTGTCAACGATTATGTCAACATCGGTAATCAGCTTTCGCACGTCAACGCCCTGACCGTCGCAGTCTGGGTATACCCGACCGATATAGCCGTCGATCAACAGATCGTATCAAAAGGCTTCGACGGCACCAGGACCCAGTGGGAATTGAAGACTTCCAGCTCCGACTGTAAAGTGAGCTTCCGCCACTGGCAGCCCGGCGAAGTGGGCGTGCAGTCGATACAAACGCTGCCCGAATCGACCTGGACGCATGTGGCAGGGACGTACGACGGCACGACCTGGAAAATATATTTCAACGGCGTTCTCGATAACCAAAACGTCGCCGGACCGATTGTGGAAACTTCGCGAAACCTCCTGATCGGCGCGGTCGATATCAACGGTTCTCCGGGGCAGTTCTGGAAAGGCAAGCTCGACGACATCAGGCTGTACAACTACGCCTTGGATTCGGCCGAAATCGCCCAACTGGCTTTGATGGGCACATCAGCCGGTTTGGTCGGATACTGGAAGCTGGATGAAACTTCGGGTACGACCGCCTATGATTCATCGCCCATTGGAAATAACGGCACCTTAACCAGCATGGACCCATCAAGCGACTGGGTTACGGGCAAAATCGACGGCGGTCTCGAATTTGACGGCAACAACGACCGGGTGATTATTGCCGACAATGACACTCTCGACAACACGCAATACCTGACCGTATCTGTCTGGGCATATCCGACCACGCTCGACGGAAACCCGCGCTGCCCGGTTTCGAAAAGAGTCGATCCCTCCACGCAGTACTCGTACAGCCTCTTCTTCTACACCGGCAATCGGCTTTTTGTCGATATCTCCGGCAACGACAACCGGTTCAGCACCAACCGGGTCTTTACGCCCAATCAATGGTACCATCTGGCCGTGGTCTTCGATGGAACCCAGCCATCGGCATCGAGAGTTAAGGTCTATGTCGACGGTGCTCTCGACAAAACCGCCACCGAATCAAGCTCGACGATACCCAACACGTCGTCGCAATTGGTGATAGGTCTTCTAAGCGGCAACAACAGCGGGTATTTCCGGGGAATAATCGACGACGTTCGGATATACCGAAAAGCGCTATCGGAATCGCAGATTCAGGCTTTGTACAATATGGGGAATTAGATGCACCGAGCCTTCGATAAAAATATAGCCACACCGTCAGGTTTCACGCTCGTGGAACTGGTCGTCGTGATAGTCATCATGGGCGTTCTCGCCGCCGTGGCGGCCAAATATGTCGGTCCGGCGCTCGAAGCGGGCAAAGTCGAAGACGCCAAAAAAGAAATGGACGCGCTGGCTCTGGCCGTCGCCGGAAATCCCGATCTGGAGAACAATGGGACCCGCAGCAGTTTCGGATACGTCGGCGATAACGGCGCTCTGCCCCCGAATCTCGACGCCCTCACAACCGATCCGGGGCTCGGCACGTGGAGAGGACCGTACCTGAACAATTCATTCAGCCAGGACCCCAATGATTTCAAAACCGATCCGTGGAATAGTACTTATGCTATCAGCGGTGTCAACATCACCTCGAGCGGTTCTGGATCGAACGTAGTGCGGTCAATCGCCGGTTCGAGCGCCGAGCTTCTCCTGAATAGCGTAACCGGTAATGTATACGACGTCGATGGCACTCCCCCCGGTCCGGATTACAACGATTCACTATCGGTCCTTTTGACCATCCCCGACGGCACCGGCGCGCTTATGACAAAAACCTATACACCCGACGCCGGGGGGTACTTCGCGTTCGATTCGATTCCTATCGGACGCCACGACATCGAAATCGTCTACGCCGGTGCCGATGACACTCTTACCCGCTTTGTCACGGTGACGCCGAACAGCACTGCTTATTCCGAGTACCGACTGACATCAAATTACTGGCGGGCCGGAACCAGCGGGGCATTTCTGTTCTGGGCCGATTTTGATGCCGATGAAGACGGTTTCTCTTATAACGACGACACCTTCCGCTCGACCAGCGAACCGTCCTATGCCGACGGTGCCCGCATTTCTTCCGGGGGCTACTCCGGCGGAGCGCTTCAGGTCGATCTGGGCGGGATAAATAATAACGACATTTACAATATGTCGGGCGGGTGGAGCCGCGATTTTACTCTCTCGAATTTCGCCGATATCCAGCTTTCCCTGCGCTACCGGTTGTCTCAAACCAACCAGTACGAACCCGATGAGTACAGCCAGGTACTGGTCAGTATTGACGGTACACTCTACGGAACGCCGCCCGATGATTACATCGCCCGGGTCGTGGGCGACGGTTCCGGCGGCAGTGCCCCCGATACCGACTGGCAGTTGTTCCAGGTCAACCTGGGGATGCTCTCGGCCGGAACTCATACGATAATAGTTGGCGGATACAACAACAAGAAAACGCAGATTAACGAATCGACCCGGGTTTTAATTGACGAAGTATCACTATCGGAAAATTGATCATGAGAATATTGAATAATTTAAAAAATATGGTAGTCAGTACACGCGGTTTTACGCTGGTTGAGACGGTTATAATCATAGTCGTGCTCGGGATTCTGGCCGCGGTGGCGACCGTTAAATTCAACGACGTCACCGACGACGCCCGCCTTAAATCCACGCTGACCGAAATGGGTGCCGTCGCCAAAGCCATTGTCGGCAACCCCGTCGTGTACAGTCGGGGTACCCGGTCCGATTTCGGTTATGTCGGGGATATCGGTGCCCTGCCGCCCAATCTTGACGCTCTGTATTCCAATCCCGGCGGCTACAGCACGTGGAACGGACCATATATCAAAGGCGCCGTCAACGCCTCAGATTACAAATACGACGCATGGAATACGGCGTACAGCTTGCTCGGCACCACCTTGCGCTCCACCGGTTCCGGATCGAATATCGACAAGGTCTTAGCCTCCAACGCCGCCTCCCTGACCGGAAACTCGGTCACGGGTTATATCATGGATGCCAGCATGATCGCGCCCGGCGACGATTACAAAGATTCGGTTACGATTCGACTAACCTACCCAAATGGTACGGGCGGCATTACAACCGCATCGGTCAATCCCGACAAGTCCGGCCGCTTTTCTTTTTCGGGACTGCCCATCGGCAACCATATTCTTGAGGCTATATTTGTCCCGGAATCCGATACGATCAAAATGCAAATATGCATTTTGCCGTCGTCATCGGATAAAATCGAAATTATATTCCCCGCCGATCTTTGGTAGGGTTGACAAAACAAAACTACGGATCAATAAATTCCTTGCCTTAGCCCATTTTTGACGCCAACTTCACTCTATAAATTACTTCCGAAAGGGGTTTGAATGAGCATTAACACGTCTTTGTCGGATATTTGGGCGGCGCTGGCTGTAATTTTCAAATATAAGCTTTTCGAGATCAATCAGACGCCGGTTACAATTTCATCAATACTGATGTTTGTCGTCGTCTTCTTGATCTTTATCCTCATCTCCCGCATCGTGAACAAGGTCATCCTCAAGGGCCTGTTGACCAAACTTGAAGTCGAACCGAGCCATCGCTACACGATCATCCGCATCGGGCATTATGTCGTAATGATTATCGGTGCCATCGTGGCGTTTCAGTTCATAGGCATCAACCTCGGCGGACTGGCGGTGATTTTCGGCCTGCTTTCGGTCGGGATCGGATTCGGTTTACAGAATGTAACGTCGAATTTTATTGCCGGGTTGATTCTTCTTTTTGAGCGACCGATTAAAATCGGCGACCGGGTAACGGTCGGCGACACCGAGGGTGATGTTATGGCCATCAACATGCGCTCCACCGCCATTCTGACCTTGAACAACATTACCATCATAGTTCCGAATTCGCAGTTTATCTCGGAAAGAGTGACCAACTGGTCGCACGGCGATCCCAAAATCAGACTTGAGATCGAAGTCGGAGTTTCGTACAACAGCGACCTCGATCTCGTCCTTAAATCGCTGCGGGAAGTTGCCGACGCCGATCCCGATGTGATGAAAAATCCGGAACCGAGCGTCGCGCTGACATCTTTCGGCGATTCCTCATGGAATATGATCCTGCGCGTCTGGATAAAAAGCCCGGAACTTCACTATCAAGTTCGCTCGCAAATCAACTGCGCCATTGTCCGGAAGTTCCGCGAAGTCGGGATCGAAATTCCGTACCCCCAGAGAGATTTGCACGTGCGCTCCCCCCTGCCGATGCCATTCAGTAGAGGAGAAAATGGGTGATGAACAATAGCGATCAATTTCCATCAGTCGAGCCCGCAAAGTCGTCTTCGGGCGCAGCCGTAAAGCGAGCGCTGATAGTCATACTGGCGATCCTGGTTTTAATCCTGCTGATTCAGAACATTCACGTGGTTACGGTCAAATTCCTGTTCTGGCAGATTTCGATGTCACTGGCGCTCTTGTTTCCGCTGGTTTTGATAATCGGCCTTATCATGGGTATGCTGATTCAATTTCTCGTCGCCCGCAAAAAGCCGTAAAAAAAGCCCCGTCATCGCGGGGCTTTTTGGTTTTCGGGTTGAATTTATTCCACTGTAACGCTTTTGGCAAGATTGCGGGGCTGGTCGATATCACAGCCGCGCAGGACGGCTATATGATACGCCAGAAGTTGCAGCGGGATCGCCGCCAGCAGCGGCGTAAACAGCCGGAAAGTCTTTGGTATATAAATCACGTGATGGACTTTCTCGGCGATTTCGTCGTCACCCTCGTTGGCGATAGCAATAACCTGCCCGTTACGTGCCTTAACTTCTTCGATATTGGAAAGGACCTTATCGTACACCGGGTCTTTCAGGGCAATAACCACGACCGGCATGTTCTTATCGATCAAAGCGATTGGCCCGTGTTTCATTTCTGCCGCCGGATACCCCTCGGCGTGAATGTACGAAATTTCCTTGAGCTTCAGCGCGCCTTCCAACGCTGTCGGGAAATTAACTCCACGACCGAGATAGAGAAAATTATTATGTTTATGGTACAATTCCGCGATTTCTTTGATTTTATCCTCGGTTTGCAGAATATGCTCAACCTTCTCGGGAATCTCTTTGAGGCTTTCCAGAAGCTCCATGCCATTGAGAATGGTTAAATGTCTCATGCGCCCCATAAGGACAGCTATCTGCGCCAGGACCATGACCTGCGACGTGAAGGCCTTGGTCGACGCCACCCCGATTTCCGGACCGGCGTGGATGTAAACCCCCCCGTTGGTTTCACGAGCGATAGATGACCCGACTACGTTACAGATACCCAGCACGGTCGCGCCGGTCTTGCTGGCTTCACGCATGGCGGCCAGAGTATCGGCCGTCTCGCCTGACTGACTGATGACTATGATGGCCGTATTCGGTCCGATAATCGGCGAGCGGTACCGAAATTCCGAGGCGTACTCCACTTCGACCGGGACCCGCGCCAAATCTTCGATCAGGTACTCGCCGATCAGGGCCGAATGCCACGATGTCCCGCAGGCGGTAATAATAATCCGGTCGATCTGCCGAAGTTCATCGTACTGGAGGTTCAAACCGTTCAGCCTCGGTATGCCTTCTTCGAAATTGAGACGCCCACGGATAGCGTTACGCAGAGTGGTCGGCTGCTCGTGGATTTCTTTGTGCATGAAATGCTCATGACCGCCCTTGGCGATCATGTCCAGCGTCCATGAAATTTCCTCGACTTTCGGGGTCTTGACAATTTTGTCGATGGTGGTGATCTCGTACGAATCCGCGGTCACGGTCGCGATTTCACCTTCTTCGAGATATACCGCCTTGTTCGTGTGGGCCAGTATGGCCGAAACGTCAGAAGCGACGAAATTTTCGCCCTGCCCGAGCCCGATCACCAGCGGTGATCCGCGCCGGGCGGCGATAATCCGGTCGCTCGCCAGCGACGAAATGACGGCTATACCGTACGTTCCCTCGACCAGGTTCAAAGCGGTCCGGACCGCTTCGGTGATGTCGTTTTCATAGTACTCTTCGATCAGGTGCACCAGGACTTCGGTATCGGTCTCGGTATGAAAAGTATGGCCTTTTTCCTGCAGAAAAGCCCTGAGCGTGCGGTAATTTTCGATGATACCGTTGTGGACCATCGCGATCTGATCCTTGCTGTCGAAATGGGGATGAGCGTTCACCACGGTCGGTTCACCGTGCGTGGCCCACCGGGTATGGGCAATGCCGCGACTGGCATTGTACTCGCGGCCCCGGATTTGTTCTTCGAGAACCGAAATTTTACCGGCACATTTATCCGCGATCAAGCGGCCGCCTTCGGCCAGCACGAACCCGGCCGAGTCATAACCGCGATACTCCAGCCTTTTGAGCCCTTCGATCAGAATCGGCAGGGCCTTCTTGGAACCGATATATCCGACAATCCCGCACATATTGTCTTTCCTTATTTAAAGAAGCTCATCACTTCGGCGGCGATTACTTTCGACAGGTTCCGGTCGTCGGTTTCGACTATCACCCGGAAGATCGGTTCGGTGTTGGACGTTCTCACCTGGAACCAGCCTCTCGAAAAATCGCAACGAACCCCGTCGCGATGATCGTATTTTAGCTTGTCAAAACTGCCTTTGGCGGCCTTTTCCATTGCGGCCAGCCTTTGAGTGAATTTATCGGGAAGAGCCGCTTTCTGCTTTATAGTATAATATTTGGGCAAAGTTTCAACCGTTTCGGACAGGCTCATTTTGTCGCGCGCCAGAAGAGCGCAAACTAATGCCGCTCCGACCAGAGAATCGCGCCCGGCGTGGCAGGCCGGATATATCACCCCGCCGTTGCCTTCACCACCTATGACCGCCCGCTGACGCCTGATTCCCGCCACGACATTGGCCTCACCGACCGGAGTGTAAGAAACTCGCCCGCCCATCTCCTCGGCGGCATCCTGCGTCACCCGCGACGTCGACAGGTTTATCACAACCTTGCCTTTTTTGCGGGACATGATATATCTCACCGCCAGCGCCAGGGTTAGCTCCTCGCCGATTGGTTGGCCTTTTTCATTAACCAGCGCCAGACGGTCGGCATCAGGATCGCAGGCCATGCCCAAATCAGCTTTGTGCTTTCGCACCGCCCGCCCGAGAGCCGCGAGATTTTTCGGAACCGGCTCCGGTTCGTGCACGAACTTGCCATCACCATTGCAGTTTATTCTTACAACCTTAACCCCGAGCGCTGCGAGCATCTTCGGAAGAGCGGTCGATCCGGCACCGTTGATGGCATCGACAACTATTTTAAGTTTGGCCTGCTTAATCTTGCGTACGTCAATCACCGGCAGCTTGAGAATTTTGGAGATGTGCCGGTCGACCCAGCTGTTATCGAATTTAACCTTGCCGATATTCTTAAAATCTTTAAATGCGAACTTTTCCGAAGCGACGACATTTTTCAGACGACCCAGAAATTTCTTGTCGATGAATTCACCCTTGCCGTTGAAGAACTTCAGAGCGTTCCACTGGGCCGGATTATGCGACGCGGTAATGCAAATGCCCCCGACCGCCCGAAGGCCGGTGACGGCTATTTCGACGGTCGGAGTCGGCACTATCCCGAGATCGATCACGTCCAGTCCGCACGACGTCAGCCCCGAAATAACCGCGCGGCTGATCATTTCTCCGGTGACGCGGCTGTCACGACCGACAACCACTCTTCCATTTTTGAGCAGGGTGGCAAAACCCGAAGCGTACCTTGCGGTGAGGACCGGGTCGAGCCCCCCGCCGATAATGCCCCGTACGCCTGATGTTGAGACGATTAGCGCTTTTTCCAAATTAAACCTTCCTGAGGAGCTTTTTTATCCGTCTGACAGGATTATAATAAATTTATCGTTGCCTGCAAAACGCCAAATATGGCTCTTTTGTTTCAACGACTTTATTGACAAAATTGCCAAATTCCCCTAATTATCGTATATCTTTATAATTTGAGGAAAATATGCCGACTTTTACATATCGCGGTCACAACATGATCTGGGATTCATATGGTGAAGGCGGCAACACCATGCTGTTCGTTCACGGTTTGGGCAGTCACGGCAAGCAGTGGATGTATCAGATAAACCACTTCAAGAAGTTTAACCGCGTGATAACCGTCGATCTGTTCGGTCACGGCCAGAGCGCCAAAGACGTTGACCCCATTTTCGCACCGCGCATAGATGCCGAAGCCATCATGGCCCTGATCAGTCAGGAAATCGGCGAGGCGGTCTGGGTTATAGGGCACAGTTTCGCCAGCGCCATCCTTCCGGAAATGATCAAACTGGACCGCACCCTGCTCAAGGGAGTCGTATTCGTCGACTGCACCTATCAGGGTTTCGATCACGTCATCCTCACGCGCGAAAATTTCGCCCGGCACATGCTGGAATACGATGACCAGATGCTGGCAATCAGAACCGATAAATGGTTCGACGACCTAATAGGGCCGACCGATAAAAGCACTGTCAATTTCATCAAATCACCGATCAAATTTTGTGATATCCGTTGGCTGTTTGAGTCATCGGCGGGGTGTCGACGGTATAATCTGCTCCATCCGCCGGATAAAACCCCAATCTACCCCGATCTGCCGATTTTAGTAATCGAATCCGATCACGGCGTCGGAAATGATATCCACAAATCCTGGGTCAATCATTTCCGGCAGTCGCAATATTATCTGTTCGAAGATTCCTGGCATTTCTTTTTCGTGACGAAGCACAACCAGTTCAACAAGCTCATTGAAAATTTCATGATCGTCAATAGCGAATAGAACCGGTTTTCTAAACCCTCATATTTTCTGATTCATATTGCATATCTGAAAAGGTTTGCACCTTTATCCAGTGACACCATCAATCATAAGTCATTTAATTCCAACAACATAAATAACTCTCAACCGGCTTTCAATGGCGGCATATGGTTTGAGGGATATCCTGTTGGGAAATGCTTATGAAACGATTCTGGAAAATAGGATTTTGCCTCCTGATCCCGGCTTTAATCGGGACAGCCCGGTCATCGGGTGCCGCCGAAATCTCCGGCCGAGTGACCGACCGTCAAAACCGGCCGATTATCGCCGCGACGGTGGCCGCCATGCACGGCGACTCGGTCGTGGCCGGGGCGTTTACCGACCCCGACGGATCATTTTCGATTTCGCTTTCAAGCACACAGGCATCGAAAATCCACCTGGCCGTTTCCTCGGTCGGATATGCGCCGAGGACAATAATTCCGGATTCACTTTTCGATCATTCGGACATAACTATTCGTCTCGATGAAAAACCGATCGACGTTGGTCGCATCAGGGTCAATCCCGAACGGGAAATTGACAATTCCGAAACGGTGCTGTCAGAAAATCAGGTCGAGCTTATGGCCCAGCGTTCGCTGGTACCGTCGAATCCTATTGCCGCTATCCGGCAACCCCAAGCGGTCCGGCAGGGCTCGGGACATTCATCGAAAATACGTCTTAATGGCACCAATCCCGATTATTATCTAAACGACATTAATATCGGCCACGATCCGAACCACTACGGTATGTTTTCGATTCTTCCAGCGTCGGTGGTCGATGCCGTCGCGCTGATGCCACAAGGAACCGAGGCCCGGTATCGCCTCCCCACTGTTTTTGCGCTTAGCACAAAGAGCCCGTACAACAGCGGCAGCCACGCCACCGCCAGCCTGTCGACTGTGGAGGCCACTGCAACCTATTCATATGGTAACCACAACTTCTTTATCCTCGGATCGCTGCGTAAATCGGTCCTGGATAAGCTGATTGATAATTTCAAAATAAAAACCGACAAAATGACAATCCCCCCGACCAATTTCCAGGACGTGTACTTCTCATCGGGAATGAAACTGACACCGGATATGGAGCTGACTGTCGACGGCTACCAGATTCGCGATTTTCTAAGCTTAAAGACGCCCGGCAGCGGTTTGAATGCATCGGGGATTAAATCGGTTCAGAATACAAAAGAGTCTTATATCGGCTCCCGTTTTAAATATGTTTACGGACAGGCACTTTTTTCCGCCCGGCTGGCCGCCAAAATAGGATCTGAAAATTACGGTGCTTTACCTGTGAAGTCTTCTGACATATCGGGTTTCAACGTCGATCTAAGAGCCTCCCACACAAATTATATAAGCGGTCTCGACCTGACATATTTCTTCAGCGACGTTGAAATCAATGGCGGTTTGTCTTACAGCGGCATACCCGACCGGACCATCGATCTCGATCAGGTCAACTGGAACTTCCTGCCGCCCGATGCCAATAGCGATAAGCCGTTCGTCTACCAAAACGAACTCAATCATGCCTTCGGTTCGTTCACCCTGCGCGACAACGAAACTAAGGTGGCCGCCTACACTACCGGACGCCTCACTCTTGGCAACCTGAATTGGCAGATGGGCTTGCGCGGTGAGCGGTTCGGACGGCTTTGCGACGGGCGAACCATCGCGCTCAGAAACCGGCTAAGTTATAGCCTCTCTCAAAGAACCGGACTTGAACTTTTCACGGGTTCATTTTACGAAAGCCCGTCGGGAAAAATTCTCGACCCATACCAGGTGCTGGTCCGATACAACCTCTCGCACCTGAAACCGATTCGGACAAGCCTCTATTCATTAGCCTTCCGGGTCGGGCCGTGCCGTCTGGGAGCCTTCCATAAAGAAATCTCGCGCTTCCCGATTGTCGATCCGAATTTCGATGCCATCGCCAAAGATGGATCGGTATCGAAAGAATTTTTCCGCATGACGTCATCCGGCCGGATGTCTTTCTACGGAGGCAATATCGAATTCAACCTGCACAGCTTCCCGCTGCGTCGGTCGGACATTTATGCCTCTTATGGTTACACACGCGGGTCGAACACGTACGAAACCATAACTATCCCCTACGAACTCAACGCCGAACACAAATTCTATGTGCAGGCCAACTATTCATTGAGCCGCAAGGTATCGATCGGCACCGAGGTCAATCTCCGCTCCGGGTTTCCGTACACGCCGTTCGAGACCAGCCGCAGTATCGACAATTCCGACCGGTACAATAAAACCTATTATGAAAACAGCATCGGGACGGAAAACTCGGAAGTCTTTCCGACCTATTTTTCACTCGGTTTGTTTTCTGAGATCCAACTGGGGCGGTTCGAAGTTCACGCCGCGATATCGAACGTAACCAACCACGATAATCCGATCGTCAACACAGCCGACGGTTATATCTATGATGCCGGAATTTTACCGGTGGTCGGTGTGAAGTACAATTTTTAAAAATTACCGGTCAGAATATTGATCATCTGCCTGTGAATCCGGCCGTTCGAGGCCAGGATATATTTATTGTAAATTGTATATTTTGAGCCATCGAAAGACGTCACCCTTCCCCCGGCTTCTTTGACTATCAGCGATCCGGCCGCGCTGTCCCACGGGTGAAGTTTCAGCTCCCAGAAACCGTCGAACCGTCCGCAGGCAAGATATGCCAGATCGAGCGCCGCCGACCCGGCTCTTCTGATAGCCCGGGCGCGCTTGATGAACCGCCGGAAAAACTTAAGATTGTCTTCTGATGACGTGCCTATATCGTATGGAAACCCTGTCGCCAGAAGCGATTTTTCGAGCTTATTCTTGTCCGAAACCCGTATGACTTTTCTATTAAGCCGCGCCCCGCCGCCTTTGACCGCTTCGAACATTTCATTTCGCTCGGGATCGAAAATGGCTCCGGCGATGATCTCGCCCTGATATTCGCATCCAATCGAAACGCAATAGAACGGGAAATTGTGCGCAAAATTGGTGGTGCCGTCGAGCGGATCGACCACCCATTTGAACTCGGAGCCATTGTCGACCGAGGAGCCTTCTTCAGCAAGAATCGAATGCTCCGGGAATTTCGCGGTTATCGCTTTTATAATATACTTTTCCGACGCCAGGTCAGCGTCGGTCACCAGGTCAACCCGTCCTTTGAGAGACACTTTGTGCCTCTTATTCGACTTGGCAAGCAATATACTACCCGCATCGGCGGCGGTTTTTATCGCGAACCCATGTATTTCTTTAATATATTTTTTGGACAGCACGCTCGTTTTACCCCGTGGCTTTGATTTCTTCCTGTTTGAACTGCATCTGGTACAGCTTGTAGTAAATGCCTTTGTTATCCAGAAGCTCATGATGAGTACCTATCTCGCGAATCTGCCCGTGGTGCAGGACAATGATCTTATCGGCTTTTTCGATGGTCGAGAGCCGGTGGGCTATGATTATCGCGGTACGGTTCTCCAACAAACGGTCGAGCGCTTTCTGGATGAGTTTCTCCGTAGCAGTATCGACTGAACTGGTAGCTTCATCGAGCACAAGGATATTGGGATCGAACGCCAGCGCTCGCGCAAAAGACAATAGCTGCTTTTGCCCGGTCGAAAGCGTCGCGCCGCGCTCTTTGACCTCGGCGTGGATGCCATTTTCGACATTTTTAATATAATCGTACAGGCTGACCCGCTCCAGCGACGAAATAATCTGCTCGTCGCTGATCTTCTCCTCACCTAGCCTGATATTTCCGGCATAATCGCCGGAGAAGATGAAAACATCCTGCAAAACCAGTCCCAATTGTGCTCTGAGAGTTTCGACCGGCAGAGCCGTAATATCGATGCCATCGAGCTTTATGGCGCCTTTTTGATAGTCATAAAACCGGAAAAGGAGCGACATCAGCGATGTCTTCCCCGCCCCGGTCGCCCCGACAATCGCCACTTTCTCACCCGGATTGACCGTAAACGAGACATCTTTCAACACGAATTCGTTGTTATCGTATGAGAACCAGACATTTTCGAATTCGATTTTGCCTTTGAACTTCGGCGGCACCGTCGGTGTTTCCTTCTGATTCATTTCCGGCTTCGTGTCCAGCAGGCGGAAAATGCGCTCCGAGGAGGCCATTGACGACTGCAAAATGTTATATTTTTCGGCCAGGTCGCGGATCGGATGATAAAACCGCTGCACCAGCTGAATAAACGCGACCAATTCTCCGAAAGTCAGCATCCCGGCTTCGATCTGAGAGCCGCCATAATAGATAAGAATAGCCAGAGACAGCGAACTTATTATTTCAACAATCGGGAAAAAGGCGGCGTAATAGTAAATCGAGCGAAGGTGGGCATCCCTCAGATGTTCATTTATTGTGGAAAACTTGTCGAAAACCTTGTTTTCGCGTGTGAATAACTGGATTATGGTCATTCCGGTGATATGTTCCTGAGTGAAAGCATTCAACCGGGCCAGCCGGGTCCTGATGTCGCGATACAAGGTCCGGACTTTTTTGCGGAAAATGGCGGTCGCCCAAACCAAAAGCGGCAGGACAATCAAAGTTAGCAGCGCCAGCTTCCAGTTATAATAAACGAGGGCTATTATAATGCCCACCAGCGTGATAACGTCGCCGAAAACTTCGACTAATCCCGACGAAAACAGCTCATCAAGGACGTTGACGTCGTTGGTGGCCCTCGTAACCAGCCGACCGACCGGATTTTTGTCGAAAAAGCCCAGATGCAGTTTCTGGAGATGTTTGAATATCTGCATGCGGATATCGTACTGGACCTTCTGCCCGATATACATCGTCATATAAAGCTGGACATAATTCAGGAAGAAGGAAACCATCAGTATTCCACCGTAAAGCAGCGCAATCCGTCCCAGCCCGCCAAGGTCTTTGTTCATCAGGTATTTGTCGATTCCGATCTGAACTGTAATCGGCAGCAGCAGCTGCAGAAGCGATCCGGCAATCAGAAGGATCGTGGCGATAACCAACGTCTTGCGGTACGGTCGGACATAGGCCAATAGCCGCTTCATCAGCCGCGAATCATAGGCTTTGCCCAGGACTTCTTCGTCGTGGTAGCTTTCCGCCGCCATTTTACATATTCTCCAGTTCTTCTTCGAGCAACTGCGTTTTATAGAGCCTTGCGTAGAATCCGTCGCGGGCCAGAAGTTCATCGTGCGTGCCCGTCTCGGCGATATGTCCGTTGTTCATGTAAATGACCATATCGGCGTCTTTCACCGCCGAAATGCGGTGCGATATGACAATCGACGTCCTCCGAGCCAGTTCATCCTTTAGGTACCGATTGATCAGGTGCTCCGTTTCGGTGTCGACAGCGCTGGTGGCGTCATCAAGAATCAGAATTCTCGGGTCGGAGGCAATCGCCCTCGCTATCGCCACCCGCTGCTTTTGCCCGCCGGACAGGTTTATGCCGCGCTCGCCGAGGATGGTGTCATAATCGTCCGGGAAAGATTCGATTTCATTGTCGATGGCCGAGACCGTGGCCGCCTGCCGGATCAATTCCGAATCCACTTTATCAGTTCCGAATCCAATATTGTTTTCAATCGTATCGGAAAACAGAAACGCCTCCTGCGTCACGAATCCGATTTGATCGCGAAGTGCCGACAGGTCCCAATCGTTGATATCTATGCCGTCGATAAACAGCTGCCCCCGGTTTATGGGATAAAGTCGGCTTAGAAGCGAAACCATGGTGGTCTTGCCCGACGCCGTCGGCCCCACCATACCGACCGTCATGCCCGGTTCGATAGTCAGATTGATTCCCTCGAGCACATTGGTGCCGTTATAGGCGAAATTCAATTTTTTAAACTCAATCAGACCGTTTATGCGGTCTTTCTTGTGAGCGTTTTCGATAGAATAAACCATCGGCTCCGTGTGGAAAATCCTGTTAAGCCGGTCAAGCGACGCCGTCCCGCGCTGATACAGCGACACCACCCAGCCCAGCGCGATCACCGGCCAGATCAACAAGGCCAGATACGCGAAGAATGCGACCATTGTCCCCAGACTGATGTCACCTGATATAACCTTGCCGCCGCCGAAATAGAGGACCATCAATGTCGCCGACCCGGCCAGCATGAACATGAGGGGATGAAACATCCCGAAAATCTTGATACGATCCATATTGAGATCGATGTATTTCTGGCTGTGACGGGCAAATTCGTTGATTTCGTAATTCTCGCGCCCGTACGCCCTGATAACCCGCACCCCGGCCAGATTTTCCTGCACCTTGGCCGTCAAGACCGAAAAATACTCCTGTACCTTCGCGAATCTTTTATGAAGCATATTACCCAGTTTGGTAACGACAAACGACAGAATCGGCATCGGAATCAGGGCATAAAGCGTCAGCTCCGGCGACAGACTGAGCATCATCGCCAGCCCGACAATCCCCACCACGATAGTATTGGCCAGGTGCATTATGCCCGGTCCAATCATCATGCGGACGGCTTCGATGTCGTTGGTGGCGCGGGCCATTATATCGCCGGTCTTGGTGTTATGATAAAAAGTCGGGTTCAATTTCAACAGGTGTGCGAACAGGTCGGAGCGAAGGTTGGCCTCGATCAAACGTGAGGACCAGATGACTGTGCGGCGAGTCCAGAACCTGAAAACTCCGGACAGTACTGAAAAGCCGACAATTAAAAGAGCATAAACCCACAGGTCCGTGACGGGGGTCTTCTGCTCCAAACGGTCAAAGGCCAGCTTCAAAATATATGGATTTACAAGAAACAGCACGTTGGCGCCGATAATGGCTATGCTTCCGGCATAATAATAGCGCCGGTATTTTTTGACATACCCATAGATTCGCTCCATACGGCGCTTTTTTTGATTATTATTTTGACCGTTTCCGTTCATAGTTAAGCCTTTAAACACGGCCTTTTGCAGGCAGTTCCGAATCAGGCAATATAAGTTATTTGTGAGAAAAATTGAGCAAATTTGCGAAAAATTCGACACCAACTGGCTCCAGATCGGCAAACATATCCAGAACCGGAAAACCGCAATAAATCAAATGTCCGGAGCCGATATTAGTCCTTGAGAGTAGACTCATATTTTGCCCGGCCGATATTAACGATTCGCCCGGGAAAACGCCGGCCGGGTACGAACGATAGGGCTCTTTGACGGCGCTGATAAGATAAGTCGGGCTGGTTTTGTACGTATTATTGAAAAGCGGATCGTTGGCCGACCCGGTCAGCTTGGTATCGCGGGAATCAAGATTACTTTCGACCGGCAGGATCGAAACCGGGAGAGAACCATCGGGCCATTTTTTACTCTGGCCGAAAACTATTATCGTCCCACCGAATTCCATATAGCGGTTGAGCTTGTCGCTGAGTTTCTTGAGCGACGGGTATTTTTCAAAACAGTCGGTGTCCATCAAGAGAATATCATAAGCCCCAATATAACCGGTCTCAAGGAACCTGTCCGAAATGGTTTGATAACCGGCGCCGGTCATACGCAGTATGTCCTCCAAACGTCCCTCCGGTCCGCTTATCAGGGCAATTTTTGTGTTTTCATTGACCTTGCATTCCCGTCCCAGAATATGCGCCTGGCTCCAGCCCAGAGTCCGGTCGCCTTCTTTTAGCGTCGCGATTATTTTATGCTTGTGGTTGCCGGCGCTTTTGCCGATTGCAATCGGCAGGTTGATTTCGTACGACCGGTCGCCGTCTTTCAAAGCGACTTTCTCCTGATAGGTTCCGACGTGTACCCCCGGTGGCGTGACAAATTCCAGTACGGCGTCGGCCGTGAACGATTCCGGCTTTTCGATGAGCAACTTCAATTGCGTCATCTCGACCAGCCGGTCCACCCACTCTCCTTCGAACGGCCGAACCAGTCGAAATGGCGGAATAAACGAGAGCTTGATGGGATTTTCACTCAGCTCAATCAGGTCGCGTTTGAAAGTCATGTACTGATCGTCGAAAATCAACTCTCCCTCGATATAGAGCATATCGGACCGCGACGACGAATAGTACTCGCTCGGCAGCGCGACGGCATATTCCCGCTTGACCGTACGGTACGGTAGAATGGCAAAGCTCGATGTATCCAGGGTCGATTCATAAAGCCCGGATTTGGTCGTCAGCCTGATATGGCCGACTTTATAGCTCAATGACCCGCCATTAGTACAGGTCGTGGAAATTTTCAATATATCTCCCTCGGCGGTACTCATCATATCGGCGCTGCCGTCGAATCTGAAACCGGTTTCGTGCAAAATGGCCGAGATCGCTTTGTCGATCAGGCCGTCGATGTATTCCGGGAAACGGTCGCACTCCGCCCCGCCGCCGGTCGGACGATAATCAACTTTTATATTTTTAAGCTGTCCCAGCGCCGCAATCATATATTCGATCCGGTGCTCGTCGTTTCTGGAAGAAGCCTCGGCGAGGGCGGCTTCGTATTTTTCGGCGTACCCGGATATCATATGCCGCAGGGCGGAATTATTGACACAAGCGTTGACGGCGTCAGCAAGCCGGTACGACGTCTCATCCGATACTAATCTACGTGACGCCGCGCCTCCGACCCGGAGGCTGTCATCGGGATAGTACATCGTATATCCTATGAAACGCGAGCGATCGAAATTATCGCCGGTCAGCCGCGAGACCATCTGTTCGATCCGCTCGCCCGCCCGTTCGACATAGAAGGCCGCGTTGGCAAAAATCATAGCTTGATTTTTATCGTCAGTACGGTAGTACACTACCTTAACATTGGAGAACATTCCCGGCATGTCGGGATTGGCTTTGATATATTCCCCGACCGCCTTAAGGACTTCACCTGTTTCCGATCCCGGCATCACGACCACGTCCGGGGCTCGATAACTGACAATCATACGAAAGGCCGAATCTATCATGGCGGCCGACGTGTCCGGAATCAGGCAGCGCGACAAACCGATATCGTACTGCGGGTCCTCGGTTATGTCATATTTAAAGGCCGGACCGAGAGATATATTGGCCAGATCCATACGGCATCCCTGCTCGGCGGCCAGATAATAAATCAACGGCCAGTCGATATCGTTATTGTTTTCGTAGAAATAGACGATTTTGACGTCGTTCAAAAGACTGTTCAGAGAGGCCGCCGCAAGAGACGAGACAACCGTCAGACATATCAGCGCCGAAAATAAAAATATCCTTTTCATCATATCGAATATAGACCGGGGCGGAAATTGTATCAAATAAAAAAAGACCGCTGTACGAGGCGGTCTTAAAATCAATGACACGTTTTTATTACAAAACCTGATTTTCTTTAAGCTTGGAATACAGCTTGTCGGCGATTTCTTCGGGCGTTTCGCCCTCGATCATCTCGCCTTTCTGACGCGGCGGAGGTGGAGAGACTTTTTCAATCTTCGTCAACGAATTGGCACCGATTCCGGCACCGTCCAGACCCAGGTCGGCGGCGCTCAACTTATTGATCGGGGCCTTCTTGGCCGCCATCTTGCCTTTAAGCGACGGCAGTCTGGGTTCGTTGATTTCCTTCACGACCGATACCACCGCCGGGAGCGTCAATTCCACGATATCATAGCCTTCTTCGGTCGTACGGTACACAGTTGCCTTGCTGTCGTCGATCTGCTCGATTTTCTTGACAAACATCGCCTGCGGAAGCTCCAGATTGGCCGCCACGGCACCCGGCACCTGGGCGGCATCATCGTCGATCGCCTGCTTCCCGGCCAGGATTAGATTGTAACCACCCAGCTTTTTCAAAGCGGCTGCCAGGATTTTGCCGACAGCCTGAGGATCGGACTTTTCGAACAGCGGATCGCTGACCAGATATGCCTCGTCGACACCCAGGGCCAGACAGGCACGCAGGGCCGACTCCGCCCGGTCGGTTCCGACCGTGACGACCGTCACCTTCCCGCCGCTTTTCTCTTTTATACGAAGAGCTTCTTCGACCGCATATTCGTCGAATGGATTGACCACCCCGGGACCCGACGGCAGGACGACCTGGTTGGCCGCGGTGTCAACCTTTATAAGTTCAATTTCGGGAACCTGTTTAATCAGGACAACTATATTCATAATTCCTCCAGCCTGTCTATTCTTTATCGAGGTCTATGATAATGAAATTCGCGCCGTCCGTCAACCGTTTCGGCCCTGACGCACCTAATCTTCCTTTTCCGGCTGGCTGAGCTCTTCCAGCTTTTGAAGCGAATCGGCCGCGGCCTTTTGTTCTGCTTCCTTCTTGGTGGAACCTTCACCGGTTCCGGTAATAATGCCTCCTGTATTCACAGCCACTTTGAATACTTTGGCATGGTCGGGGCCGTCTTCGGAGATGACTTCGTAGTACGGCGGATTTTCGCCGCGCGCCTGAAGATATTCCAGCAGTTCACCTTTGTAGTTGCGCTGATTTTCATCCGAGACGATTTCTTCTTCGTTAGTAATTAAAATCCGGTGGATAAAATCGCGGGCCGCTCCGAGGCCGCCGTCGAGATAGATCGCTCCCACGACCGCTTCGAAGGCGTCGGACGTAATCGAGGCCCGATCGCGGCCGCCCGTTCGTTCTTCGTCGTCGGATAAAAAGACGAATTCGTTTAATCCCGACATCCGGGCAATCCCCGCCAGAGCAGCTTCATTGACCAGAAGCGCCTTGGTTTTGGTCAGTTCGCCTTCGGCGTAATCGGGATAATGACTGTGAAGATATTCGGAGACGACTATGCCGAGCACCGAGTCACCTAAAAATTCGAGTCGTTCGTTGGAACGAGCGTGATGATCGACGTTGCGGACGTAAGAGCGGTGGGTCAAAGCCTCCCGCAGGTGACCAACCGTTATGAAGCGATAACCGAAGGCATTGAAAAACGAATCGGCAAGGCCGGTATCGGACTGGTCCGGACCGGCCGGTCGATGAAATATTTTTTTGATCGAATCAAACAGTCCCACAATCAGTACTATTCACTGAAGCGGCGTCCGAGAATGCTGACGTTGTGTCCCCCGAAACCAAAGGAATTGCTCAAAAAAGTATCGAAGTCAAAATCTCTGGCCTGTCCGGCGACATAATCAAGATCGCATTCCGGATCCGGGTTATCGAGGTTAATGGTCGGGTGCAGCTTCTTTGCGTTCAGCGATAACACCGAAGTAACCACTTCGATGGACCCGGCCGCTCCCAGTAAATGTCCGACCATGGATTTGGTCGAATTCACCGGAATTTTGTAAGCGCGTTCACCGAAAACCCGCTTGATAGCCTTGGTTTCGGCGATATCGCCCAGCGGCGTGGCCGTCCCGTGACTATTGATATAATCAATGTCGTCGGGTTTCAGGCCGGCGTCTCTGATAGCGTTATCCATTGCCTGACGAGCTCCGTCACCGTCCGGAAGAGGCGCCGTGATATGATGGGCGTCGCAGGTGACTCCACCCCCGAGAATCTCGGCGTAAATGGTCGCCCCACGGGCTTTGGCCGATTCCAGGGATTCGAGAATCAGGATGGCGGAGCCTTCGCCCATCACGAATCCGTCGCGGTCCGTATCGAACGGGCGCGAAGCTTTGTGCGGCTCGTCATTTCGTGTCGATATAGCGTGGGCCGAACAGAACCCGGCCAGCGACGTCGGCGTAATAGTCGCCTCGGCGCCACCGGCGATCATGATATCGGTCTCACCCCTTTGTATGGAACGGAAGGCGTCCAGGACGGCGTGGGACGACGAGGCACAGGCGGATACGGTGGCATAGTTGGGGCCACGGAAACCGAAGCGCATGCCCACCAGCCCGGCACACATATCGGCGATCATCATCGGAATGAAAAACGGCGACACTTTGCGTGGCCCGCCATTGAGCAACGCCTCGTGCTGTTTTTCGAATGTCGTTATCCCGCCGATGCCGGAGCCGATTATGACTCCCGCCCGCAGAAGGTCGATCTTCTCGGTATCGATGCCGGAATGATCCATAGCCAACTGTGACGCCACGACGGCATACTGCTGGCACAAATCCATCCGGCGGCCTTCTTTTTTCTCGATGTATTTGTCCGGCTCGAACCCGGACACCAGCGCGGCAATCCGGGTCGTGTATTCACTGACGTCAAATCGGTCAATTGGCACCACCCCGCTTTTACCGGAGACTATTGCCTGCCAGTACTGACCGAGATCGCATCCAAACGGGGAAACAATCCCCATTCCGGTTATGACGGTTCTTACTGCTTCCATTCAGTAATTATCATCCTTAATCTTGATGCTCCTGGATATATTTGATGGCATCACCGACCGAAGTTATTTTCTCGGCGTCTTCATCGGGGATTTCTATCGAAAATTCCTCTTCAAGAGCCATCACCAATTCCACGGTATCAAGAGAATCAGCGCTCAGATCCTCGACAAATTTGGCTTCCTCGGTCACCTGAGCGGCATCAACACCTAATTGTTCGACGATAATGTCCTTCACTTTCTGGGCAATGTCAGACATCCTCTCCTCCTTGTAGCATTTATCACTTCTGGTTTTATTTACATCAACAAGCCGCCGTCCACCCCGACCACCTGGCCGGTAATGTACGCGGCGTCATCCGATACCAAAAAGGCGGTTACCGCGGCGACGTCTTCGGGCAGGCCGAGCCTTCCCAGGGGTATTCCCCCCGACAGTCTTTCGCGGGCCGCTTCCGGCATTTTATCGGTCATTTCACTCTTTATGAATCCGGGGGCGATCGCGTTAACCGTAATCCCCCGCGAGGCCAACTCCTTAGCCGCGGCCTTGGTCAAACCGATCAATCCGGCCTTGCTGGCAGCGTAATTGGTCTGTCCGGCGTTGCCCATCCGACCGACCACCGACGATATATTCACTATCCGTCCGCTGCGCTGTTTGATCATGACTTTCGAGGCGGCCTGGGTGACCAGAAACGCGCCTTTAAGATTCACGTTCAGGACCGCATCCCAATCGGCTTCTTTCATTCTCAACATTAACGTGTCGCGGGTAATACCGGCATTGTTGACAACAATGTCAAGAGTTTCGTACTGCTTGACCGCTTCATCAATCAATCGACCGGCGTCAGCGAAACTGGAGACGTCGGCCTTGATCGCGATGGCATCGTACCCTTTGGCTTTGAATTCCATAACGGTATTTTGGGCGACCTCTTCAAGAACGTCGGATATAATAATCCTCGCGCCTTCGGAGGCCAGCCGTTCGGCAATTGCCCGACCGATACCGCGCGCCGACCCCGTAATCAGGGCCGTTTTTCCTTTGAACCTCATAGCCTAACCTACCGGCACCGTCTTGAATTGTTCCACGTCCTGAAGCGTATCTATATTCATAATATTGGCATTCCTGATTTCGCGTTTCGCCAGACCGGCCAGCACTTTGCCCGGGCCGACTTCGATAAAGGTATCGATTCCGTACTGATTGACCGCTTTCATCGTCTGGTACCACCTCACCGGAGCCGTCAATTGCTCGATCAAAAGCTCTTTGAGCATCATGGCGTCGCGTTCCTGGGTGGCGGTTACATTCGGGATTATGTCAATCTTCGGTTTATTGAAAGTCATTGTATCCAGAAATTCGCGCATTCCGTCCTGCGCCGATGCCATCAGCGGTGAATGGAACGCACCGCCGACCGGCAGGATCATCGCCCGCTTGGCCCCGGCTTCTTTGCACAGCTCACACGCCTTTTCGACCCCCGCCACTGTCCCGGAAATGACCACCTGTCCCGAGGAATTGAAATTGGCCGGGACAACCACGCCGGAGGGCGAGGCAATCTTGCAAATATCCGCGATCTTGTCTTCTTCAAGACCAAGTATAGCGGCCATGGTGCTCGGCTCTTTCTGGCACGCCTCTTCCATAAGGGAAGCACGGCGGGCCACTGCCCGGACGGCATTGTCGAAGCTTATAACACCGGCCAGCGCCAGCGCCCCGTACTCACCGAGCGAATGCCCGGCGGTGACTTCGGTTTCGGGGAGACTGTCCTTCAGCAAAGTCAGGACGGCCAGTGAATGAAGCAGTATGGCCGGTTGCGTGAATCTTGTTTGTTTCAGCGTCTCGGCCGGACCGTCAAATGAAATCCTGGCGATATCCTCGCCGATATATTCGGAAGCATTGGCGTACATCTTCCGGACTTCTTCGCTGGCATCGTACAGATCGCGGCCCATGCCGACGTACTGCGACGCCTGTCCCGGAAAAACTATGGCTACCTTATTCATGATTAAGCTCCTGCCATTTTACGACCGCCGAAGCCCAGGTTAGTCCGCCACCGAATGCGGTCATCAGTACAATGTCACCGTCTTTCAGTTTTCCCACGCGGTATGCTTCATCAAGAGCAATCGGTACGGAAGCGGCCGAGGTATTACCGTATTTTTCGATATTCACGAACACCTTTTCACGGGGAATTCCGAGTCTTTTGGCGGTGGCGTCCATGATTCTGATATTGGCCTGATGCGGAATAAGCCAGTCCACGTCGGATGATTTCAACCCGGCGATTTTTAGTGACCGCTGCGAGGCATCGGCCATCTGGCGAACGGCGTGCTTAAACACTTCGCTGCCGTTCATCTCTATATAAACCTTTTTGGTGTTGTCTTCCATATTTTGAACCGGTATCAACGACCCGCCTTCGCGAATCCAGAGAAGCTCCGCCTGGTTGCCGTCGGATTTAAAAAATGTCGACAGGACCCCGCTTTCATCATTGGACGCCGATAAAATCACCGCCCCGGCCCCGTCGCCGAAAAGGACGCAGGTGTTACGATCGGTATAATCGGTAATGGTGGACAGCGCTTCGGCACCGATAACGAGTATATTCTTAAATTTGCCGACCTGGATATAAGCATCGGCCACCGATATGCCGTGAATAAAACCGGCGCAGGCGGCGACGATATCAAATGTCCCGGCATTCTTAAAGCCCATTTTTTTCTGAAGAATACACGACGCCGAGGGGAGTCGGTAATCGGGCGTAACCGTCGCGAAAATGATCAGATCAATTTCTTCCGGTGTCAACCCGGCTATTTTCAAGGCCTTTTGAGTAGCGTCCATAGCCATATCCGTAGTCGCAAGTGAGCCGTCTAATATTCGCCTTTCGACAATCCCTGTACGCGTCCGAATCCATTCGTCCGACGTATCGACTATTTTCTCCAGGTCGGGGTTGGTCAGACGCTTCTCAGGAAGATGCGATCCCAGACCTGTTATTTTCGACCTGATCATTTCCGGCATGTCCATTTCCATTGTTTAATGTCAGCATTTCCTGCTTGATATTAGAATTTATTTTATGGCGAGCCATGTCCATGGCTATCAGTACGGCGTTCTTGATCGCCTTCGTTGACGATGATCCGTGACATATGATAGCTACCCCGTCAACGCCCAAAAGTGGTGCTCCACCATACTCGCTGTAATCGAATGAGCGGCGCAGCCTTTTCAGGAACGGCAGCATCAACGCCGCGCCCATTCTCGAAAAAATATTCGTTTGAATCTGATGTTTCAGCGATTCGGTCAGGAAGCCTTCGACCGATTCCGCGAATTTCAGGACGATGTTGCCGACAAAACCGTCGGTGGCCACCACGTCCACTTTTCCGGCGAGGATATCTCGGCCTTCGACGTTTCCGACGAAATTCAATCCCGATTTCTCAAAAATTTCGTGCGCCTGAAAAATCAGTTCGTTGCCCTTGCTTCGCTCTTCACCGATAGACAATAGCCCTATACGCGGTGATGTTCGGCCGTACATTAACGACGTATATACCGAACCCATTACGCCAAACTGGTACAAGTTGGTCGGCTTGCACTCGGCGTTGGCGCCGACGTCGAGCACCAGGGTCGGCTTGCCTTTCGCACTCGGGAAAAAGGAACCGATCGCCGGTCGCAAAACGCCTTCAACCCGGCCCAGGACCAGAATCGACGAAGCCATCACCGCCCCGGTATTTCCGGCGGAGACGAAAGCGTCGGTCTTGCCGTCTTTCTGCATTTGCAGGCCGATAGCGATCGAGGAATTCTTCTTGCGAATTCCCTCCGTGGGAGTGTCGGTCATGGCCACGGCGTGTGGAGCATTTTCAATAATAATGTTATCCGGAATCGACTTCTGGCGGCGCGTGTAATCGCTGATTATTTCTTCTTTGCCTATCAGCGCCACCTGGAGCAGATCCGGCTTTTCCCGGGCCGCCCAAAGACCGCCTTCCATAATGAATTCCGGCGATGTATCGGCGCCCATAATATCAAGGGCGACCGTAATACGATTGTTCTCTTTGCTCATACTATTGGAGGGGTGCAGAGCTTTTTTATGATTCTTTGGGTGCCGCCACTACACTGCCTTTATACCATCCACAGTGGTGGCAGATATGATGCGGCAATGTCGGCTGATTACAATTGGGGCACTCGACTACCGTCGGCGCAGTAAGTTTCCAATGGGTTCTTCTTCTGCGGCCACGGGCTCTCGAATGACGTCTTTTTGGAAGTGCCATATTATTTTCCGGTTATAGTTGCTGTCTGTCAGGAGAGGTCTTTGAGACCTTCCCACCTTTCATCTATTTCATCACTGCGGCAATCGCAGGTCTCTTCATTCAGGTTGGCTCCGCAGTCCGGGCACAGCCCCCGACATTCTTCGGAGCAAATCGGCATCATTGGCAGCGCCAGTGTCAGCGCCTGTCGAATCTGATCGGTCATGTCGACGACGTTTTCATTGGGGTGCAGTAAAATTACGTCTTCACCGTCGTCAGCCGACATCACCGCTTTGGTGTCGGCTTTTCTGACAATGAAATTCAACTCACCCTGCAGTTTGTCGGGGTAAGGTTCCAGGCACCGGGAGCATTCTATTTCAACCGGAGCGATAACCTCGCCGTGACAGTAAAACTCCTCTTTCATCTTCTGTATATTCAATTTCACGGCTGCCAGTTCCGGAAAAGTTACGCCGGAAAGAGAATCCTCCAGTTCGTCCAGTTCCATTTCCAGAATTATGTCAACCGGAAACGATGCAAATTCACGCAGGTCCAAAGCCATAAACAGCGAAAGTATACATAAGATACGTGAAAGTCAAGCCAAAAAAGCGCCCGAAACCGCTATAAATAAGGTCGCGGGCGCTTTTTAAGTCTATGTTTAAAGGCAGGTTATCCCTGCGCGTCTTCCACTACTTTGATTCGGTTGCGAGCCCGATCAACGGCGCGCTGGGCACGAACCAAATCTATATTTCCGGCTTCGTTGGCCATTCTCTGTTTGGCTCTTTCGAGGGCCTCGCGCGCCCGTTCGAGATCGATGTCTGAGGCGAATTCCACCGAATCGACCAGAAGAGTCGCGTGATTGGCGGACACCTCGAAAAATCCGAACGACGCCGCCATGGCCAGCTCTTTCCCATCGCAGTCACGGCACATGACTTTGCCGGGAACGGTCGCCGTAATAAGCGGTGCATGATCGGTCAACACACCCAGATAGCCTTCGGTTCCGGGGACGATCAGCGAACTGACTTCGCCCTCGTAAAAGATCTTTTCCGGTGTTACGATCGAAAGTTTATACATAACTTATTGCCCGCTTATTTCTGCTTTTCGTAGTTTTCAAGAACCTCGTCAATACCACCGGCCATGTAGAAACACTGCTCGGGGATATGATCGTGCTTGCCTTCAACCAGTTCCTTGAAACCGCGAATGGTATCTTCGAGTTTCACGTAACGGCCCGGCCGGTTGGTGAACGCCTCGGCCACGAAGAACGGCTGCGAGAGGAACTTCTGGATCTTGCGCGCGCGGGTCACGATCAACTTGTCCTCTTCGGACAGTTCGTCCATACCCAGAATGGCGATAATATCCTGAAGATCTTTGTACCTTTGAAGAATCTGCTGGACTTCACGCGCTACGGTATAGTGTTCCATACCCACGATGTGCGGGTCGAGAATACGTGAAGTCGAATCGAGCGGATCGACGGCCGGATAGATACCCAGTTCGGCAATCTGCCGCGACAGGACCGAGGTGGCGTCGAGGTGCGAGAAGGTCGTCGCCGGAGCCGGGTCGGTCAGGTCGTCGGCCGGCACGTAAATGGCCTGCACCGACGTGATCGAGCCCTTCTGGGTCGTGGTGATGCGCTCTTGCAGCGCGCCCATGTCGG
>CAZMWI010000012.1:0-35784 GCA_964569945.1 uncultured Ignavibacteriaceae bacterium
TGCAGCTTTCCGGTAATCCGGTGGCCGGTCTCGACGATCTGTCATCGCTTGTAAATATCTGGTTTTTATCCCTCTCATTTATAAATATCGACAATATTGAATTCGTATCGACTATGACAGATCTGCAGTACTTCTTTATTACTTACAATAATGTTTCCGATCTCTCACCACTGAGCAGCTGCACGCACCTGAGAGTATTTTTTGCCGACAACAACTCGATTCAATCTCTGACCGCTCTTCAGAATCTTGCGGAACTTATCAACGTGTCGCTGAAATCAAACGATATCGAAGATATTGCCCCGTTGGTAATTAATACCGGCATTGATTCCGGCGATAATGTGGTACTTGACGACAACCCTCTGTCGATGCAATCAACCGATGAATACATTCCAACCCTTCAGGCCAGGGGAGTGACGGTTACATTTTGAGGGAATTAATCAGCACGAGACTGGCAGGAAACGTACTTTTAGTGGCGCTATCTTTTCTCGCGATATTTCATATCCTCGTTTTATTAGACGTAATCTCGGGTATTGCTGTATGGGGCGGTTATGTCGAAGGTTCCAATCCAGACTTAATGCTCATGGAATCGATTTCACTCGTTGTCACGATTATATTCATCCTTATTGTGGCCGTCAGAGCAGGAATATTTTGCAAGGGGAGATTTATAATTCTCACTAAAATCGGCATGTGGGTGATTTTTATATTTTTTCTTCTAAACCTGATCGGGAACATAACATCCCCTGTATCCACGGAAAAATACATCTTCGCACCACTCGCATTGATTCTTGCTCTACTGGCTTGGAGATTAGGAATAGATTAATAAGCGGGTTGGCTTTTCCTGGTATAAAAATGGTCGTGCATTGCACTCCGGCTACCTTATACAATGGCACGGTGCATCCTGCTCATTAAGGAATTTCTCGGCCTCGGGTCCCTTCAACATCGCCAGCGTTGCCAGAAAACCGGCCTCGACACAATAATTGCCGATGACCGTCACACTTCTCGGCGCTCCCGCCACCGGCCAGCCCGTTCGCGGATTCAGAATATGGCCCAGCCTGACGCCGTCGACCAAACAAAACCGCCGCAGGTCACCGCTGGTGGCCACGCCTCCGTTAGTCAGATTTATCTGCCCGACCGCGGTTTTTCCCTGTTTCGGATTTTCTACCCCGACCACCCACGGGACGGAGTCATTGGCATCCGTGATGGCCCGAATATCGCCGCCAAAATTCACCATCAATGTATTTCCAGAGGCCATATGCAGCATTTCCGCGACAACGTCGACGGCGTATTCTTTTCCGACGCCACCCAGGTCGATCTCCATGCCGGGCCGCATAGTTAAATACTTTCCGTCCCAGTTTACTTTACCCCAACCTACTTTTGCGAGCAGCGATTTGATTAAGGCTGCATCCGGCTTAGCCTGTGATCCGTCGAAACGCCACGCCCTGCGAAGCACGCCCGACGTAATATCGAACAACCCGCCGCTTAACTTATGGATCTGGTCGGCATAGTTCAGCAGACGCGCCATTTCATCATCGACTTCGACCGCTGCACCGTCGCTGTTATTAATTTCAAAAACTATATTATCGTCCCGGTAGCGGCTGAATTTCTGTTCGATACGTTTCGTCTCGGCAAAAGAAAGCGATGCCAAATCTTCGGCATCGCTCCTGTTATTGCACCTGATAAGGACCTCACACGGGCTGGCCATGGCAGAAAACTCGATTAACCAGTGTTCTTCCGCCCGATTGACTTCGTACGCAAGTCCGGTCTTAGAAATCATAGCCGAATCCAACCCTCGCCATAACGGCGTCAAGTTTAGGGAAAAGCTCGGTCCGGCTCAGCACTCCGAGCGATTTGGGAGGGCTGAGGTCCCCGATCTGCCGATAGTACTCGGCGCCGAAACTGAGGTACAATCCATGTTCCACGGTGACAAAATATTCCAGCCCGAACGTCATCGCGTGGAACGGCGCCAGACGGTAATCGGCCGAGGCAAAGGCCGGAAGCGGCGCACCATCGAGCAGGTACGTGTTATAAAATTCGGCTTTCGTCTGCTTGTACCATCGGAAATGTGGCTGTAGCGCGTATCCGGCCGCGATGGGGAAACGATAGTGCACGTCAAACGTCCGCGACGTCACGCCCCAGTCGTCATGATAATATCGGTACGAAAAATCTATGGTATGGCCGCCTATGTATCGGCGCATTTCACCGTACACCGCCTGTTTGCGGCGGCTGTCCGGTCGCGATTCATATACGTAGCCGGTCGGTTCACCCGGATCCGTTGTACCCGGACCCTGCACCACGCTTAATAATTTGTACGGATCATTTAAATATCCCGATGCGTGACTGAACGAATAATTCAGCCGCAGGACGGTCTTACGGTCGAGTACCTGCGTGAACCCGACCACGGCATTGACCACGTTCTTACCTTTGCCGGGAATATTTCCACGCTCGCCGCCTTCGCGTTCGCCCTCACCATCGTTGCTTGGCGCCACCATCTGTGCAAACGGTGTCGGTGCACCGCCGAGCGGACTAACCACGTCGTGCGAAAAAGACGCGCTTGCAGAGAGGGTCGTATTTTTGTGGAACAGGTCTCTCGTCAATCCGGCATTGAGACCGACCGATGTATAATCATGCTCGGTAGATAGATGCGCACCGAAAATCGTTGTCGACAGACGACCCAGCGGAAGAGTAAAGCCGCCGTCAAAACTGATCCGCGCGTCCTTGAATGTATTGTCCAGCGGTATTTCGCCCGGCTTGGCCGAGTACGTACTGGTTCCCGATGTCCCGGTGAACGTCTGTATATGATTCGACGGTGCTGCGCCATTGGGCGACGCCCCGGTAAGGCCGTCGAACGTGACGCGACCGTTAAAAAATCGCCCGCCTTTGAGCGGCCGGGTCAAACCGATGACCCCTTCCGCCGCCTGCACCCGGTTGGTTTCGGAATAAATCAAAATCGACGATTCAACCTTGCTACCGGTATTCGCGCCAAACGCCGCGCCGCTGCCCAGCAAAGTAGCCACCACCGCGGTCAGTGCACCACGAATCGATGCTTTTCCGGTCAATTGCATCCGCAGCCACCTCCACCGAAGCCGCGGCCGCCGCTCGATGCTTCTTTACTGAAATATATATGATCGTCGATAGCCTGGTCCAAAGCCGGGCTGTCCATCTGCATTTCCGGCTTGGACAGCACATCGCGCTCCCACACGTGCACACCGACCACGGCGCACCCGGACAGTAACAGCGACGACACGATAACGGCCAGAAAGCCCAGGATAATCACGGGACGTTTCTTCATTTCGACCGTCCTTTATTCAAAAGCTGCAAAATATCATAATCCAAGCTGTCGGCTTTGTCCCGTACAAAACCCTGATGCGTCGAGACGAGACGTCCGTCGCGGCCGTAAACGAACGACGACGGCATCGCGTCCAGAGCGTAGCGTTTGGCGAGGCCCCCGGTGGAATCGAATACCACGGGGAAAGAGACTTGCATGTCCTTCATGAAATCGAGTGCCGCCTTGTGGTCTTTATCGACGTTTATTGCGACGATTTCGAACCCGCTTTTATGGTACTTATTGTAGAGCGCCTGCATCCACGGAAACGACAGGCGGCAGGGACCGCACCACGAAGCCCAGAAGTCGACATAGACCACCTTGCCGTCCAGATTAAGACTGTCGGGAACAAGCGACTGGACGACGTCGATCGAATCCGGGGCCTGTTTGGCTTCGGTCGTAATTGCGGTCGACAACAATGTCAGGATTAACAAGGCCGATAATCGAACGGCGTTTTTCGGACGTGAATAGCTGGTCATGAATCAGTAACCTTTCATTCAACAGGTTCTTCAAAACCGACTGTATTACAAAAGTCTATTAGTTACCGACAGACTCTAAACACGCTCCTTTATGAATATGCGGGTTCGTTAGGCCCCACGCACAGATAACCCGGCGTCATTATATTTTTAAACCGATATCCCTGCGATTGGTTCCCCGATTTGTCTATAACACGGACCCACATAGACTACTAATAAATATTGTCGTATTTTTGAACACCGGACGCAATCTCCGCTCCGTAGCGGGTTTTGGAGCGTATAGTTTATGTAACCCATATAATGCGGGCGGATATCACCTAAATTACGGAGATACGAGAGTTTCAAGATAACGAATTTGCGACCGAAAATAAATTATGAGTCCTGTTTTCTCGGCTCTAACGCGACAGCAAAGGAGTTGTCATAATGAACGTGAATATTCGAAGCCCGCGTTGGATATTATTTCTGGCTTGTTTTCTGGCGATATGCCTCAATTTTCTCCACGCGCAGGAATTATATGCTCATTCTTCCGAACAACCTGTACCAAACCAACAGAACGACCAAACCGCGAATGCCTCAAACCACAGGTTTATTGTTTATCATGTTTGGGATGATTTCCGATACCTTGTCACACAACCGGATTTCTATTTCGTTGTCGGCGGGCTTGGCATTACACCCGAAGCGTTCAAAGCGCCGCTTAAACATGAATCTATCGAAGTCACCGAAGACTGGGGCCCGTCAAAATTCGCCGACGCATTTTTCGAAGGGGGTGAAGTCATCGGCGACGGAATCTTTCCGGTCGCGGTCTCGGCAGCCTCGTGGGGCGTGGGAAAGCTCACCGGGTCATTGCGTCTTTCGAAATTCGGATCCGACCTGATTCGAGCACAGGCGATGAACGGTCTTTTTACGGTTGCACTTAAAGTCGCCATCAACCGTCCCCGTCCGAGCGGCGCGAATTATTCTTACCCCTCGGGACACACCTCATCGGCGTTCACCACGGCCGGTGTCATTTATTCCGACTTCGGCCCGGCCGCCGGTATACCGGCGTTCGCATTGGCCGGTTATGTCGGTCTCTCACGTCTTCAGGAGGGAAAACACTATATGAGCGACGTCATAGCCGGAGCTATCTTAGGAAGCTACATATCTTTAAAACTGGCGCAAAAAGATAAAAGCCAAAGCCACATTTCCGTCAGCCCTCTGGCCGCCAATTTCGGCCCCGGTATTTCATTACGCTACCAATTTTGATTCCTTGCCAATCCGATCCCGGCCGCCAAATATAGAATTTGCAATACAAACAAAATTGCCTTATGTTGTGATATAGGGATTTTCAGCGGTAAGGATATTCTTCTGTGACAAAAGACGCATCAAATGATGACAGGACTATGTCCTTTATAATTCTGGCCACCGGGACCGAGGTCGGGCATTACCGGATTATCGAGAAAATCGGCGCCGGGGGGATGGGCGAGGTCTATCTTGCCGTCGATACCAAGCTAAACCGCAAGGTCGCCCTCAAGTTTCTTCCGCCGCACCTGTGTCAGGACGAGGATTGCCGAAAACGCTTCACACGCGAATCACAGGCCGCCGCGGCCCTGGATCATCCCAATATCGCCGCCATATATGAAGTCGGTGAATATCAAAACCGGCCGTTTTACGCCATGCAGGTGATCGAGGGTCGGTCGCTCAAAGAAGTTATTGCCGGCAAGGACCTTTCAATCGACCGCATCGTCGATATCGCCATTCAAATTTGTGAAGGACTCCAGGCCGCTCATAATAAAGGCATCATTCATAGGGATATTAAACCATCGAATATATTGATAGACGATCACGGCCGGGTGCGCATAGTAGATTTCGGGCTGGCCTCTGTACGGGGCTCAGAGCAACTCACCAAAACCGGTTCGACTCTCGGCACGATCGGCTACATGTCCCCGGAGCAGGTACGTGGAGCAGAGATAGATCAGCGCAGCGATTTGTTCTCCGTTGGAGTTCTTGTTTATGAGATGGTTACAGGTCATAATCCATTTATTAAGGACACTGAAGTCGGCACAACCCAGGCGATCCTGGACGTTACACCCCAGCCTATGGCGCGATTCAATCGTGAGATCAATCAAGGCCTTGATGGTGTAGTTTTCAGGCTGCTTGAGAAGAATGCTGATTTAAGATATCAAACGGCGGCGGACCTGATAAGCGATTTGAAAAGAACAAGCAAAAACGCCGGTCTATCGATTACAAGACAGACCAGAAGCCAATTACCGAAATTGCTGGTTGGTGCGCTCACAATTATAGTGGTTTCTGCAACTATCTTTTTGATCACGAAAGAATCCGACAATCCAAAGGCGGCCCCAAAAATGATCGCGGTACTCCCGTTTGAAAATATCGGAAGTCCCGACGATTCCTATTTCGCGGATGGTATGACGGAGGAAATTACATCGCGGCTCGCCCGTGTTTCAGAACTCGGAGTCATTTCACGGACCAGTGCCATGTTGTATAAAGGATCATCGAAAAGTGTCCCGCAAATTGCGCGTGAACTCGGGGTGGACTATATTCTTGAAGGTTCCGTCCGGTGGGATCGATCGGGGGACATTTCAAGGGTCCGCATTACCCCTCAATTAATCGATGTGTCCAATAATGTGCATGTATGGGCGGACGTTTATGAATCTCCTTTGACGGATATTTTTGCTACTCAGGGTTCCATTGCTCTTAAAATCGCCCAGGAATTGGGGGTGAATCTGTTACACGACGAGCAGCGCAATATCGCAGCGAAACCCACTGAAAACAGTGAAGCATACTGCTTGTATCTGCGGGGACGCGAACTTCTCAGACAGGTTGACTGGCGTCGCGAAGATTACGAAATGGCCATAAAACTGTTCGAACGTGCAATATCTCGCGATTCCGGTTTTGCCGAAGCCTGGTCCCAACTGGGATTTGCACATTTGCGCATGTACGTCAACTATCATGATCGTGTGCCCGGCAGATTACAAATGGCTTTCGAAGCCTCTCAAAAGTCGCTTAGCCTGGATTCACTCCTTAGCGATGGACATCTAACAATGGCATATTATTATTTATGGGGGCTCCATCAAAATGACAGCACGGCCGCGCACCTGGAAAAAGCCAAATTGGACCTGGCGGGAACCTCGGACCTTCATTACATAACGGCGGCTATTGAGTGGTCAAAAGGTCATTACGACGAATCAATAAGTAATTATAAGCAAGCCCATAATCTTGACCCGCTTGATGCAACAAAGGCCTCCCAGGTGGGGCATTCTTTAATGAGACTCCGGCGCTATCATGAAGCTTTGGAGTTTTTCAATGAATCGTTAGCCAAAAGACCCGATCAACAATTTGCTTATTTGGAAAAGGCGCGAGTCTTTATGGGGCTGGGCGAACTCGACAGTTGCTATAACGCACTCGTGCAGCTTCCCGATCGGTTTGACAGAGGGGCTTTCTGGGTTTGGAACGAGTACTACGGACTTCGGCACGCCTGGGCCGACGCCCGTCAACACCTCGATTCGGCGTTCGTGGCAATGAAAGGCCAGAATCTTGAGGATTACCTTACATGGCTGAAGGTATGGGTTTATTATGCGAGCGGAAATAAAAATGACGCGGTGAAGCTGGCTGATTCGCTGAGAATTGCGGTCGAGACGACAATCCATTCGTATTCAAAAATTAATTCACGGCATTTGCTTCTTGCGGAAATGTACGCAGTTCTTGGAATGGATTCTTCAGCAGTGGCGGAAATAGACTCTTATGTTGATGCACGACGAAATCCGTCTTCGGGAAAACCTAAAGCGATAAACCTGCACGATAAAGCGCGAATCTATACTATGATCGGCAAATATGATGAAGCGATAGATGCCCTGGAACAGCTCATGACAATACCATACAACTTATCCGTCAACCAGCTCAGACTGGACAGCGATTGGGACCCGCTGCGCGATAACCCCCGCTTTAAAGCCCTATTACGCCGATACGGGAAAGATCAATCCATGTAACCAGACGGAGCGGCGGCTATTTCCCCGTCGTAAATCTATACATCTGAAGACCGTTGTACATCGGGCTCGGGTTTTTCATCATGTTATGATGGTGCTCCGATGTGCTGTCCTTGAAAAACGCGCAAAGATAATCGGTATTGGTCAGCAGCTCGGTATTAGGCGTAAATACCATCGAATCTCTCCGGTCGTTCCAATGGTAAGTGCCCGGCACCATGATGGAATCCATCCAGTTCATCATATAGTTCCACATGTCGTCGCTCATCATGCCGTAACCACCATAATGATCCAGCGAATCGTGCCATTGGCGCATCTGCTCGCCACCGGCGAGATGAATGTCGTGCATCGCCGAAAGAGTATCGACCGGAGACGTAAATTGGATACTTATCGACGTCGACGGAGCAACACCGGTGCTTCCGTCGGCAGGAGATACCGCGGCAATCGAAACCGGATTCCCGCCGTTGTCATCCCAAATATCGTTCTTGTTGCTGCAGCCCGAGATCAATATAACGGCCGCAAGAATACCGAAAATGAGGTTTAGTTTTTTCATCTGTTTTTCCTTTTTTTCGTTATACAACTACCCCGAAAAATAGTTGGGCCCGAACACCAGAGCAGCACCCAAATGCCCGGCAATTCCGATCACGACGGCTGTCACCGCCAGGAGTATCCTGAAAGCTATCAATAGCTTACGGGACCCGCTGTGCCTCCATTCAAACGCCGTTACAGCGGTAACCGTCGTCAAAGCTGCCGTTACCAGACCCAGCGCCCGGTGCCACAGAAAATAGCTTTCCAGAAACGATGGAAATTTGGGGCCCGATGCCCGCGCCAGACCCAGAAACGCCGCTGCGATTGCCGAAGCTGCCGCCCAGTATATGATTGTCGCGGCCATTTCCTCATACCTTTCCAGCCCGAAAATCATCCGCACCACAACAAACGCCAACGCCACGAGCACCAGTGCGATAGGAAAATGTACTACTGCCGGATGCAGCTTCCCGAGGAAAACAATCAGACCGGAATTGCCCTCATGCTCGCGTTTGTGTCCGCCGACTTCTTCGTCGTGCTTTGATTTTCCAGTCGTATCGGGATGAGTTGCGGCCGCTTGCTTTGTCGAATCAATTTCTTTATGCACCGCTTCCACAGCTGTCAGGCTGTCGCCGTGTGTGTTGTCTGTCGTTTGAAGGTTCGCCAGATAGGCGCCAGGGTCGGCCATGAAATCCCGGCGACATTTATTGCAGCAGAAATAAATCCGCTGACCTTTGTAATCCAGAAAGACGTTTTTATCGACTTTCTCGGTAGTCGTCACCGGGCAGTACTCATTGGTTACAGTTTGAGCCTGCGATGAACCTGTAACAAAAATCATCAATATCGTCACGAACAATAGAAACCCATTCATTATATTTCTCAGTCCCTTCGTGTTCATGACGCGGCCTCCTCTGTATTCGCCCCTCGCCGTTTTGCCTTCATTTCTTCCAGCAAGCAGTATAGTGTCGGCACCGTAAAGACCGTAATCAGCCCAACCGTCATTCCGCCAAACGACGGTATCGCCATCGGCACCATAATATCCGCTCCTCGACCGGTCGATGTCAGGACCGGAATCAGCGCCAGGATAGTCGTCGCTGCCGTCATCAAAGCCGGGCGGATACGCCGCTTGCCCGCTTTTATCGTGGCTTCGCGGATTTCCTCTATGGTCGACGGTTTCTCGCGCTCGAACACCTGCTTGAGGTAGGTTGATATGATAACACCGTTATCAGTGGCTATTCCAAATAAAGCCAAGAAACCTACCCATACTGC
Source organism: uncultured Ignavibacteriaceae bacterium (assembly GCA_964569945.1). Classification (GTDB taxonomy): domain Bacteria; phylum Zixibacteria; class MSB-5A5; order GN15; family PGXB01; genus CALAMC01. The sequence goes on from CAZMWI010000012.1 coordinate 9,573, forward strand.
GACCGATAGATTGTAGGTTCGTACCTGGAACAACTCTCTCAAAGGTACACCGAACGCCGAAAAGTCCAAAAACCAGTGTTGACCGTAAAGCCATAACATTAAAAAACCACCCGACCAAGCCACGAAAATGCCGGAGAACACCAGCATAGTTGTCGAAACCTTCTTGAACTGGAAGTAAAGAATCAAAAATATAATCACCAGTGACAGGGGCAGAACAACCATAAGCTTCTTTTCCGATCGCACCTGGTTCTGATAAGAACCGGCAAATTCATAACTGACCCCGGCCGGGATTTCGAACTCGCCCGAATCTATCTTGCTTTGTAGATATTTTTGCGCGTCACGAACCACATCGACCTCGGCATGTTCGGGCTTTTTGTCAAAAATAACATATCCGACCAACTGCGTGTTTTCGGATTTTATAACCATCGGTCCCCGCACATAGTTTATCTCGGCCAGCTCTATAAGCGGAATCTGCGCCCCGGTCGGCGTCGGAACCAGGACTTTGCCGAGTTCATCGAGATTATTGCGCAGTTCCCTCTGATAGCGAACACGAACCGGGTATCTTTCGCGGCCCTCGACGGTGGTCGTCAGGTTTTTTCCTCCGATCGCGACTTCGATCACGTCCTGCACCTGCCTGATACTCAAACCATAGCGGGCGATCTTCTCGCGGTCGATATTTATTTCAAGGTACGGTTTCCCGACAATCCGGTCGGCGAGAACCGCCGACGGTTCAATCGACGGTACTTCTTTCAAATACTTTTCTATCTCGAACCCAACTTTCTCGATTGTTTGCAAATCAGGACCCTTGACCTTCACACCCATCGGAGCCCGCATTCCGGATTGCAGCATCACGATTCTTGCCGCGATCGGTTGCAACTTCGGCGCCGACGTCGTCCCGATTATCTTGCCCGCCCTAACTATCTCATTCCAGATGTCATCGGGCGACTTTATATTTTCGCGCCAGTTGCGGAACGGCTTGCCGTGCTCATCGGGAATCAACTCGCCGCTTTCGTCGCGCACAAATTCCTGATTGTCGTCATCGTACTTAAACCGTAGACGATGCCCATTCTTGTCTTCTTTATATTCTGACTTATAATTTATCACCGTCTCGAACATCGAAATGGGCGCGGGATCGAGCGGGGAATCGGCTCGGCCGAGCTTGCCGACAACTGATTCAACCTCGGGTATGCTCGAAAAGGCCATATCCTGATGCTGAAGCACTTCGAGCGCTTCGCCTATCGACGCGTGCGGCATAGTGGTCGGCATCCACAGGAAAGACCCTTCGTCGAGATTTGGCATAAACTCCTTACCCAAACCGGGCAATACGTGGTCCAGCGCCACAAATGGCTTCGACGAACGTACCCAATTCGGCATCCATCCTGAAATCTTGCCGAACCCGAGCCAGACCATCAAACCTGCCAACACAAGCAATGTCGACAAGGATAATAACATGGCTTTATGTGCCAGGCACCAGCGAAGCATAGTTTCATACCCTCTCGAAAACATCCTGAATAAAAACAGTATGCCCCCGAGAATTATGGCAACGAACAGGAAATTGAAAAATGTCCCGACATCGACACCGAGCGGCTCCCAATGACCCGCCAAAAGCCAACCGACTATGACTACAACTAAATAATTGAAGTATGTCGGGACTTTCGACGTGATCTTTTCCGGAATCTTGTCTTTGAAATAAAAATACACCCCGATTGCAATCAGCAATACCCCGGTGAACCAAAAGCCGAAAGAGAACGTCGCAATGCCGGCCAGCCACAGCCCGAACGGCCATAATTTGCGCGACCGGGCCAGATTCTTGCCCCGGGTAAAGAGTATGTGCGCCATAGGCGGGATAATCGTCAATGCCACTATAACCGACGCAATTAGTGCAAAAGTCTTCGTATATGCCAGCGGCTTGAACAATTTACCTTCCGCCGCATGCATGGTGAACACCGGAAGAAACGAAACGACGGTGGTGGCAATGGCCGTAACTACCGCGCTGCCGACTTCCGACGTCGCCCGGTAGATTATTTCAAGCAAATTTTCCCCCGGAGAGGAAGCGTCTATATGTTTTAATATATTTTCACAAATCACTATACCCATATCGACAATGGTCCCGATGGCAATGGCAATACCGGACAATGCCACGATATTGGCATCGACACCGAATAACTTCATCGCGATAAAAGCCATAAGCACTGTCAACGGCAGAAGACCGGAAATGAGAAGTGAGCTGCGCAAGTGCATGACCATCATAAGTACGACTATGATGGTCACCAGAATTTCATCGACCAGCGCCGTATTTAGTGTCCCGAGCGTTTCGTATATCAAACCGGTTCGGTCATAAAAGGGGACAATGGTCACTTGCGATGTGCGTCCATCCGGAAGAATTTTCTTCGGGAGACCGGGTGCTATTTGTGCTATTTTGGCCTTGACGTTTTTAATTGTCGCGAGAGGATTTTCACCATAGCGCACGACCACCACGCCGCCGACCACTTCAGCTCCGCCCTTATCGAGTGCCCCTCGCCTGAGGGCCGGGCCCAGAGAGACCGTCGCCACGTCGGCGATTCGTATCGGCACGTTGCCGGTCTGTTTGACGACCGTATTTTCGATATCCGAAGTGTTTTTAACGAATCCCAAACCCCGAATGACATATTCGACCTTGTTGATCTCTATCGTCTTGGCACCGACGTCGACATTGGAATTGCGCACGGCGTTGAAAACATCGCTCAGCTTTACGCCGTTGGCCCTCATGGCATCGGGGTTGACATCAATTTGATATTCCTGTATGAATCCTCCGACCGACGCCACTTCCGATACACCATCGGCCGACTGCAAGGCGTAACGCACTGTCCAGTCCTGAATCGAACGCAGTTCGTGCAAATCCCATCCGCCGGTCGGATTACCGTCTTTATCGCGTCCTTCCAGCGTATACCAGAAAACCTGTCCGAGCGCCGTGGCGTCCGGGCCGAGGGCCGGTTGCACTCCGTCGGGAAGCGTCCCGCTCGGCAGCGAATTCAGCTTTTCCAGCACCCGCGAACGCGACCAGTAAAACTCGATGTTGTCTTTAAAAATCACGTAGATGCTTGAAAATCCGAAATACGAATAACTGCGAATCGTCTTGACCCCCGGAATTCCGAGCAGCGCCACCGTCAGGGGGTACGTGATCTGGTCCTCGACATCCTGCGGTGAACGACCCATCCACTCTGTAAAAACGATCTGCTGGTTTTCGCCGATATCCGGTATGGCATCGACCGGTACCGGGTTGCGCTGCAAGTCGCCTATTTTCCAGTCGAATGGTGCCACCCCAATACCCCAGCCAATTAGCACCAGCATGATCAGGATGACGACCAGCTTATTTTCCAGGCAGTATCTGATTACCCGGTCGATCAGCGACGGGTGCTGAAATTCCTGTTGAGATTGCGTCATGATCCGGTTACTCCGTCACCTTGTCGCCCGAAGGAAGAGGTTGTTTGATTTCCCCGCAGCGAAGCATCTTTTCGCCGTAGAATGAATTCCACACGGTATCGGCCGTTTGCAGCCACCACGCTCCGGCCTTGTCTCTGGCCATGGGGCAGAAGGTCAAATAGTACGTACTATCACCGGCGTGACCGAATGTATCGTGCAGCTCGATGGCCGCCTGCGACAAATGGAAGAAATAATCGCGGGCGTCGACTATATTCTCCGCATTCTTTCCCGACTCGGCTGAAGCCTCGAGCCAGGTCGAAATTTCCATCCACCTCGCGTGCGCCTTGCCCTTGAAAAGTTCCATATTCACGTCGGTAATAGCCTGCACCAGCGCACCCGACGCCTTTTTGGCTCCTTGCAGATCATCGTTAGCCAGGGCCATTTGCACTTCGAAATAAGTCTTATATACCGGTTTCAAAGCCTGTTGCGCTTCTACGCAATTATCAAGCCGTTTGGCCGTACCGGCCTTATATTCTTTCGGTTTTTCCGGAACGACCACGGCGGCCGGAACCGTCTCGACATGATGATGCTCTGTCGCGGCAACGGCTCCGCCCTCCGGCGACATCATGCTCGGTTTAGCTTCAATCTGCAATTCACTGTCGATCTTGAAGGCACTGTTGGTCACCACCAGTTCGCCTTCTTTGAGGCCGTCTTTCACGACATAAAAATCACCCGCCCGCGGTCCGAGCGTGACTTCGCGACCCTCAAAAACCGAACCGTTGTCACCCGGTATTTCGATATAGACGATTGCCCGCTGTCCCGTCAAAAGCGGGGCCGATGCCGGCACCAGAAGCGGAGCGGGACCGTCAGGCGTTGACGATACCACGTTGCCTCCCGCATCCAGACGAGACTGGACCACTGCGCTGACAAACATCTCCGGCTTCAAACGTCCGTCGGCATTGTCGACTTCCGCGCGCACTTCCACCGTGCGGGTTGCCGGATCAACGACGGGATCGATGAAATTTATTTTTGCGTCGAATTTCTCTCCCGGAAACGACGGCGACGTAAACGTTACGTGCTGACCGTTTCGCAGCCACGGTAAATCCGATTCGTACGCTCTTAGTACAACCCAGAGTATTTTCAGATCCGCTATTGTATATATCTTCGCTCCGGTCGATACATACATCCCCTGCGTCGCGTCCTTATGTATGACGACTCCGCCCGACGGCGCCGAAAGAGTGACGTGCTCCGAAAACGTGCTGTCACTTCCGGGAGTCGCGATCTGGTTTTCGGAAAGACCGTACAAACGAAGTTTCTCGCGCGCTGACTTTAGCGTCGCTTTGGCCGTCGATTTCAAAACGTCACTGCTGGCGTTGTGTAGCGCGGCAACCGCCCGCTTCGCCTGCAAGAGCTCTTCACGCGCCGCGACCAGTTCCGGGGAATACATAAGAGCCATACGGTCACCTTTGGATACCACCGCACCGGTATAATCGACAAAAAGACTGTCCAGACGTCCCGGCACCCAGGCCGTGATATACGATACCCGGGTCTCATCGTAGTCGAGCTTACCGACCATACGTACCGATCGCGCTGCATATGCCCTCGTCACACGCGACGTTTGAATATTGGCCAACTGCATCGCCGTCTTCGAAAGACGAATCTGATTCGGATCAAGTTCCTCGTCGTTGCCGCTTGCATTGACTGGAATAAGGTCCATGAAACAGATCGGGCACTTGCCCGGCTTGTGCATGCGTATCTGGGGGTGCATCGAACATGTCCAGATCGTATCCAAAATACCACCAGAAGCATCGGAACTCGACCCGGCCGGATCGTCTTGCGTTGAATCGGCCGGAGTCCCGCCGCCAAGAAACAAACCTCCGAAAATAAACGCCACGACCGCGATCACGACAATGGAGACTGCGACAGAGCGCTCCCTCGGGAATATCCCCAGCCATTTGGATTCATTTGATTTTTCACCGGTCATGACATTTTACCTCATTCGTTCCTGTATTATTGCACTTTAGTTGTGTTGTTCACCATGTTCTTCGTGTTGCATATTTTCCATTTTGCCGGTTTCGGATTCGGTCTCGTCACCGGGATCAGTCATTTTATCGAGTTTCTTCAAAAAGGTATCCGGATCGGCGGCGAATTTACCCCGGCACTGCTTACAGCAGAAATAAACGCGACGCCCCTGGTAATCGGTGAAAACCGTCTTGTCTTCGAGCTTCTCGCCGGACACAGGGCAATTGGTCTGGATGTTCTCGAACAGCACGCCCTCTTTGTCGGCTTTCTGGAAGTACTTGTCGGGATCGGCTTTCAGCTTGGCTGAGCACATCGGGCAACAATGGTACACCCGCTGACCCTGTACGTCCGTGTAGTACGTCGAATCGATCTTGCCGCCCATAACAGGGCAGTGCGTTTGGTTGTGAAGCTCTTTCGGGGCATCGGCGGGTTTGTCCTTCCCGGTGTCCCCGGCGTTGACTGCCACGGCCAGTCCGAGGACAACGGCCAGGGCGGTGATAGTGTGTTTGAACGTATGCATCTCAATACTCCTTATGGTGTGTTATTTTTGAGTGTACTTATCGAGTTCGGTCCCGCCGAGCATTTCGATCTCGGCTCGTTTCGTGGCCAGCGCGGCCTTCTCTCTCGCTACCGTCAACTGGAAATCCAGCAGTTGCCGCTGCGCATCCAGCACGTTTAAAAAACCCATTCCTCCGGATTCGTACGATGCATATATCGCCTTAAGCGACTGCTCCGCCTTGGGAACCAGCCCGTCGCGATATAATTTAGTCTTGCGTAAAGCATCTGAATATTCGAACAGGACTTTTCTCGCCGCCGCCGTCAGACGGTTCTGATTATCGTCGAGATTGTACTCAGCCGCTTTACGGCGGGCTTTCGCTTCGCTTTTGCGGGCGCCGTTCTTGCCGAACCAGATCGGCAGCGAAACGCTCGCACTGACCATCCAGGGGTCCTTGCCGCTTTCCGGAAGATCGGGATTGAGCGCCGGACCGGTCTGTATATAATCGACGCCGACCGAAAACTGAGGCAGAGCCTGCTTTCCGGCCAGCCTCTCACCGGCGCGGCTGCTTTCTATAACTTGCTGAAGAGCCATCAAATCAGGATTGTTTCTTATTATCAACGCGACAACCGAATCTTCGACAAGACCGCTTTCATCCACGGAAATCTTCGACGGTATCGGCAACAGCTCACCGCCCGGCAATCCTAATAAAGCACGCAGCCGGGCCGAGGCCGGGACTTGTTTATCCTGCAAGGTATGAAGATGATCTTCGAGCTTGCCGAGTTCTACCTGGGCTTTGATAACGTCGGGGTACTGCTTCAGACCGACCTTATATTTCGACCGCGCTACCGACTCCCAGAACTTCAACAACTCAAGATTATCGTTGGTGATCTGTATATCCCGCCCGAGATAATAATAATCGTAAAAAGCGGACTTAACTTCATAAAACAGCTTCAACCGCGCCGACTCGAAACGTTTGTACGATGCCTGCGACGCGGCGAACGCCATATCTTTTTTGGCGCCGAGCGTCCCGAACCACGGAAACGATTGCCTCAGACTGAAACGCTGCTCCTGCGGACCGACCCGTGTCTCGACCTTTTCGATAAAGTAACCATAACCGAACATCGGATCGGGCAGCGCCCCGGCATAATCCGATTTCTTAAGATTAGCCACCCACTGATTGAAAGCCGCTTTCAAACCGGGATTATTTTTCATGGCGACGGTCAGGTAATCTTCAATGGTATTCGTCGAGTCGAATAGGGGAAGAGCCTGGTTTCCCTGCTGCATTAGCATTGAAAGCGAATCGGCCGCCTTGTGAGCCTCGGATTTTTCGGAGCCGCTCACCACATCTGTAAATAGTGCAAAACCTATCAAAATCAGAGTGATCATTTGAAAAAGAAACCTCATACCGTGGCTGCCAGATAGAGCTTTTTCCATACCATAGTTCTTCATGAGGCATATATTATGTCAAATTGCGTGCCATTTTTGATAATCCATTATTTGGCAACAACTTAACCACTATTTGACCGATCCTGTCGAAATTATTTTGAAGAATATTCTACAAAAACGTGTAATATTATTGAAGAAAATCCGTTATAAGTAATAGAATATAGGAGCTTATTATTTGCCCGGATTTATATCTCTTTGTCATTTGGAACCTTACCGGACTGATAATGTGACCACGGGCAACCGGGCACAATTATTGCCATACTATATAATGAGGTATAGCGACTAATGTGGAAACCCGAAAAAAACACAACCAAAATCTATATTCTGGCCGGTGTAATATCTCTGACACTCGGTTTTCATTATGGCTGGTTGATTGAACCTATTTTCGGGCACATCCATTGGATTCACGCCATCCACGGCCGCCTTTGTTACATCCCGATTGTCATCGCCGCGACCTGGTTCGGTCTCAGAGGCGGCCTGCTTACGGCGCTTTTCATATCCGTGGCGATATTACCGTATATCCTCGGATCGCATCTCGAAGTTCACGACCTCGTCGACGAATTCACCGAAATCGTTTTCTATTTCGCCATTGCATTATTGGCCGGCGGTCTTATCGAGCGCGAATACAAAGCCCGCCGCAAAGCCGAGGAGATGCGCCTGAGGCTCGAGCGCTCGCAGAAAATGTCACTGGTCGGACAGATCGCCGCGGGCATGGCCCACGAAATAAAAAACCCCCTTGCGTCGATAAAGGGAGCCGTCGAAATTCTCAACGACGACACCACGGCGCCTGACGACCGCGAAGAATTCAAGTCGATTGTATTCAAAGAAGTAAAACGGATCAATGCCAGCGTCAGCGATTTTCTCGAATTCGCGCGGCCCAGCGAAACACAAATGAACGATTTCAACCTGGCCGAGATAGTACATTCCTGCCTTAAACAGGTCCAGCCGCAATCGGGCAAACGCGGCATAGAAATCGTCAGCCATATCGACGACCCGGTTAAGGTCAACGGCGACGAAGAAAAAATCCACCAGGTCCTGCTCAACCTCCTGCTCAACGCGATGGATGCCTCACCCGACGGTTCTACAATCGAAGTCAACCTGAAAGCCGACGGCCGCAATGCCATCGTTACCGTGGAAGATTCCGGCGACGGTATTTCCGAAACCGACTCAAATAAGATATTCGAACCGTTCTTCACAACCAAATCGGCGGGAACCGGCCTTGGACTGGCGATAGCGAAAAATATTATAGATCAGCACCACGGAACGATCATCCTCGAAAATCGTCCCGGCGGCGGAGCCGTTGCGCGAATCACGATCCCATTGATAAATACCGGAGTTCAGGCATGAACATATTGTTGGTAGACGATGATTCCTCGGTCCGCCGAGTGCTTCAATTCAAACTTCAAAAGCAGGGCTATGCAGTCGTAACCGCTGCCGACGGCCCTCAGGCTCTTGACGCTCTCAAAGAACAGCCGTTCGACCTGCTGCTCTCCGACATTCGCATGCCGAAAATGGATGGTCTCGAACTGCTTGAAAACGCACGCACCATACAACCGAACATAAAAATCATCCTCATCACCGCCCACGCCACCGTAACCCAGGCCGTGCAGGCCGTTAAACTTGGTGCGTTCGACTATATAACCAAGCCGTTTGACGATGAAGAGCTGTTCGTGGCGATCGACAAAGCCCTGCGCTTCGAAATGCTTGAATCCGAAAACAGGAAACTGCGCAGCAAGCTTAAAAAAGTGGAATCCGGAAACCAGATGATCGGAGCCTCACGACCATTCCGGGAACTGAAATCGATGATACAAAAGATCGCCGATACCGATGCCACCATTCTCATCAGCGGTGAATCCGGCACCGGCAAAGAAATTGTCGCACGCAGCATTCACCGGGAAAGTTCCCGGGTTGACAAAGAATTTATCGCCGTCAACTGCGCCGCAATTCCGAAAGAACTGATCGAATCGGAGCTTTTCGGACACGTTAAAGGCGCTTTCACCGGGGCGGTTAAAGATAAAAAGGGGAAGTTTGAACTTGCCGACGGCGGGACTTTGCTGCTCGATGAAATCAGCGAGCTCGCTATAGACCTTCAGGCCAAGCTTCTGAGGGTGCTTCAGGAGCACGTCGTCGAACCGGTCGGGGCCGAAAAGAAGCGGCCGTTCGACGTCCGCCTGATTGCCGCCTCCAACGTCGACCTGCGCGACCGCGTCCGGTCCGGGCGCTTTCGCGAGGATTTGTACTATAGACTGAACGTCGTCCCTCTGCACGTCCCCAGTTTGAGAGAGCGTAAAGAAGATATCCCGCTTCTGGCCCGCGAGTTCGTGCGCAAACACTCGGGACGCGAAGACATCATGCTCGATTCCAAACTTACCGAAACCCTGATGGATTATGCCTGGCCGGGCAACGTCCGCGAACTGGAAAACCTGATGGCCCGCATGGTTATACTCCGGAGGGGGGAGACGCTCACAGTCGACGACCTTCCTGACGATTTCGGAACCTTCGATCCACACGAAGAAATAGACGGTGATACCAAACAATCGCGCGTAACTCTCGAAGAAGCCGAAAAGAAATTGATCATAGAAGCGCTCGAGAAAACCGGCTGGAACAAAACCAGAGCCGCCAAACGTCTCGGCGTCCCGCGACATGTCTTGATTTATCGTATAAAAAAATTCGACATCGACGATTCCGAACAATCCTGATCCAAAATTAAACCCGGCTTTCACGGTGCAAAAGCCGGGTCATGATTTATGTATTTATAATACTATTTTATACAACAGCCTTTGGCTTTTCTTTCGTTTCCGGTGGTGATGGTTCTCTCGGTTTGTCTTTAAGCAATGAGTGACCGGTCGCCAGACCGAAAACGAACAGGACCAGCGTCAGTATACCCGCCGCAAATATCATATCACCGGGAGCGCGCAGCCATTTGAAAACAGTAACTGTCGGCGAATAAAGAAATTCGCTGGAACGAGCGAACCAGTAACCGTGTTCGACCGACGCCCACGTCTGCAAAAAACCGACCGGCAACAGGCTGAGAAGAACCATCAAAGCCAGTCCGATATTTATCGCCCAGAACGCCAGCTTGATTATCTTGTCTTTCCAGTCACGACGCACGTAAAGCACCCGTAAACAGAAAAGCATAAGCCCCAACCCGAGCATACCGTACACTCCGAACAGGGCGGTATGACCGTGCACCGGCGTCGTGTTGAGTCCCTGCATATAGTACAATGCGATCGGCGGGTTGATCATGAACCCGAACAGCCCCGCGCCGACCATATTCCAGAATGCGACCGCCACGAAAAAGTATATCGGCCAGCGATATTTCCGCGCCCATTCCGTGGATCTCGCCAGACGGATATTGTCCCACGCCTCGAAACCGATAATGGTTAGCGGAACGACCTCAAGCGCACTGAAAATCGCCCCGAGTGCCATGACGACCGTCGGCGTTCCCGCGAAATACAGGTGGTGCAGCGTCCCGATTATTCCTCCGGTCAGAAATATGGTCGTCGAAAACAGCACCGCTGAATTGGCGCTTTTGAGACGAACCAGCCCCAGACGAGCAAACAGAAACGCAATAACCGCTGTCGCGAAAACCTCGAAAAATCCCTCGACCCACAGATGCACTACCCACCAGCGCCAGTATTCGGCCAGCGACAGGTGCGTGTTCTTTCCCCACATTAACCCGGCCATATAAAAACCGGCGATAGCCACCGTCGAAATCAGAAACATGGTCAGAAGCGGCTTTTGTTCACCGCCTTTTTTAATACCGATCATGACGTTCCGCCCGACCAGGTACAACCATAAGCCCAGCCCGACCAAAAGGCCGATCTGCCAGACGCGCCCGAGATCGACATACTCGAAACCCTGGTGTCCGAACCAGAACCAGTTGCTGCCGGTAAGATACCCTTTGACACTCAGCCACTCACCGGTCAGCGAGCCGACCACAACTACGACCAGAGCGACAAACAGCACGTTGACCCCGAGTCTTTGTCCCTTGAGTTCGACGCCACTCACCGCCGGACCGATAAACAGTCCCGCCGCGAGCCAGGCCGTGGCGATCCAGAAAATGCCGAGCTGCGTGTGCCAGGTGCGGGTAACGGCGTACGGCAGCCATTTGGCCAGTGGAATACCGTACAGTCCGTTGCCCTCGACCCCATAATGGGCCGATATGACACCCATAAGCATCTGAATTAAAAACAACCCGGCTACCGCCCAGAAATATTTGACAATCGCTTTCTGCGACGGCGTCGCTTTGAAATTCAGCAGGGGATCGGTATCGGGAATCTGCTCGGCCACCGGATTTTTCTTTTGAGAGGCATGGTACCAAACCAGAAGCCCGATTCCCGCCAAAAGCATGATTATGCTAAAACCGGTCCAGACTATGGCATCGCTGGTAGGGTTGTTGTCTATTAGCGGTTCGTGCGGCCAGTTGCTCGTGTAGGTCATATTCTCGCCGGGACGGTCGGTCGACGCCGCCCACGACGACCAGAAGAAAAACGACGCCAGCTCACGAATCCTGTTTTTGTCCGTCAGCGTATTGGCCGGTATGGAGTACTTATCGTTGCCTTCGGTAAATAGCCTCGTGTAATAAGCGACGTTGCTTTTAAACGCCTCGGCCCGGATCGGGTCGAGCACGATTTTCCCGGTGCTCGCATCATACGTATTGCGCCGCATCATCTCCTTAAGACGCTCTTTGAGCACCGCCTGCTGTTCACCGTCCAGGTTATCATACTCGGACCTGTAGTCCGATTGCGACCACGAATTGAGAATATAAATACACTCGCGGTGCAGCCAGTCAGCCGTCCAGTCCGGCGCGACATAACTTCCGTGCCCCCAGATCGAACCCAGTTCCATGCCGCCCATTGCGCGCCAGACCTCCTGCCCGGCCATGACCTCACCCGGTGAGACAATCATTTGGCCATCGGTCGTGACAACGCTTTCCGGAATCGGCGGTTTTTGCTGATATATTTTAAACCCCGCCCAGCCGAGGACACCGAACGAAATTACGATCACCAGTAAAAATGCCGTCCACAACCTTTTCATAATATTCCCCTTTCCATCAGCTGATCAAAAGGCTTGCAAAATCAAAGCTATACTATTTAATGCGAACAATCACAGGAGGCGTGGTGCAGATAATCGTGCTTGACCCCGAAATCTCGCGCCAGCTCCGCTGTCATTTTTATATATTTATCGTGCGTACCTTCACCCATGTGTTCGGATTCCACTTTTCCGAATTCGGATAGAATCCGGTCCTGATCCTGCGTATCGAGCATCCGATCCGCAACCGGGAACAGCACCCGGTCTTCCTTTTGAATATGGTTGCGAAGCAACTCAACATAATTGCGGGCGTTTTCAGCGAAGCGTGATAGCGAGGCTTTATCGCCTTCCGATGCCGCCGCGAGGTTTTCATCCATCCCGGAAACAAATCCGCGGCCCATTTCATGCTCAATGAGCATCTGCCCCACCGGGCCGCCGTCACGGGGAAGACCTTTTTCGACCAGTGTCGCAAACAGGTGATTTTCTTCTTTGCCGTGATGACAGTGATCGGCAAAATTGCGAATTATATCTATCGCTTTCTCGGCGGCACTCCGATCGAGACGATCGTCCTTTTCCGCCTTCTCGACCATGCGGTCAAGGCAGTCCAGGACAATTTCTATTACCCTGTGCTCATTAGAGAGAATTTCAGTCGGTCTCATAAAAAGCTCCTTTCTATATATTTTCGCATGTTATTATCTTTTTATATTACAAAAAATATATTAATTTATCGACACTTCCTTTCGCGCCAGTTGAGCGACGGTGGTTTCTTTTAAAAAGCGAAGATAATCCTCCCGGATAACCGACCATTTTTCGTGGACCGCGCACGGAGCCTTGTCCGAACAGCGCGCCCGCCCCAAAAAACAGCCTTTCCACTTGCTCACCTTTTCCAGCGGTTCGACAATGTCATAAAGCGTGATTTTCTCCGGCGACTTGGCCAGACGAAACCCGCCGCCGAATCCTTTCTGGGAATCGAGCAATCCCTGCTCGCCAAGCTGCTTGAGAAGCTTGCCGAGATAATTTCGTGGGGCGCCGACTTCATCGGCGATCTGGGCGGCCCCGGCGAATTCGCCCGGATCGAGTCCGGCCAGATAAGTCAGGGCCAGCGTCGCGTGTATTCCGGTTTTGGATATCATCTCATAATTCCCTAATCGCATGTCAATATGTTATTATATGTCGGACTTGTCAAGAAGTTTCTTGAATTATTTATATAAATCAATATCTACACCCGTCTTGGGCCTTAAATGCCAAGCGGCGCAACAGGATAGCTCTTTTCATCCGGACCGATGCAAATCAGGCTTCTAATCAATCGCCTGACCCTAAAAGGCAAAATCCACCAAGGCAGCGAGATTATGTTCTTCATATGGATTATCATCGCCCGTCCGGCGGTACGTATATTCTCCATGCAGAGCGATATTCACGGCCGACCAGTCCCCGAGATAATATCTGATAACCGTGGAAACCGCGCTTATATCGTGCTCGTCATCGTAACAGGGAGCATTCACCCAATTGTACATTAACGACGCAATCAGGCGGTTATTATACAAAGCCACCCAGTCCAGTCGGGCGAATCCCCCGCTGAATGTATAATCCGTCGACGGATCCAGATCGTTCAGGGATTTATTGTCAACGCCGTAAAGCAGCAATCCCATCAAATTCAACCGGTTCCAATTGCAGCTGAGATCGCAACCTATACGGTAAAAACCTTTGTTCAGTTTACCGTCAGCTTCCCCGGCCGGTCCAACGTACGGTGAATCCGGCGCGGTCGGCTGCCAGCCGTAATATGCGAATCCGCCCAGTCTTTGACCGGCCGATTGGCCGTCACCTCGCCCGAACGTTTTCGCAACCGAAGCATAAATATCTTTCGCATTATTGTTATCCGGGTTAGCACCGGTTCCGTTTACAACGCCGCCGGCATACTTAAAACCGCTTTTGAAATGACCGGTCAATTCAAGTCCGACTTGATTGTCATCGAACACGAAATTATTATTAGGCGTTCCGAACGTGTAAATTTCATAGGGTTCGAGCAAATAGAACGAGCGCTTTGAACTGAAGGCATGATATCCCGGCTCAAACCGACCCGCCCGAACATTCAAGGCACCTTCAAGAATATTGCTGAATATAATGTTCGCCGATTCAAGGGCACCCGGTTGACTGGGGTTGCTTGCGTCGGCGCTGCCCGCATAGTCGGCGGCCGGTTCATCGATCCTCGGCGTATAGATAAGCAGGAACGAAATGTTTTTGTGCATAACGCCTGCCGCCAGTAAATCGAGCCCGTTCAATTTAAATCCGGACGTCGTGCCCTTTTCTGTTTTGTCGTGGGAAGCGATCATACCCGTTGAAGTCCGCAGTGCCAGGGGAGGGGCGACTTGAAATACGTTTTTCTCCAAACCTTCCTGTCCGGGTATTTGATATCCGTCATCCCGAATTCGCTGGCCGAAATCATTTAATTTGGTAAACCCGGTATGACACATATTGCAGTTAAAGCCGTACTTTCTGGCAAAGGCGGGAATGGCCGTGCCGGACTTGGGCATTAACGATAACAGCCCCATGATTATCAGTATGGATACAAGTATTTTCTTCATTTTTATCCCCCGTCACTTCGGCAATTCTGATTTATCGACCGGTTTTACATCGGCCACTTCGGGATTGAGACTGGTCATAGCCCGTTTCATAAAGGCTACCAAAGCCTGAATTTCGTGCTCGGAAAGCCCGAGCGGCACCATCAGCGGATCAAGGTTGGCATCATCAGTCCCGCCGCCTCGGTTATATAGCCTTACCACGTCTTCGAGTGTCATTTCTTTGCCGGTGTGCATGTAGGGTGGACGCAAGGCCGCGTCTCTAACAGTCGGAGTCTTGAAGGCTCCGATATCTTTCGAGCGCTTGGTCACCACGTATCGCCCCGAGTCCGGTTTGGATGGGTCAATGGGCTCGACACCAAGGTTGTGAAAACGACCGTCGGAAAAATGCCCGCCCCAATGACACGCCGTGCAATGTCCCTTTCCGTTAAAAATCTCCAGACCTTCTCGCTCCAGTGGCGTGAGCGCT
This sequence comes from uncultured Ignavibacteriaceae bacterium, assembly GCA_964569945.1. Classification (GTDB taxonomy): domain Bacteria; phylum Zixibacteria; class MSB-5A5; order GN15; family PGXB01; genus CALAMC01. The sequence goes on from CAZMWI010000012.1 coordinate 25,021, forward strand.
TGGTCGTTGCCCTGCACGTATCTGTCGAACGGTGAATCGGTGGTCACTACGGTTCGTTCGAAAGACGCGATAGCCTGGGCCACCTCGTCAACCGTTACATTACGGGTGCCGAAAACCTGCTCGAATTCGTCCACATACCCCGGAATATCCGAAACGGTGCGCAGCATTTCCGTATGCGTATTTCCCATTTCGACGGGATTCTCGATAGGCCCTTTGGCTTGTTCTTCCAGACTCGGAGCGCGTCCGTCCCAGAATTGAAGATAATTATAGGCGGCGTTCGAAACCGGCGGCGATCGGCGGCCCCCCAATTGATCTTTGATACCTTTGCTGGTAGGTCCTGCATCGGACCAGCCTTTCGCAGGATCGTGGCATGTTGCGCAACTGATCGTATTGTCTTTGGACAAACGCGTATCGAAATACAACTTTTTGCCCAAAAGTATTTTTGCGCTTGATTGTGGGTTTATCGCGGGAACCGGCGGTTGATCCAGATTGCCGAGCGGCACCGGACCCAATGAATGAGCTTCAACGTCGATATACGGTGCAGCCGGTTCTTCTCCATGAACCACTAAAAATAAAACTGACAGGCAAACCAGCGACCCCAGAATAATGGACACCTTATTATGCATAAAAAACCCTCCTTGTATTACTCTAACTATAAGAGTCACAATATGCATTTGTCGTGCATTTATGACCTAAAATATACGTGTTACTACATTTTTTAACAATAAGATTAGGAAGAATTAAGAAACAAATTTAATATCGCAAGGGATGAATCGACAATCAACAGCTTGCACGATGGGGGCAGGCACGCCCTTTGCTGCTTTCTAAATATACGCTGAATGCATTTCGCATCGCGCAAGACTAAATTCTGATAAAATACTCGCGCCGTCGGCCCATTATTGAAGCCGCAAATCAGATATTAGCTCCCTCATCTCGTCCAGACCCGTCGGCAGATCGTAATTGGACAGCATTATGAAAGTATAACCGTTTTTCATGTCGCGCCCGTAAAAGGCACACACACCCGGAGCCCCACCAACCGCGCGAGATACCCCTTGTGGATCGAAAGCATCGCCCGGCGATTTTTCAAAACCGCTCATGGCGAAATTTGTATATTCCGGCCCCATTAGTTTGAAATTTCTCAAAGCCGTATCGTACTTGAGTAAATCACCGACAGTGGAATATCCGCCTCCCGCAGGGGTTCCTTTAATCGATAAAATGTACCGGTTGTTGCGGACAAACCCCTCGCCCTGACTCCCGTCGGGATTCATATTGGTATAGCCGGTCGCGATATTGTCAACCGTGCTGTCGCGATCGTACGACCCACTTTCGGTCATACCGGCCGGTTTATAGATATGCTCTCTTATATATTTATAATAGTTCATACCACTGACCACTTCGATAATCGCACCGAGAACCTCAAAGCAGGTATTACAGTGCTGCATACTCGACCCCGGTTCGAAATCGAGCGGAATATCTTTGATAAACGACATATATTCCCCGACCGTTTTCATGTCATAGCGATGCGCCAGAAAGTACTCATTATCCCAATAATCACCCCAACCGGCCGTCATTTTGAGCAGTTGGCGGATAGTAACTTTCGACGCGATATCTTCAGGCAAATAATCCAAGTATTTCCCTATCGGATCGTCGATCCCAACCTTGCCCTGCTCCATCAATTGCGTTATGGCAACCGACGTGAACATCTTATTGCATGACCCGATATTGAACCTGGTGTGTATGTTATTTTTAACATTGAACTCTTTGGAGGCGTACCCATACGTTCCCTCAAAAACCGGATTGCCTTCTTTGGCTATAAGGACCACCCCGGAAAATTCATTGCTGTCGGCCTTCGCAGCGAATTTCTTATCGACCTCATTCCAGTTGATTTCGGCAGGGGTTTTGGTTTGCGAGTCATTCGCCTGACCGGCATTATTTCCAACCGGAGCTTCAGTGCGAGCAAAACCGAGCATTTGAACAAGATGCGGCTCATCGGAACCCACCTGCACGACCAGTTTTAAATAAGCATCTTTATCTGTTGATTTAAGAATCACTGCAATATTGTTGGGACCAGATTGATCTACCCCGGCAACTTCCATTTTCCCAAAATTATCTTTGGTCCGGGAAAATGCCGACAAATGGGCCTGTATGGGGAAGGCGTCGCGAAACCGGGGCGCAAAATCGGTTTCAATATATTGTTCAACCGCCTTCGACGTGGAATCATTGATCAGACCGAGAATTTCCCCGGCTCGCTTTCCGGCCGGTGAGTCCGGCAATGTCTGGCTTTCCGCCGAAAACTGCGGCAGCATTATAAAACAAAGCGCAAAAAAGACCAAAGTGGTAACATTTCCTGCGCCGATCATGGCAGAGAATTTCAACCGCTCCATACTTATACCATAAACCTCTGATATCAAATGAGTCATTTCCGGGCCCGACGCCCCGAAACCTGTAATTATCCATGCCTAAGACACAATATGATGCCGAGCGGTTGCACCAATTTTTAATTTAAAATCTGCCCGAACTTTGCCGGTTGGCCCAGATTTTATTAATTAATTGACTTGGCGGTAAAATAACGGCATTTTGAATCGCAATGAAACAATAGCTTTAATTCGGGGAGGTTAATTTTGGCCAAATTTATAATCCTGGGCATAATCGCCGCACTGATATTAATCCAGTTCATCCCGGTTACTAAAACCAACCCGGCCGTCACGGCCGATTTCGACGGTCCCGCCGACGTCAAAGCTGCCTTCCAGAAATCGTGTTACGATTGTCATTCCAATGAGACAGTTTGGCCGTGGTACTCCCATGTCGCGCCGGTATCGTGGCTTGTGGCCAGCGACGTCAACGAAGGTCGGCATCATTTCAATTTTTCGGACTGGGGCACTTATTCCGATCTGAAGAAGGCGAAAATTGCTGAGGGAGTCGGTGAGATGGTTAGTGAGGGCGATATGCCGCCGTCGACATACCTGATAATGCACTCATCGGCCAAACCCGACCAGAACGAAAAGGACATTATATTTAACTGGGTCAAAGCCCACGGCGGCGATATACCCAAGGGCGACAAAGACGAGGATTAGCCGATCCCCGGCCGGACACGCCATTATTTAGTTATTCGAAATCGTTCCGGAAATTCACTGGTCGAAAGCCAAAGGTCAATGTCTTTTTCTGATCCCGGAAGATATTGCACTATGGTTTCTTTGATCCCCGCACCGCTTCTTATTCCTTTAGTAAACAGGTCCTGGCAGAACTTACCGAAGGTTTCTTCACCCATTTTGCGGCGTAGATAATTTAAAAACAAAAGCGCCCGGTCGCTAAGAACGAAATGGTCTTTGTAATCCCCCAGATTGCTTTCGGTGATTTGGTCCAGCGGTATCTCCAGAGGGAGTCTTCTTCCTCGCCAGTCTTTGCCGGTCTCCCGGTACTGTAAATATCCCTTTTCGATATTGGCCATGCGTTTATTGTACCACTGCCCCCCGATGATTTCTCCCAGTACCGGCAGATGAAAATACGACGGAAACCCTTCTATCTCCAGAGCAAAGAGCGGATCGGTTTTCTTCAATTCGATCCGGACAAAGGTATGCACCAGCTCATGTGCCAGCGTTCGCCTGGCGTATTCTTCATTTTCGAAATTGGTCCAGGAGTCGCCCGAAATACCGACCATATTGCCGTTCGAAATGTCCCCGTACTTGGGCATCTCCGCAATAAAGATATGCCGCATATTGGCGCTGGAATTATAGCGTGCTTTGTACTCGTCGATCAGGCGCGACGAAAACCCTATTATTTTATCGGCGGCAGCGATCGAAAGCGAATCGTTCCAATAGTACGCCGTCACGCCCCCTTCGGATTTAACCAGAAATTTCTGGCTCGTACACTGAGCATCGAATATGCGCGTATCGGGAGAGGCCCAGTTTGAATTCATCCGACCATCGACAAGCGAATCACCCAGATGCTGTCCGATAAAGACCGTCTTGAATTCCGGGGGCGTTTTCAAAACAACCCGGTTGAAATCGATGCGGTAACCATCCACGCTGGGCGGCAAAAATACCGGAAACCACAACGAATATCCATAGGAGCGTAAATACACACCGGTCGGATCGATGCGCATGTAATCCGACGGCGACGCCACCGATGACGCGTGCATGTGCCCGTGATAGAATATTTCCAAAGGTGAAGAGCTGATCTTCTGCGTTTTCGGCAGCACCGTTTTATTGCCAACCATCGAATATTCGAAATCGTAGAACTCCTTGCTTTGGGAAAATTCGACCGGCGCACCGTCCTGTTTGATCGAATCGACCCTCAACTCACCGTGCAGATAGAATACAACATCGTCGGTAATGCCGCTCGGATTCTCGAAGACGACCGATGCCAGACCATCCAGCGAGCTTTTCGCAGGGAAGAACTCGACGTCCAGATCGTACGATTTAACCTTCGGATAATTCGATGCAAACGACAAACCGACAGAAGAGAATAAAACAAAACACAAAATCCACCAGCGCCTCATAACTGCCTCCAAAACACTATTTCAATGATTATTCATATTTACGGATGCCTCGGTTTATTGTTGCGACCGTCATTCCATTAGGCATTATTACGAATATGAACTCGGAATGGTGCAAACAAATATGACTGTTCGAAAATACGCTTCGGCTCCTTACCGTATCGCCGTCCTGCACGGCGGTCCGGGTGCACCTGGATATATGGCGCCCGTCGCACGCGAATTATCCTCAAAGCGAGGCGTCGTGGAACCGCTGCAAAGCGCCGCAACTCTCGACGGGCAAATACAAGAGCTTAAGAATCAATTGACTGCAAATTGCGATCTTCCCGCAACCCTGATCGGCTCGTCGTGGGGGGCCGTGCTGGCCCTGTTACTGGCGGCACATCAACCGGAAATGATCGACAAACTCGTTTTGATCGGTCCGGCCGTGTTCGACGCCGAACACTCGGCCCAAATCGAAAAAATAAGGATGTCCCGACTCTCTGAAAAAGACCGCCTTCGGTATGCGGAAATTCAAAGCGAAATTGTAAATGCCGACGAACACCGCCGAAACGTCCTCATGAGCGAATGGGGGAAGATGCTCGACAAAACCGATATGTGCGATCCCATCACGACCGATCTCGAAGTGATCGAATCCCAGTACGGCGTTTTCACCGGCGTCTGGCCCCAGTTTGCAGCACTCCGTGACCAACCGGGATATCTTGAAAGCCTATTCTCTCAAATCATTGCGCCGGTCACAGTCATCCACGGAGCTCATGACCCGCATCCGATCGACGGCATCCGCCCGTTTTTGCAGTGCTGCCTCAAGAACGTCATCTTCCACATCCTGCCTGACTGCGGTCATTACCCCTGGATCGAACGCCAAGCCAAAGACAAATTCTACGAAATTCTGGAAGACTCATTATAGCCCCTCAAAACCATTTGCCAGAATCCGCGTTTTTGCTTACATTCCGGGCTTTGACACGGAGAAAGCATGAAAACCCGGATTATTCGCTACAGCATCATGAGCATCGTGCTCGCCTCAGTTTTATACCTGGCGCTAGGCTACGGAGAAAGATCGTTTGAGGCATACTGCCCGTTCGGCGGGGTGGAGGGCCTCTGGGGTCTGATTACTGCCGGTGAATTCACCTGCGCCCTCGGAGCGCTGAACCTGTCGATGCTCGTGGCTGTCCTGGTTCTGGCTTTGCTGTCCAAAAAATCCTTTTGCGGCTGGGCCTGCCCGATCGGTTTTCTCGGCGAACTGTTCGGCCGGGTAGGCAGCAAAATATTCAAAAAGAAAACTCATCCCGGACCGCGCCTCAACGCCACGCTGAAACTGATCCGCTACCCTCTGCTTGTCATATTCTTATACATGACTTTCGACGCCGGTGAATTGATCCTTCGCGGCTATGACCCGTACTATCTGATCTTTTCCGGTTTCGGCCACGGCACCGTCGGCCTTGTGTCGTACATCGTGCTCGGAGCCACGGTCGTCGGGATGTTTCTGATTCCGATGTTTTTTTGCCGCTACCTGTGTCCGCTCGGAGCGGTCATGGACCCGTTCGGTCGTCTCGGGCTGGTCAAAATTACCCGCGATGAGCAGGACTGCACCGACTGCGGCTTGTGCCAGATTTCGTGCCCGCAGGATATCCCGGTGCAAACCCGTGTCAGGGTTCGTGACCGTGACTGTACTAACTGCCTGGAATGTGTCGAGGCCTGCCCCGAGGACGGTGTTCTCAGCCTCCGGGTCGGAGTGTAGGATATTGCTATGAGAATCCCCAAATTGCTTATGCCGATACTCGTCGTCGTCGCACTGTTCGCCGGATTTTTCCTGCGTACTGCCTTCACTAAACCGACTGCGGTCATGAAAGTCGGCGACGGCTCCGGCAAACATCTCGAATTGACGGTCGACGGCGTCAAGTGCAAAGGCACGTCGGATTTTTTCATTTCGTTTTTTGACGGTGTCGACGGCATCAACGGCATCACGACATATGCTTCAGAGCATAAAGTCGTCTTCGCCTACGATCCCGGCAAAATCACGCCCGAAAAAATCCGCGAGATCATCGAGCAGGACGTGCTCTTCAACGACGGCACCCGCGCGCAAGTCTTCAGGGTCCTGTCAGACAATTTGTAGGGACATCGGAAAAATCAAAACCTGATTAGTCTTTTTCCCGCACGAACTGTCGAAATATTAAATAAGATTCTAAATCCCCAATATTAATATGCTTTGAGGGAGATCGTCGATGAAAACGAAAGCACTCCAGCTATTTATATTCATTGCCGCCATTTCGCTTGTCCTGGCAATAACGTCTTTCGCCCAAACCGGATACGTTTGCGGTGACGCCGACGGCGACCAATCCGGCAATCTCGCCTGGCGAGCCCGCGATATGCAATAACGCCGGCTGATTGGTATTTAAACAAAACCTCGATTTTGTCATATATATTATTCCATCCCTAAAGGCTTGATTAGTCTTTTTTTCAGACTGTATGTCAAAAGGTATGTAAAAGCGTTATAGATAATAACGGAGGTTATGTTTTGAGGAAAAAGACCATTATATACATCCTGGCCGTCCTGATCCTGGCCGTGGCCGGATATGCCATGGTTAAATCCATGAGCAACAAAGAAACAACCAAATACCAGTTTACGACCATTACCAAGGGCGATATAGAAAACACCATTTCATCAACCGGAACCCTAAACCCTATCACAGTGGTCAACGTCGGCACGCAGGTATCCGGCACACTCGACTCGGTTTATGTCGACTTCAATGATCAAGTGGTGCAGGGCCAGCTTCTGGCCGTTCTCGATACTACCCTGTTAAAAGCATCGGTTCAGGACGCCGAAGCCAACATCGAACGCGCCCAGGCATTAGTGAATCAAGCCGACTATCAACTCGGACAGAGCCAGGAGCTTTATAACAAAAAAATGATTTCCGAAGGAGATTACATAAACGCCAAATCCAATGCTGTCAGTCAAAAGGCATCATTAAAATCGGCCGAGGCGGCTCTGGTGCGGGCAAAACAAAATCTTAAGTACGCCGTTATCAGGTCACCCATCAACGGGGTCGTTATACAGAAAAACGTTGAATCAGGGCAGACGGTCGCCGCCAGCCTGTCGGCGCCAACCCTGTTCGAGATTGCCCAAGACCTGTCCCACATGGAAATACTGGTCGACGTCGATGAAAGCGATATCGGCCAGATAAAAGAGGGACAAAAGGTCCGCTTCGAGGTCGCCGCTTATGCCGACAAGGAATTCGAAGGCGTCGTCAAACAGGTGCGTATGCAGCCGCAAACCGTCTCCAACGTCGTCACCTATACGGTCGTCGTCAACGCCGACAACCAAGACAACCTGCTTATGCCGGGAATGACGGCTACGGTCGACTTCATCATCGAGCAGAAGGACAACGTCCTGATGGTCGCCAACAAGGCTCTGAACTACCGGCCGGACTCCGAGACCATGCAAAAGGTCTTGGATAAAATGCGGCAGCAGCGCGCGGAAAGAAACGGAGGAACCGACAGCACCGGTACAACCGGTCGGCCGATGCCTTCGGGCATGCCTCCGGGCGCGAACGGCGGAAATCACGCATACGGCCGTCGGCACGAGATGCCCATGCTCTGGTTTCTCGATAGTAAAGGCGAATTGACTGCCGAGCCGGTGAAGACCGGTTTAACCGACGGCACCGATACTGAAATCGTTTTCGGGCGTAACATCAAAGAAGGCATGGAAGTAATCTCCGGCAACGAATCGTCGTCATCGTCGACACAAACAACCAACGAAACGCGCGGTCCGAGAATGGGTCCACGTTTATTCTAACGAGACATCGATGAAAACGATCATAGAAGCCAAAAACATTATTCGTACTTACCGCGTGGGTGAAATCGACGTGCACGCTTTAAGAGGCGTCAGCGTTACCGTCGGAGAGGGTGAACTGGTCGCCATCATGGGCTCGTCCGGTTCGGGCAAATCAACCCTGATGAACATACTAGGCTGCCTCGATCGCCCGACCTCGGGGGAGTACTATCTCGACGGACGTGAAGTCAACAGCCTGACCAACAACGAATACGCTTCCATCCGCAATGAACACATCGGTTTTGTCTTTCAGGTTTTCAACCTTTTACCTCGCACCTCGGCTCTCGACAACGTCATGCTGCCGCTGTTTTATGACCGGAGCAACCGTATCAAGGAACCCCTGAAAGCCGCTAAAGAGGCATTGGAACAGGTCGGCCTCGGCGAACGGCTTCATCACGAACCCAACCAGTTATCAGGTGGGCAACAGCAGAGAGTAGCCATCGCCCGGGCATTGGTGAACAAACCCTCTATTCTGCTCGCCGACGAACCGACCGGTAATTTGGACAGCCGCACCTCAATCGAAATCCTGGCCCTGTTTCAGGAATTGAATGATCATGGCATCACGATTATTCTCGTAACCCACGAACAGGACATCGCGGCCTATTCCAAACGGGTTATATTGATGCGCGACGGACATATCCTGCGCGACCGCGAAGTCACGCAGCCGCGACGGGCTTCCGAAGATCTTCTGAATCTGCCGCCACTGGAAACCGATACGATAAAGGAGATGCAGCCATGAAAAATGCACGCAAACTCCTCAAAGCTTCTTTCCAGAGCATATACAAAAATCGTATGCGCAGCCTGCTGACGTCGCTGGGCATCATTATCGGCGTCAGCGCCGTAATAATAATGGTTTCGATAGGTGAGGGAGCGCAGCAAAAGATCGTAAACAACATCAACGCCCTGGGGACAAATCTGCTCATTGCCTTTCCCGGAAGCGCCAGTTCCGGCGGGGCACGCATGGGTGCGGGAACACGGGTTCGCTTCAGTTTCGCCGACGTGGACAAACTCAGGAAAGAGGCGACTCTCCTGTCGGCGGTTTCGCCGGTTGTCAATAGCGGTGCCCAGGTCATCGGCGGCGGAAACAACTGGTCGACCGAAATCGTCGGCGTGTCCCCGGATTATTTCACCATTCGAAATTGGGAACTGGAATACGGCTCCTTTTTTACCGAAAAAGACGTTGCCGCCAAACGTAAAGTGGCTCTTTTGGGAAGCACCGTAGCCAAAGAGCTGTTTCCCGACGAAGATCCGACCGGGCAGGACATCCGCATCCGCAATGTGCCGTTTAAAGTCATCGGTGTCCTGAAATCCAAAGGCCAGAGCGGCATGGGACGAGACCAGGACGACATTATCCTCGCGCCTTCGACTACGGTTTTTTACCGGCTCAAGGGAGGTCGATGGGTCGATATGATCAACGCCAGTGCCGTTTCAATTAAAGATATGGATGCGGCCAAGCAGGAAATGACCGATATCCTCCGGGCATCGCACAAGATCGAGTACGGACAGGAAGACGATTTCACTATCCGCAGCCAGACCGAAATAACTGACGCCGTCACGCAAACCACCAAAACACTGACTCTGCTTTTGGGTGCAATCGCGGCGGTAAGCCTGATTGTCGGCGGTATAGGTATCATGAACATCATGCTGGTATCGGTAACCGAACGAACCCGCGAGATCGGTATTCGGCTGTCGGTGGGAGCCCGCGCATCGGATATAATGGTGCAGTTTCTGACCGAAGCGGTTGTACTGAGTGTCAGCGGCGGCCTTATAGGTATATTGCTGTCCGGGGCGGTAATAATGATTCTGGATAAATTCACCACTCTCTACACTACTATCAATCCGGAAATAATAATGATATCGTTTTTGTTTTCGGCGATGGTGGGAATATTTTTCGGATTTTATCCGGCCCGCAAAGCTGCCGCCATGGACCCGATCATAGCCCTCCGCTACGAATAGTCCTTGTAGGTCAGGAACCGTGCGCTCCTGACATCTTTTCTTTCAAGCGGCGTTAGAATAAATGTTCCGTCAGGTCTTGTGCCGAAGGCGTGTGACCTGACACAACTTGATTAGCTCTTGAAGGTCGAAACCCCTGCCGAAGGTTCTGAGCAAAATGAAGGAGGTTTCGACATCTTCACTTTTGCCATCACTTACAACACATTACTTTCTAATTATATTCACAAAAAGGGGCGGACATACTCATCCGCCCCTACATTGAATGGTGTCGCAACCATCCCCTCTATACGTTGAACCAATAACTAACCTTAATCAAAAACACATTATCGGCATCTCCGCTGAACAGCCGATCGAAATCCCTTGAGAAGTCCATGTTGTTCAGATTCCTGTCGCGCTCGTACCGCGACCTGGTCCAGACAAGATAGAGCGTACTGCCTGGCAAATATTCCCAACGGGCTATAAACGATGTATTCAGAGCAACCCGGTTGTT
>CAZMWI010000013.1:0-34454 GCA_964569945.1 uncultured Ignavibacteriaceae bacterium
TCGTTGTCGAAATCGGCGCTTATAGCGTGCACACTGTACGATGTATCCGTCACTACCGGCGAATCCTGCACTTGCGTGAAATTGCCCCGACCATCGTTTAAGTACATCCGGTTGTTCGTGCCGGAAACGTTTGGAACAAACCTCGCCATGAAAAGATCATTGTCTCCGTCGTTATCGAAATCCCCCCAAACCACCGCCAGAGCGTTGCCCTCATGCGCCGGGGCCTGATCGGATATTTTACTGAAAGTGCCATCACCGTTGTTGTGATACATTGCATTGAACCGGATTTCGGACGGCCACCAGCTTGAAACGAACAGGTCGGGGAAGGAATCGGCGTCGAAATCCGCCCAGCTTACCCCGAACGAGCATTCCTTTTCCGGCAGTGGGATAACACTGTCGGCTTTTACAAATGGATCATATTGATTTTCCTTAACAGCCCGTTGATTTGCTGTTGAATTGTCCCCTGAATCCGCCCAGACTTCAAACATAACCAATAAACTCAACAGAAACACCATACGTACCATTAATTTGGATTGCATAGCATATTCTCCCATAATTCTCAATCGCCATCTGGCCGCAGGACTGTATCCTGCAAGGCATTTTTCTTTGACATCTATGGTTAAATACGTCGATACGATCATTAATGTTCGGTCAAAACCGGACGCCGGCGCTGCGGTTGATTTGACTATTAAGACTCTTTGTATTTCTCTGCAATAAAAATCATTTCCGGTGAATCGTCGGTCAACGGTGTCTCATCGAAATTGCCATATAGTGCTATAATCCGAAAACCGCAGCGTTCCAGAAGATGCTCTATTTCGTATCTGAAGAAATATCTGAACGGGAAGGCGTGTACGATTCGCTCGGTTGTGCCGTCGGTATCGGTAATGTAGTAAATTATTTCAACGTCGTTATATTGTTCCGCCGGGTGAAAACGAGCTATTCGGCTGTTGCGACGGAGGAGCCTTCCATCAGGCAACTTTTGCTCGGGCATATCCTCAACTTCTTCGGAAAAAGCCGGATTGCTGATTCTCTTATAATCAACGTTGAAAACATCAAGAACCAGTTTTCCTTCGGCAGATAATAGTCGATTAACTCCTCCCAAGCAGGCCAATTGGTCTTCGACTGTCATCATGTGCTGAAAGACACGAAACGGCATAATCGCCAGATGAAAGGTCCCGTCGGGTGACAAGTGAGAGATATTCCCTTTAACCAGGTGTACCCGGTCGTTGATGTCTACGGGAAAGGAATCCAATTTCTTACGGCATCTGGCCAGCATGTGCTCCGACGCGTCGACTCCGGTAATGGAATGACCGGCTTCGGCGATTGGAATCAGAATTCGTCCGGTGCCGCATCCCAGTTCGATTATATTGCCAGAATCAGCCGACGCGATTCGAAGATAGAAATCTTTGTCGGGTCGGTTTATATAGCCGGGCACTAAATCGTACAATTCAGCCAAAATTGGATTGTCCATATAGTTGGTATGAGAGCTCATAATAGTATCCTCCGGGAATTTCGCATAAATTATCGTAAGTCAGCTTTCATTATGCATGCAATTCCATGCATTGAAATCCTCAGAGCGAGAATATCTGCCTTACGTTTAAATGGGAAACTCCAATCACTCCGTTTCGTATTCCTTGTTAATAAAGTATAATTATATTTGGGAGGTTTGTGTGAGAAAAATCCTGGTCCCCCGGAATTATGGGAGGCGTTGCGGCCTTTATATGGCTTTTCATCTCCAACACTATTCTACCTTTAAAATCGAATATTATCCATAAAGTAGCACCGAACCAGATTGCCGTGCACGAGATCCTGACGCAGAATATCAATGCGCCGGGGACATATACGGTCCCATATGTCGATATGGCTCAGGAAAGCTCTATGGATGACTACCGCAATATGCCGGTTTATTCAGTCACTTACGCCGGCTATACACACGGTGATACCGGCTCTCCGGCCGACCTTTTAATTCCCATAGTTCTCATATTTGTAACGTCGTTTTTGGCGACGGCAATACTCCGGATGGCATCACCGGCGGTTAATGCTTCCTTCCTCAGAAGAATGATGTTTATAACGGGCATCGGATTCTTGGTGGTATTGTCCGATGATTTTCTGCAAGTTTATATGGGGCCGCAACCCGGAGATTATCTTATTTTTCTGGCAATAAGCAATATCCTGACCTGGTTTTTCATGGCCTTAGTCATAGCGTGGAAAAGCAAACCGGTCATTGCCAATAATCACTGAGGATATTGATTTATTATTCGCAGGCAGGACCATATTATCAGATACGGCCCAGTCATTTTGTTTCTGATGAAATTTCCCGACTATAATTGTCCCTCACAGATATTATTATTTTTTCCTATGATAATCCATTAAAGGGCGTATATCCAATATGGACATATATTGTCCATTAACTATCTTCAGGAAGTATCAAATGAGATTAATGATCAAATTTCTGTTGGCGGGATTGCTACCATTTCAGCTAATTATCCCCGCCCGGGCGATGACGCGCCCCAAATACAAAGCGTACAAGGTCGAGTTTTCTAATTTTTCCTATCCCCTAAAGCTTAACAATTACGAACAGGTTCTTATTACTCCTCCGACAAGCGGTATGGGTCCGTTGATCTGGGCAAATGGCACACCCGTGGCACTCCCGGGGTTCGACAATCCCAGCTACGATCAGTATTTCGTGCTGGATTTCAATGATTCGGGATTCGTGTGCGGCGACGCGCGTTTTTCGAGCTTCAGCGGCAGTTTAACCGACCCGTATTTCTGGACCGGCTCGCTGAACATCCTCGACGAGAATCCTCCCGGAATTAATAATCCTCCGACCCCCGACCCGATCGGTTACGCCGCCGACATTAATAACTTCAACGACATTATCGGGCAGGTTCCGGCCGATTCCGGATGGCCTCGCGCGGTCATTTGGTACGGCGGCTCTGGAAAACCGAATGTTATCGGTACCCTCGATGAATATCACGAGTCATGGGGACGGGCGATAAACAATTTGGGACAGGTCGCCTGCGACGCCGATGAACCGGTGCCGGACGGAATTGCCTTCAACCGGGCATTCCTCTGGAGCAACGGGACAAAAACGCCTTTGATGCCGCTCGACGGACAGGCAACAAGTCAAACCTGGGCACTCGATATAAATAACAGCGGGTGGGTCGTCGGAAGGTCAGGTATCACCGACGGCACCAACTCAGCCATCCGTGCCACCCTGTGGCGCAACGGCGCTCCCGTCGACCTCATCGGCGGACCCGTGACCAGCGGCAACACGGTCGCGACCGCAATCAACGATTCGGGCATGATCATATTAAGTTCGAACGGGCAGGACGGTCGGCTGTGGGTGGACGATTCCCTCTGGCTGATAAACGATCTGGTCGTAAATGCACTTTATGATGACGGCACGCCGGTACCATTTGTCGATGCACCGCTCGATATCAACGAGCGAGGCGACATTATCACGCACGAGGGTTCCCTTTTAATACGTGTCTATGAAGGCACCGTAGTCAACTCGGAAGGAGACGCTGAAGATAATGACCTCAACGACGGCCGCTGTTATACGGGCGGAGTAAACCTACTGGGCGACGACGAATGCACACTGCGCGCCGCCATCCAGCAAGCCAACGCTTCGGCAGGGCGTGATACGATTGTGTTCGATATTCCGGTCGGGGGGATTCCCACCATCAGCCCCGCCAGTGCACTGCCGACTATATCGGAGGCGGTGGACATAAACGGGCTCACCCAGCCGGGCGCGGGGATGATTCAGCTTAGCGGTTCCAATGCCCCGTCACAGACATTTTCCGGAAATTCGGCAACCGACGGACTCACTGTAGCCGCCGACAGCGTCGAGGTTCGCGGTATGGTTATAAACAATTTCAGCGGCTTTGGGCTGAACCTGCAGTCGGGGAAACATGCGGCAATCGAGTCAAATATAATTGGGACCGACAAAATCGGTGCTACCCACGAACCAAATCAAGGCGGCGGCATTTTAATTAGTGGCGCCGATAGTGCCAATATCGGCGACGATTACGCCCAGTCCAACACCATCACATACAACGGCGGACCCGGAATTTCAATGACTTCGGGCATGGGCAACACGATCAGCCGCAATATCATTCATTCAAACGATGGGTTGGGGATTGACCTCGGCGGCGACGGTGTGACAGTTGATGATCCCCTCGATGCCGACACCGGCCCCAACGGCCTTGTGAACTATCCGGTTATAGATTCGGCGTCGATATCGGGTGGTGCAACGCGCATATACGGCCACGTCTATGGTGCCCCGCTCAATGCACACAAAGTGGAATTCTTTTTCAACAAGGAGTGCGACTCGACCGGATACGGGGAGGGAGAGCAGTCGATGTGGACGATTTCGACCAACACGGACGCCTCCGGAATCGGCGACTTCACGGCTATTTTCTCGCCTCAATTGCCCACCGATCAGTTTATAACCATGACGGCGACCGACCAGGACGGTAACACGTCGGAATTTTCTCCGTGCTGGCCGCAAAAAATATTCGAGTTGGTCGACGGCAATAGCAGTGCAATATCCAATCATACTTTTGCACTAAGCAGAATAACGACCGGCAGGCCGACATTTCAAGAAATGTTTATAGATTCAATCACTACCGACGCCGACGGCCGATTCGATGCGTCGGATTACATACGCAACGGACAAATCCATCTCGGGGACACGTTGAAATTCAACCGTCTGCTCAAAACGTCCATTAGAATGCCCGACAGTTCCTTTTCGGTTCACCTCGACAACGCCAAATTCGATTCTTTGACTTACGAAATGTATTACGATACGTCGAGACCGGCTCCGGTGCAAAGGATTGTCGTCGATCACAGCACGTTTGCCTTCAATCTGTCGGTTGCTATCAACTGGGATGCGACCGTGGAATACCTGGATGAAATGCAGGCGTCGATTCGCAAGATAGCTGATTATCTGTACGACGTCACCGACGGCCAGATTCGCCTGGACTCGGTGTATATCGGCGATGACGCTTTACCGGCTTTGTATTTTGTTGACGAATTTACATTATATAGGCCTACAATAGTTTTTACGCGCAACAACGAGGACTATTATTTGCATCACGGCCTGGAATATCTGCCCCGGCGTTGGTTTTTGCCTCACTCGAGCTTTCCCGATTCGAGTGCCGCCGACTACCCGGTGACCTTGACTCAGCCGGCGACGTACCGGTTCGTGGCCCAGCGTATCATGCACGCCATTCTCGGACTGCAAAGTGAAATGACCGGACCACAGAGCGGCTGTCCGTACATTGCCGACATGGGATTCATGGGCTGGCCGTTCCCGGTTTCCGGTTTTGAAAACCCGGGTGCGAGCGAGATGTCGTGGTCGAATAACTATTCGTCTTCAGATTGTATGAAAACTCTCCAATGGCAGATCAACGGCAAGTCGTGCTGGGATTTAGTCGAAAGCAAACTCGAAGGAAATTATGACGACATTTTTGCTCCCATAATAAAGCCGGATGAGCGTTATATCGCTCCCGGAAAAAATTATTTCGAAGGTCCGAATGCCGATTCGGGGAATCCGGATTTCGACGCCGCATCGCTGGTAGTATTTCCGAACGCGGTTTCAACACCGACAACATCCGACCGCCCATTAACGGTAAAAGCCCTGGGGGGAGATCCGGCTGCGTACACCTATGTTCATACACAGGTCGTAGCTTTTAATCCTGTTTTCGGAGACGTCAATACTTATGTAACCCAGGGAAGAACCGATGGAAGCAATGGCAAAATATGGCTTCTGGGTATCGCGAAGGGGGACAGCATAAAGATTGACGGCCAGGGAAACAGTGTACTTTCGAAGCTGTCGAAGACCTCGACGCAGGTGGCTACTCTTAACGGGTTTTCATGGTCGTACGGAGCCTGGAAAATTGACGATCCCATGCCCGACAGCTTCGATTTGACTATGACCGACGTTTCCGGGTCTTATCCTTTGATTTGCGGAGCAGCGCTTTCAAACGATGCTCTTACATTGAATCTGTATGCGGCCTCATCTTTTCAAGCAAATCCGACTCTGGAATACCAGTCGGACGTTGACACCATCGCTCAAACGTCCTTTTCACAAATATCCGGAGGTTACGAAGCCATCGTTTCCGGATATGATCCGTACCACCAGACTCTCGGGATACACGCCCCAGATGATCTTGCCAATGAATTTTTCTTTTACAACGATTATATTGAGATGTCGTTTACCGATTCTTTACCGGTATACGCAGTTGATGCGTCCGCGGACGTAAATTTCATTCTGGACAGTACTACATTCATTACCAAAGCCGGTGTGCTTTCGTCGCCTTACCCGGTTATACGCAGCGGCCTTGACAGCACCTTTTACGCGGTTTCGCGGACACAAGCTCTGGCAGTTTTCCCACAGCAAAGTTCATTACCCGGCGATAATCAGATTGTGATCAATTACAACCTTGACAATGTCCCGGGACAGATCCGCGACAACAAGCTTGAAAATTCGATCAGGATATTCCGGTGGAATGAGAGCGGTCTACAGTGGGAACGGGTCGGCGGTGAAGTCGATACGGCCTCGGCCCAGGTAAGCACGACAATAACACAACCCGGTGTTTACGCCGCGTTCAGCACCGACTATACGACCGATGCGGATGAACCATCGGGCGGCAATAATCTGCCATCGAAATTCGCTCTCGGGCAAAACTATCCTAATCCCTTCAATCCGATGACGACTATCGAATTCGAGTTGTCGCATCGTGAACACGTGACGATTGATATTTTCAATGTACTCGGCCAGAAAGTGCGGTCGCTCGTCGATGAAACCAAAGCTGCCGGGACATACAAGATAGAGTGGAACGGACTCGACAATGACGGCAAACCGGTTTCCACCGGAGTTTATTTATATCGCCTGCGTGCGGGTGACGCTGTTCGCACAAAAAAGATGATGCTGATCAAATAACCGTGGGTTTGCGTTCGAGAATTATATCCTCCCAAACCAAAGGCCTTTTTACCGAAGACCCCAGGCCGCGATATAATTGGCTTCCACATCACCCGCCATCGAAAAATACCCGCCTACTATCAAATCGCTTCCCAAAATGGTAAATTCATTAACAGTGCCACTGATGCCGCTCCCGAGTTGTGTCCATGATGAACCGTCCCAAACCGCAACTTTGCTGATGCTGGTACTGCCCGACGACCCGAACCATCCCCCTGCGATCAACTTATTATCAAAGACGATAAGACCCAGCACGGCGTCATTCAGCCCCGATCCCAATTGAGCCCAGGTTGAGCCGTTCCAGACAGCGATATGATCAGCACTCACACCTCCGGCCGTAGTAAACCCGCCGCCGATGACGAGATGCCCGTCAAAAAAGGTCATGGCGTCAATAGTACCGTTCATCACGCCTCCGAAAGTAGACCACGACAAACCATCCCACGCCACAACGCGCCTTCCACTCGAGCCGCCATTGACGCTGATGTCTCCCGCCGCATACAGTATATTATCGTAGACGGTAAAAAGTTCGAACCGACCCTCTATTCCGGTCCCAAGTGAATCCCAGGCTGAACCGTCCCAAGTCGCTATTCCATGAACACTGACCCCACCTGCACCGGAAAAAATTCCGCCGACAATCAGTTTATTGTCATAAACGGAAAGAGCCAAGATGGCGTAATCTACGCCGCCGCCGGTAAGAGCTGCCCAGGACGAACCATTCCACGCGGCAATACGGTCTACCTGAACGCCGCCGGCGTCGGTGAAGTTGCCCCCGGCGATGAGCTTATTGTCATAGACGACCAAATTATTGCCGGCTCCGTTTAATCCCGATCCGAGTGTTGTCCACCCAGATCCATCCCATGCCGCAATATGACCGGCACTTGCTCCGCCGGCGTTCTCAAATTCGCCGCCGGCGATCAGCTTGTTGTTGTATACTGCGAACGCCCAGGGTTGATTGTCCAGACCGGTTCCCAGTGCCGACCATTGCCACTCGCCGGCGGAGGCGGTCGATTTATCGTCGTCCGAACACCCCCAGGTGAGCAAGCCGATGAGCAATAAGATACAAACCGAAATTAAGACAATGAGTTTTGATACTCTCATTGAAACCTCCTAATGCAAAAGCCCTTTGACACAAGTTTATGTTACCTTTAATATGGATTACCGTATCCAATAATGCAAATGAAATTAGCGGATATTTTGCCACAAATAAAACCTTGCGGCGATATAACCTGACCGGTAGATTATAACATCGACATGATTGTCGTGATTTAGAGCATACTTTGCTCCGCTACTATAGTGAAATTGCTGACTTGCAGTGTCCGGGAACAAGAGCAACCAATTAATCGGAGGTATAAGGATGGACGTGCTGCGATCGGACAGGCCGGGAGTATGGTCTATTGGCCATCTGAAATTGGGGGGCTTTGTTATCATAGCGGTGCTTGCTTTGCTGCCCCATTTTACGTCGGCGCAGTGTTTTGACTGCCACGGCGACCCCGATTTCAACACCACCGATTCCACCGGCAAAACTGTATCGCTCTATGTCGACAGCACCGTCTTCGACAGTTCGATTCACGGGGTTTTCGATTGCACCGACTGTCATACGCAGGCTACGACCATACCGCACCCCGAACACATGGCGCCGGTCAATTGCGGCAGTTGCCATTCGGACGTCGCGGCGTCCTATAAGTACCACGGCTTCAACAAGGAAGTCCCGGGGAAGCTTTTTCCGGATTGCTACGATTGTCACAGCAAACATAATATTCTTGAACCGTCGGACCCGCACTCGACGGTCAACCCAATAAATCTTCCCAAAACCTGCGGAAGATGCCACGAAGACAAAGCGGTTGTCGGACCGTACCACATTCCGATGATCACGCCGGTTGAAATCTATGAAAAAAGCGTGCACGCCAAGATGCGACCCGACAGCAGCGGTCTGATAGCGACCTGCATCGACTGCCATTCGATCGAAGGAACCGCGCATTCCATTATGGCGCCGGTATATCCGAAGTCGTCGATATATCATTTCAATATCTCTAAAACGTGCGGGCGGTGTCACCAGAAAATTGAGGCCGAGTACGAGCAGGGCGTACACGGACAAGCCGCCGCGCGCGGAGAGACAGATACGCCGGTTTGTGTAGACTGTCACGGTTCTCACGACATCCTGCCGGTCAAAGATCCCCGGTCGCGGGTGAGTCCGACGCGCCTGTCTCTGACGGTCTGCGGACCGTGCCACGATGAGGAGCAGCTTAATATCAAGTACGGCCTTCCGACCAATATCATGAAATCGTGGCAGCATAGCTATCACGGACTCAAAAGCACCGACGGCGATCCCCGGGTCGCCAATTGCTCGTCGTGCCACCGCTCGCACTTGATTCTTCCGGCCTCCGATTCGACCTCGTCGATCGCCCCGGCCAACGTGCAATCGACCTGTTCGAAATGCCACCCCAGCATTTCGCCGGAGCTGGCGAGCATCGAAATTCACAAGACGAAGGGGGTGTTTCTCAATAAGACGGCGCGGACGTTTCGGGCCGTCTATATCGTGGCGATAATCGTAATCATCGGATTGATGGTGATTCACTGGCTGATCAACCTCCGCAAGCGCATTAAGGTCCTCAACCAGGGCAGGCAGATAGTACGTATGACCCGCAACGAACTGTTTCAACACACCATGCTTATGGTGACGTTTACGGTTCTGGCTGTCACCGGGTTCGCCTTCCACTATTCAGGATCGTGGTGGGCGCGGTTTCTGTTTGGATGGCCGGGCGGTTTCGTGTTTCGCCGGACCATTCACCTCGTCGCAGCGGGACTGTTCATGTTTACGGCTGTATGGCATATGGTATTTCTGACCGGTCGGCGGGGGCGGCAGTTTATCCGCGATATTTTCCCAACCCCAAAAGATTTCCGGCAATTCTTCCAGACGATGGCCTACGACCTCGGTCTGCGCGAGGAGCCCCCCAAATTCGGACGGTTCAGCTATATCGAAAAGGCCGAATACTGGGCGCTGGCGTGGGGAACCGTGGTTATGACCGTCACCGGCGTCGCTCTCTGGTTCGGGACAGTCACCGAAAATATCCTGAAAGTCGGAGCCCTCGGCGTCATGCTGGTGATACATTTCTACGAGGCCATACTCGCGGGCCTGGCTATTCTTATCTGGCATTTCTATTCGACCATTTTCAATCCGCCGGTCTATCCCAATAATCCATCGTGGTACACCGGCAAGATGCCGCTGGAGATGTATCGCGATGAACATGCCGACGATCCGGCGCTGGCGGAACTCGATAAGGATGGTGACGAACAAGCGGAGAAAAACCCGGAAGAAAAAACCGAAGACGGGACCGACACCAAGCCTGATTCTATTGATCAACCGGACGACAATTTAGATGATAAAAAGCCTGACGGTGAAAACGGCGGGCAAAAGCCAGATGTATCATAAGCTTTGGTTAATGTTTTTCTGTTCGCCGGAGTTTAATATACAGCAGGATCACAAGAAGGGTCATGATAACGGTTGAGACCACCAGCCCTTTGCGGCGGAAATAATATTCATTTATCAGTGACAGTGCGTCGTCCTGGGCCTTGGCAGCATCCTTCAGACCAACCTCAATCTTCGGCATGACCGAATCGGCATTGAAGGCGTGGATGTGGGTTCGGGACTGAATCAACGCCTGATTGACATCTTTTATTAAAAATTCGATGTCGGTGGTCATCATACCCTTGTGCCGAACGTTCGCCAGCAAAGTCTTCGCGGAATCGTCGGCATTGATAAGATTGTTCAGGCCCGAGCGTACAGTGCTGATTGTCTCCGGAGCTTTGGTTCCGTCGTCGGCAGAGTGACATTCACTGCAAACCGCGTTTTCGTCAAGGCCGATCATCGAATCCGAAGGTTTCTTAATAGCGTGGTTGGAATGGCAGGTTTCGCACATCGGGAAACCGGCCTCTTCGAATGCTTCCATATGGGGCGATTCATCGTACAATTCGGCCTCGACCGCATGGCAGACACCGCACACCGCCGCTAATGAAGTCACTCCCGGTGGGGCCGCCCCGTGATTGCCGTGGCAATCGTTACAGGCCGGGGCACCGAGATCGTCATGCTGAAATAAGGCAACACCGTGGACGGATCCGACATAACCTTCCAGCTGATCGGTTGGAATATGGTACGGTTTCATGTAAGCCGTATCGGCATGGCAGGAGCCGCACGTATATGGCAGATTTTTTTTGTAAGTCGAAGCGTACGGCAGTTTGGCGTCGGCGATACTGTGCGCGGTATGGCAGGATACACAGGTGGCGACTTTCGTGTCTTTATCCTTAAAAAGGCGCTGACCGTGGATAGAGACTTTATACTTATCGAGCTGATCGGTGGGCAGGGCGGGATTGTGGGCTCTCATGTACGTCGGGTCGGCATGACAACGGGCGCAAAACTCCGGTATATTCGCAGTATCCGGAACGCCGACAAAGCCTTTGGATTTGCGCACGTCATCCATATCGTCGAGGGTCGGGTCACCACCATGGCATCCATAGCAGCCGATTCCCCTCTGATAGTGGGCATCGCGCTCGAAAGCCTGCGAGGGACCGTCCTCATCTTCCCATTGTTTGTGGCAGTTGTAGCAGTTGTCCACGGGTGGTTCCTGGGCATGGACAATCGGGATCAGCAGCAATAGTATTATGAAAATCAACAACTGCCTCATCATCACTCCAGAGTATAGCCTAGTACGGTCATGATTATAATAAACGCCACCACAATCGCTCCGAAAATCAAAAAGCCGGTCGGTTTGCGTCCCTGATGCGAGGAGCGGTCGAGAAACGGCACGAGCACCCAAAATGCACCGCCAACGGCGAAAACGATCATCCCGGCCAGTTCGCCTTCGAGAAACCAAACGTGGGCCGGAAGAAATTTGAGGGCCTGAAAGGCGAACATGAAGTACCATTCCGGTCGTATCGAAGCCGGGGGAGGCGCGAAGGCATCGGCCTTTTCTCCGAGCGGCCAGTGGACCATACCGATGCCGTCGGGGAACAAAACCGCCAGAAGTGCCAGGACATTCAAGGCGATAAGCCAGACCAGCAGGTCCCTATAAAGAAAATTGGGGAAAAATTTCGTGTATTTTTTGCGTTCGGGCGGAAGCGCCGACCATTCAACCGGTTCGCTCATGCCCTGCCGCTGCACCAAAAGCAGGTGCACGGCCAGAAGACCGGTAAACACGGCGGGCAAAATGGCGACGTGCAGTCCGAAAAAGCGGCTGATCGTAGCCCCGGTTACTTCTTCACCGCCCCTCATGACTCTTACGAGCAGGTCGCCTACGACCGGAATCGATCCGGCCATGGCTGTCCCGACTCGTGTGGCGAAAAATGAAAGCTGGTTGAAAGGCAGCAGATAGCCGGAAAATCCGAAAGCCATTGCCACCGCCAACAGCCCGACGCCGGTCAGCCAGGTCATTTCGCGTGGTCGCCGATAAGCCTGCGTGAAATAAACCGTAAACATGTGCAGAAACGCCACGAATATCAACAGGTTGGCCGACCAGGAATGGATGGCTCGTATCAGCCAGCCGAAGCTGACATCGGATACGATAAACCTCACCGATTCGTAGGCCGTCTCCGAGCCCGGCCGATAGTACATTAAAAGCAGAATTCCCGTGCCGATCTGAACGAGGAAAAGAAACAGCGTTATTCCGCCGAGATAATAAAACGCCGAATGGCCGTGCTTCGGGACGACCTTCCCACTCATGTATTTAACCAGCTCATCGAGCTTGACGCGCCGGTTAATCCACTCATAAAGTCGACCTCCGCCTCTTTCGGTCTTTTGTTGGGAAAGTTCCTCCATCAGCTTTTCTCACGAGAAATGAAAATGTCTTTTCCGACTTCATTAACTGCGAATTGCGTCAGCGGACGTGGAGGCGGCCCGGAAATATTGTTGCCATTGAGATCGTACCGTCCGTTATGACAGGCGCACCAGATGACCCCCCAATCGGGTCGATACTGGACGGTGCAACTTAAGTGGGTGCAGGTGGCCGTGAGGGCTTTCAGCTTGCCATCGGGAGTTATGAGAATTATGCCGAGGATATTGCCGAATTTGAAAGTTCTGGATTTTTGAGGGGCTTCTTCTATGTCGATCCGGGTGAAGGGGAGTTTGACCTGCGATACATTAACCTCACCGGCCTTGGGAGGAATCATGAACTTAATAACCGGATAAAAGACCGCCGCGATAAGAGCGACAAGGCCTCCCTGAAGCAGCCTGTCGAGAAAAGACCGTCGCGATGTGTCAGTCGTCTGACTCACCTTCAACCTCCCCACAAAATCGAACCATCGCTCCTGAACCTCAGAGGCACGCCGTATCCCGGACGCAACGGGCGTCGCCCGCCGACATTATTCGACGCCGCGCCTTTATATTAGCAATAAGTGCAATTGATGTTATCGCGGAATCAGTTTCACGAGAAGCTCATCCTTGCACTTAATCTAAAAAGAAAGTCAAGCAGGTCTTTATTGTCAAGAATAAAAACTCTGACAGGAGAGCCCATTATTGTGTGACGGAAGCTACTAATATATCAGAATTGAAGATAGCGGCGACCGATGTACATTCCCGCGCCGGTGCCGACCGCGCTCAATATGACGGCGGTCATCAGCCCGATATGATAGCCGAGCCACCAGCCGAGCCAGCTTCCGAGAAGGGTTGTCGCCGTGGTTATGAATTTCCTCATATTCTAAATTTCGGACCAAGTAAGAGGGAACTTTAAGGGAATCCATATTGGATGGATTTTCGGGAATTCATGTACCTGCTTTAATTTATTGCAACATATAATATTCGGCAGATTTAGAAATTGGTTGACAAGGTCCGCGTTTAGCCATAGTTTCACGTATTAGCCTGCTCATTATGCCCGGAGACAGGCAGGGTTGGCCAGGAACCCGACCCCGACGAGCCGAGTTCCGGAGCTTCTCCAACATTTGGCATTCTTGAAAGAGTGCATACAATACGACCGGGACGCTTGTCGTTACGGGCGCGACTTCTGCTTCCCGCGCAGGACGAGCAAAGTCTATGGGTAGTGAGGACTTGGTGCAAAGATGGTAGACCGGGTAGGGAGTGAAGGCGATTCGGGCAATCCCCGGGCCATGAGGTTTACCGAGGAGCAGGCCAAAAACGCGCAGGATGCTCTAATCCACCGTCCGAGAATAAGTATTCGCATACGCATCGCGGCCGGTTTTCTCGTTACCTTCGTTCTGACCTGCTGCATCACTATCGCCGCCATGGTTTTTATCTCCAATATCGCCAGCCGGCAGAGGCTTCTGGAGCGGGCCGGTAATATCGAGTTCGAAATTCAGCAGGCCCGACGCTTCGAGAAAAACTGGTTTCTTTACGGAACCAACCTTTATGACGCCCTTAACAACGTCCAGACCGCGGAAAATCTGTTGGAAGACTCTCGCGACGAAATGCTCCGGGTTATCGGAGATTCGGCTTACGAACGCATGAAGTACAATATGGTACGATACCGCGAAACGCTGGAGAAGCTTGGCGCTTTGGGCAGTGCACCCGACAGTACGTCGTCGAAAGAAAGACTGATGCTCGAATCCGAACTGCGTCAGTTCGGAGCCCAGATAGTAACCGAAGCATCCAACGTCGTCGATCAGGAACGGTCGCGCATTCGGGTTTGGCTGAGGACGTCGATGGTTATAGCCATCGCGGCGCTGGTGGTCATCTTGATTTTCGTGGCGTTCATAGCGGCGTTTATCGCCCGCCAGATAATTCGTCCTTTCGGACGTTTCGAGGGCTACACGCGGCGGATCGCGGCCGGGGATTTTTCGCTGATCCTGCCCTTCCGAAAATACCGCGATGAATTCACCAATCTGGCTATAGCCTTGAATCATATGCTCCTGGAAATCAAACGCCACGAAGACCAGCTCATACAGTCGCGCAAGATGGCGGCTATCGGCAACCTCACCGCCGGTATCGCCCACGAGCTGAACAACCCGCTTAATAATATCGGTCTCACGGTCGAGGCGCTGATCGACGAATTCGACGACTGGCCGAAGGAAGAAAAGCTCAAAATGCTCAACACCGTCGCGACCCAGGTCGAGCGGGCCGGGGCGACGGTGGCCAATTTGCTGGATTTCACTCGAAGAGATGAATCATCGTTCGAGGAAACGTCGATCAACGAGGTTATGACGCGTACCGTGAATTTGATGAGTAATGAAATCAATCTGAACAAAATCAAGCTGGATCTTAACCTGGGCGATAATCTCCCCCGGGTGATGGGCAGCATACACAACCTGCAGCAGGTGTTTTTGAATCTCTTCCTCAACGCCATACAGGCAATGCCGGACGGCGGAGCCCTGACAGTGCAAAGTTATATTGAAAACGGAAACGTGAGAATCGACGTCAAAGACTCCGGTGTCGGCATCCCGGCGGACAATCTGGATAAGATATTCGATCCGTTTTTTACGACCAAAGAGGTGGGCAAGGGAACCGGGCTCGGTCTTTCGGTCAGCTACGGGATCATACGGAAGCACCACGGGCAGCTTATGGTGCAAAGCGACGTCGGTCATGGCACGATGTTTACCATAGTCCTGCCGCCATCGGGCGTGCCCGAGACAGCCGGAGAAATAGAGGAATAAGGACGGACTATATAAAAGGAAACAGCCGATGAGCAGAAAAACTGAAATTATGATTGTCGATGACGAAGCGATCGTCGGTGAAAGACTTAAGGATTTTCTGGAGAAAAAGGGGATGTCGGTCGAGGCGTTTACCGTGTCGCGCGAGGCTATCGACCGCATGAAAGAAAAGCGGTTCGACGTTATCGTCACCGATATAAAGATGGAAGGCCCCAGCGGTATCGATATACTGGTTTCAGTTAAAGAACATTCCCCGACTTCCGAGGTCATCCTGATTACCGGCTACGGTTCTTTCGAGACGCTGCGCGCGGCCAGGACGGTTGGTGCGTACGATTACGTAAACAAGCCGTTCAAAGTGGAAGAGGTCTACAAAAAGATAGAAAAGGCCGCGGCGAAAGCCAGAAAGCACTCCGACTGAAATGAGCGAAAAGACTAAAATTCTCGTTCTCGATGATGAACCGATTGTCGGCGAACGGCTGAAAGCATCGCTGGAGCTGGCCGGGTTTGCGGTCGACGCGTTTTCATCGAGCCGCCTCGCTCTGGACAAGCTGCAAACGGAAAAATACGACATCCTTGTGACTGACCTGAAAATGAGCGGACCCGACGGGATGGAAGTACTAAAAGAGGCCGACAAATTATGCCCCGGCATAAAATCGGTTGTCATCACCGGATTTGCCACAACCGAAACGGCCGAACAGGCTTTGAAAAGCGGGGCGGTCAGATTTGTCGCCAAGCCGTTCAAGTTGAGCCAGCTCAAAGAGCTGCTTTTGGAATTATCCGGGAAAGGGACGGGGTCAAATGACTGATACAACAAGGCCGGGATCATCCGGAGATTTTAACGGTAAGATTGTCAACAGCCAGGAATAAGTGAGATTATTATGCCAAGTTTATACATTTATCTTCCGGTAGCCAATATAAGTGTCAATGTACTGGTACTGCTCGGCCTCGGGCTGACCGTCGGATTCTTGTCGGGCCTGTTCGGTGTCGGCGGGGGTTTTCTTCTGACGCCTTTGTTAATGATGGTCGGCATCCCGCCCACGGTAGCGGCGGCGTCGGACGCCAATCAGATCGTGGCGGCGTCGACGTCCGGGACGTTCGCACACTGGCGGCTTGGCAACGTCGATTTTAAAATGGGGCTGCTGCTGATTGTCGGCGGGGTTATCGGCGGGACGGTTGGCGTGCAGTTCATCAAGATATTGAGAGCAGCGGGAAACGCCGACTTCGTTATCAAGATAACGTACGTTATCATGCTCGGCATAATCGGCTCGTACATGTTCCAGGAAAGCCTCAAGAACCTGAGACCCCGACCGCTCCAAAGCACCAAACAAAAGCCTCAAAAGAAATCCATGTTCGCCGCCTGCTGTGAAGCGCTTCCGTTCCCGATGCACTTCGAAAAATCCGGAATTACCCTTTCGATATTCATGCCCCTGATACTGGGCACGCTGGTCGGCGTTTTATCGGCCCTGATGGGTGTCGGCGGGGGATTCATCATGGTGCCGGTGATGGTTTATATGCTTCGTATGCCGATGCACGTCGTGGTCGGGACCAGCCTGTTCCAGGTGCTGTTTACCTGTGTCGACGTCACTTTCATGCAGGCCTATTACAATCATACCGTCGACCTGCTGCTGGCGGTGTTTCTTCTGGTCGGCTCGACCACCGGTGCTCAGATCGGTGCGAGGGTAAGCAGCCGCATGAAGGCCGACCAGTTGAAGATCATTCTGGCGTCGATCGTGCTTATAGTCATGGTTAAAATGGCTGCCGATCTGCTCATTCATCCGGGTGTCATGCTTTCCTTCCAGGGAGGTCATTGATCGTGCAACATATGAGGAGACAAAAATAAAATTATGCCGCATCTTTCGATACATTTGCCTATCGCCAATTACAGCGTGAATATATTGCTGCTGCTTGGACTTGGTCTGGGGGTGGGATTTCTGTCCGGATTGTTCGGTGTGGGCGGTGGATTTCTGATGACACCGCTTCTGATGATGATCGGTATCTCCCCTACGGTGGCCGCGGCATCCGATGCCAACCAGATCGTGGCCGCGACAACGTCCGGGACTTTCGCCCATTGGCGATTGGGAAACGTCGATTTTAAAATGGGGATAATATTGATCGTCGGGGGAGTCATCGGCGGCACCCTCGGCGTTCAACTCGTCAAGGCGCTTCGCGCGGCCGGTGAGGCCGGGGCCGTTATAAAGGTAACTTATGTAGTACTGCTGGGAATCATCGGCGT
The DNA here is from genome assembly GCA_964569945.1 of uncultured Ignavibacteriaceae bacterium. Lineage (GTDB taxonomy): Bacteria > Zixibacteria > MSB-5A5 > GN15 > PGXB01 > CALAMC01. Next base: position 17,808 of record CAZMWI010000013.1, read on the forward strand.
TTATATGTTTCAGGAAAGCCTCAGAAACCTCAGGCACAGACCACTGCCCCAGACCAGCGCCGCTCCGGCGAAAAAATTCTGGTTTACAACCGTAAGCAATGCGCTGCCATTTTCAACCCGGTTCGAAAAATCACAGATTACCGTCTCGATTTTTATACCCGTCTTTCTCGGCTCGATGGTCGGGATGCTTTCGGCGCTGCTGGGAGTCGGGGGCGGATTTATTATGGTCCCGGTGATGGTTTATCTGCTGCGTATGCCAATGCACGTCGTGGTCGGGACAAACCTGTTTCAGGAAGTTTTCACCTGCATAAACGTCACTTTCATGCAGTCATATTATAATCACAACGTCGACATGCTTTTGGCGATATTTCTGCTTTTGGGTTCGGCCACCGGAGCCCAGATCGGCGCCAGAGTCAGCAACCGCATGAAAGCCGACCAGCTAAAAATCGTGCTGGCGTCGATAGTTCTCGCGGTTATGGTGAAAATCATTTTTGATCTGTTGGTGCATCCCAACATGTTGCTGTCATTATCAGGAGGTGCATGATGATTAGAATATTTCGATTTGTCCCGTTTATTTGTCTGCTGTTTTTATTTAATGCCTTCGGTCAGGGTGCGCCGCCGATCGACAAATTAGTTACACCGGTGTTGACACCGGACCGGGTCGAAGCCGGGATGTTTTATGACGGGACCGAAGTGCAGGTAACCGCCGACATTCCCGAATGTGATGGCGCCGTGGTCGTGCTCGAAACCGAAAACGAAAATATAGAGCTCAACGAAAAAGGCCGCGTAGCCGGAATCTGGCTGAACGTGGCGCAGGTAACCGTCCACAACGCCCCCAAAGTATATATCATGGCGACCTCGGACCATCTGGACAGCATCTGTGTACCGGAAGTACGCCACGAGCTTCACCTGGGAATGCACTATCTCCGCAATCAGATGAAATTCGAATCTGACAAAACTTTGACCGGCTCCGAGCTGGATGAATTCGTAAAACTTAAGAAAACCAATGGCGCCTACAAGATGGATGTCGCCATGAATCTGGTTGCGAACGGAACTGGAAAGAAATTGACGGCTGTACTACCGATTGCCCCGAGCATACCTCCGGGCACTTACAAGCTCCTGATGTACGGTTTCACCGGCGGCTATCCCGTCTGCAAGGGAGAAGCGGAATTAACCATAGAAAGAGTCGGTTTGGCCCTCCTGATGGCCAACCTGGCCAAAAGCCACGCGGCCGAGTATGGCATCATAGCGATCGTGGTTGCGATGGCGGTCGGTATCGTCATGGGGGTTATATTCGATTCGCTGCCGGGATCGGGACATTGATCGAAGGAGATATGAGGCAGAGACGCAAATGGACAAGCAGTTGAAAATACTCATCGTGGACGACGAAGCCGTCGTGTGCACCAGACTGAAACCGGCCCTCGAAAAGGACGGCTATTATGTCGAGACGTACACGGATAGTACAATCGCCAAAAAACGGCTGGATAGATACGGATTCGATATCGTCGTGACGGATATAAAAATGGCGGAAATCGACGGCATCGAGTTGCTCGGGTTTATCCGTCAGAAATGGCCCAAAACCCGCGTAATAATTATATCGGGGTTCGCGACGGTGGACGTAACGCGGGCCGCGTTCCAGGCTGGTGTGGTCGACGTCCTGTCGAAGCCGTTCAAAATTCGGCAGCTAAAAGAGCTGATTGACCGAGTGTCGGCTGAAATTCTCGGCACCGAGGGGTAGAATATAAAAGCGTATGAAAAAGAGGTGATGATATGGCCATTATAACCATTTCCAGAGGCACTATGAGCGGGGGCAAAAAGCTGGCTGAAATGTTGGCCGAGAGGCTGGGCTATAAATGCATCAGTCGGGAGATCATCATCAAGGCCGCCGACGATTATGGCGCGCCGGAAAGCAAGCTGTTCGATGCCGTCCAGAAGTCACCCTCAATTTTTCAGAAGCTGAGTTTCGAAAGAGAACGATACCTGGCCTATATTCAGGCCAGCCTGTGTGAATATGCTAAAGACAATAACTTGATCTACCACGGTAACGCCGGTCATTTCCTGTTAAAAGGAATATCGCACGTATTTCGTCTGAGACTTGTGGCCGAAATGCCGTACCGGGTGAAAGCCGCCGCCGAGCAGCTGAGACTATCAGAAAAAGACGCTCTCAAATATATCGAGAAGGTCGACAAAGAGCGGGTCAAATGGACCAACTTCCTTTACGGTCAGGACTGGCGGTCGCCGGAGCTTTATGACGTCGTCTTCAACCTTGGCAATGCCGATCTTGATTTTGTCTGCGAGATGGCGGCTCACGCGGTCCAGCAGCCTCAGTTCAAAATCACCCCGGAATCGGATCGGGCGATGAAAAATCTCCTGATAGAGAGCAGGGTCCGCGCCGCGCTGGCGAGCATCCAGAACCTAAGGCTCGACCGCCTCATGATTAAGGCCGAGGGTGGTGTTGTCACTCTGCAGGGCCGGGTCAACACCCAAAAGCTGCTTGATGCCGTCGTGGAAACTGCCGAAAAAGCTCCTGAGGCGCAAAAAATCGAGAACAAAATAGAAATCGATTATCGCAGTCACGGTGTTGAATAAACCATTCAGGAGGTAAGCCTCCCGGTGTTTCGTAAACTTGGCAGATTTTTCGGCAGGCCACGAGCTGCCGACCTGGGCGAATTCAGAGAGCTGTTCGGACGCTTTCAACAGATCCTTAAAAGCAATAACCGCGTTCTGGAACTGATCTCCGACCTCGAGGATAAACTCGGCGGCGAGTATATTTTCGATATCAATTTTCTCAAAGATACCGCCGATGAGCTTTCGCAGGAAGTGTACATCGTCTGTTCCAGCCTCAATGTCATTGCCGATAATAAGTATCACGATCTATTTTCCCGCCAGGCCTTAATCAGAGAGCAACTGAACAATATTCTGCTGGGTCAGCCGGTTCTTCCGGGCGGGGGGTTTGTCCTTGATTATGATGACATAGATTCCGATATGGTGGAACTGGCGGGCGGCAAAAACGCTAATCTCGGCGAAATAAAGAACCACCTTAAGATGCTCACCCCCGACGGCTTCATAATCTCGACGACGGCGTATCATCGCTTTATGGCCGACAACGGTCTCTGGCCGGAAATCCGCGATCTAAGAAAGAAGTTTTTGGGCAAAGACAAAGATGGTGCCAAGTACGATCAGGCTATTGACCGGCTTTTTGCCGATTCACGCGTTCCTCTGGACATCGCCGACGCGATAAGCGAACATCTGGACAACCTTAAAAAGCGACACCCGAAAAACCTGCGGCTGGCAATTCGTTCCAGCGCTTTCGGTGAAGATGCCTCCGGACGAAGCTTCGCCGGGCAATTTCAGTCAGCGCTTAACGTCCGACCCGACGATATATTTTCGACATATGTAAAAGTGCTGTCCAGCCGGTTTAAACGAGGCGTGTTCGAATATGCCGGGGAATCTGTTTTCGCGGAAGACCGGCTTCCGTTCGCGGTCGGAGTTCAGGCTATGGTCGACGCCGCCACGGCCGGAGTGGCTTATTCGGTCGATACGACCGGTCAGGAACCCGGCAGTATGGCTATTTCGGCGACCTATGGGCTCGGGACCGAAGTCGTGGGCGGAACCACCGACGCGGATTTGCTGAAAATATCACGGCTGGATCCGACCAAAATAGAATCGGTTCAAATAGGCCGGAAAGCCAAACATTCGAAGGCTTCGAAATCATCGGGTGCAGGTAGTCAGCCGGTCGATGATAACCGTCGCGATGCGGCCTGCGTTTCTGATGAACAGGCTATCGACCTGGCCGGGCGGGTATTGATTCTGGAGCGATATTTCAAACGCCCGGTCGACGTGGAATGGTGTATCGGAAACGACGGCAAGCTGTATATTTTGCAGTGCCGACCGCTTAAACTTACGGAAAGGCCGGCCAAACGTCCGTTCGACCGGGCCGCCTATGCGGCCGATTTGCCGGTTATCATGAAAAAGCAGGGACAGGTGGCCCAGCGCGGTATCGCGGCCGGGATAGTGCATCAGGTTAAAGAAGATGACAAAGCCGACGATTTCCCGGTCGGTGCGATAGCAGTAACGAAGTATACCACGCCCCGCCTGACGGCGATAATACGCCGGGCTTCGGCGATAATAACCGACATCGGCAGCCCGACCGGACACATGGCTACCGTGGCGCGTGAGTTCGGAGTCCCCATGATTGTCAATACCGGCAGTGGCACGGGGGTCATGACCGACGGAACCGAAGTCACGGTCGATGCCGAAGAGAATGTAATTTACGGCGGAATCATAAGAGAACTTCTGGATTATAAGATGGGGGCGGAAGACGTCTATAGCGACCTTAAAGAATACCACATGCTGCGGCAGATACTCCGTCGTATCTCGCCCCTGTATATGATCGACCCAACCGGCTCGGGCTTTACAGCCAGAAACTGCCGAACCTATCACGATATTGTCCGCTTCAGCCATGAAATGGCAGTTAGACTCCTGATAAATTTGAACATTTCCTCCCGGCGGTTTCGGGGGGTCGAAGCCCGTCAACTCAAGCTCAAGATCCCCCTCGGTTTGCACATGATAGACCTAGGCGGCGGGCTGGCCCCCAAAGGCGGAGGGGCAATATCGTCAATCGACGATGTCCTGTCGCGGCCGATGCACGCCATTATGGCTGGTCTGACGGCTCCCGGCGTCTGGAGTACACAGCCGCTTCAACTCGGCTTCGGTGATCTGGTTTCGAGCCTGACGCGGTACTCGATGACCGACCGTGGCGGCCAGTACCGGGGGCAAAACCTGGCGGTGGTTTCGGACCATTACGCCAATATCAGCCTCCGGCTGGGCTACCATTTCAACGTCATCGATACTTATATTTCCGGAAATGTCGATGACAATTATATCTATTTCCGGTTCGTGGGCGGCGTCACCGAGACCGAACGCCGGCATCTCCGGGCGCTTTTAATCAAGGAAATTCTCGAAAAGCTCAATTTCAGGGTGACTCTTCGCGGCGACCTGGTAGTGGCGCGCCTTAAAAAGCTGGCCGAAGAAGAGGCGATGGTCGTCTTAAAAGAAATCGGACGTTTGATAGGATTTACACGTCAGCTGGATACCCAGATGAGAAGCGAGCAGTCGGTGGCGGAAGGATTCGAGGCCTTTTTCAACCGCACTCATTTGGAAGAATAGCATCTTTTTGACCTTTCCCGATCTAAATGCTCGATTTCGCCTATTGTATCTCTCAGAATACCGGCATAATTCTTATAAATCAAACCATAACTTAATGTTACACAAATGAACGAAGTCACCAAACCGAGACCGATTTCGAAAGAATATTGAACCAGATCAGTCCATTATTGTTAAAGCCGTTATAGTCCGCATGGAAGAAAGTAAACCAATGGAGGTGAAGTAATGAAAACTCTGATGACAATCGGTGCGGTTCTCTTACTGATGACTACAGCGGCGTGGTCGCAACAGCCGACGGGGATGCAGGGCAAAGAACGCGGCAATATGGGGCAGATGCATCCCAATATCACGAAAGCCGTATGCGTCCTTATGCCGAAAGGAAATGACAAAGTTCACGGAACAGTTACGTTCGAAGCGGTTGAAGGCGGAATCAAGGTCACGGCCGACGTCAGCGGCCTGACGCCGGGCAAGCACGGATTCCACATTCACGAGCTGGGCGATTGCAGCGCTGCCGACTTCACATCGGCCGGTTCGCATCTGATGGCTCCGGGTGAAGTGCACGCCGGACCCGATGACCCGAACCGTCATATCGGCGATATGGGCAATCTTGTTGCAGACGCCGACGGCAATGCGCATCTGACATTAATAGACAATAAACTGAGCTTCAGAGGCCCGTATTCGATTATCGGCCGGGCGGTCATAATCCACGAAGGCGCCGATGATCTCAAAACACAGCCGACCGGCAATGCCGGTGGACGCGCCGCGTGCGGTCCGATCGGCATCGCCAAGTAGAATGGCACTTATTTAGAATATATTCAATTCAAAGGAAATAAAACAAAGGGCGGTGGAAAGACTCACCGCCCTTTAATTTTGTATGGTTATCGGAGAGTTCCGGCCATCCTGATCGGTTATGGTCTCTGGTCGCCCTTATAATTTAGTTTATTAAAGAACTGCTGCAAAGTCGCATGATAGCTCCGTCCGATAATAAAAGAAACAGACAGGGTATTACCGGATAAGTCGGTGCCGCGAAAATTGTCATAGTCGACTACGCTGTAGCGCAGAACCCCTCCGAAGTACAAACCTGAAGTCCGATCGATAAAGAACCTGTGGCGCAGGCCGCAGCTCGCCGCCAATGAACCGAATGTTACATTCTTATCCGGGTCATGAGTCTTCTGAACGCTGTATATGGCGTCATAACCGCAACCGATAAATATGTCCGTACTGAAAGCCATATTGTCCCACAATTTCAAACCGCCATCGATACCTAATAATACACTTCTATACTCATCCGTAGTAATAATCTGTCCCAGACTATCGACCTCGTAATCGTTTTTGGACGAGCCGAAACGATAGTTAAAGACAAAATCCGTTCTCCAGCGATGGGTTTCACCTCCCACGTGCAGCCCGAAGTATGGATGATTGCCGAGGACATCATTATTCCCCTGCGGCATCCAGCCGCCTATAATAAGCGCAATATTCCCGCGCGCGGGGAACAACATTTTGGTTTTTTGCACGAATCTGTTATAGCTGTATTGAATATTAGTACCTTTGAACTCGACCGACTGTATCCTGGCAAATACCGTATCGTACTCACCACAATAAAACTGTCCGAGCAGTTTACCAACGCGCGACGCGTCAGGATTTGAATAAACGCCGCAGGCGAGGTCATTTTCAAACTTCAGGAAATTGTCGTGGGTGTTATCGATTGGTTGTAATGCGCTGTGGAGATAACTGAATTTACGCCAGCTGATTAAGTTTTCCTGTTCGCTTCGATACCATAACATCTGGGAAAAAGTTGCGGGACCGATCAGCGAGTCGCTCATTTCTCCCCGGTCGGCCATAACCAAATCCTGGACGACTTCCAGATTCGCGGCCGGTCCGCATTCGGTTTTAATATAATCGATGACGTCGAGGATCGAATCCAGCTTATCTTCCCGGTACAGCCGGGGCACCTGTCGCTCGAAATTATAGTGATATTGGCGACAGGCATTGGGATTATCCTGCGTCAGGAATGCGTGCATCTTTTCAAGTTCATCGGGCATTCGTTTCGATACCTGAGCACAAGAAAATAACATGAATGAAGAAAATAAAATGATGGCGGCGTTTGACAAACGAAATTGCATTGACTAAGACCTCCCATTTTCAACTGATAAATATAATAATGTGATTTACTTTGAAGATGTCAAACGTTAATAATGCGTTACCGTGGAATGATACATACGGCTCGAATCACGAAAGGAATACAAAATGAAAAATATCTGGGCGCCCGTTGTCTGGCCGCAGTTCGGGGCGGCTATAAAGACTCTCGAAAATGCCATCGATGCCTGTCCCGAGGAATTGTGGAGCGACCGCTCGAAAAGACACGAATTCTGGTATATGGTGTACCATACTCTTTTCTGGCTCGATTATTATCTGGCTGATTCGGCCGAGGATTACACACCTCCCGAGCCGTACACCATGAGCGAGATGGATCCGGCAGGGGTTCTGCCCGACCGGGTCTATACAAAGGATGAAATGCTCGCTTATCTGGAGCACGGGCGAGATAAATGCCGGACGGTTATGGAAAATATGTCCGACGAAAAAGCAGTCCGGATGTCCAAATTCGGGTCGCTCGGTCTGGCCTGCGGGGAACTTCATCTTTACAATTTAAGACATGTGCAGCACCATGCCGCACAGCTCAATCTCCTGCTCCGGCTGAATATAGACTCGGCCCCGCGCTGGGTCAGAAGAGCCGAATAAAAAAACCGCCCCGGAATACCGTTCTCGGGGCGGTGCTTGATTTATTCGGAATCGCTGTTTGTCTTATTAGTATTTGACGGAACAACCATAGGAGGCCGTCACCGGATTGGGAACCGCATTGCCGCTCATGGCGGCGTCAAGCGCGGCGCTGACGTAATTGTGGGCACCTTCAAGTTCTGACGGTTTGGTGGACGGTGTATCGTCAATACCGCCGGTATAGATCAATGTACCTTTGGGATTAATGATATACATATCCGGCGTCGTCTTGGCACCGTACATCCTGCCCACTTTGCCGTCGGCATCGATCAGGTAGGCGGTAGCCATTGACTTGGCCGAGGCGATGCGCTTGTCAAGTTCCTCACCGGAAAAATTACCCTGTTTGCCCGGCGCGGAAGAGCAGATCGACAGCCAGACGACGCCTTTCTTGGTGTACTGCGACTGCAGAGTCTGCATGTTATCGGTTCCGTACTGGTTCTTCACGAACGGGCAGTCGAAATTAATCCATTCCAATACGACGTACTTACCCTTAAAATCGCTCAGGGAATATTCCTTGCCGTCGGCACCCTTAAGAGTAAAATCGGGAGCCTTCTGACCGATTTCGGCCATGGTCATGGTCGACATCGATTCGGTCTTGCCTTTGTTGGCGGACATGTCGTTTCCCGCGTGCACCGCGAACGATGACGTCAGGATTATCCCGAACACCGCGAAACTCAATAGTCTGTGGATCTTCATATTTATTTGTCTCCCCTGCTCACGTGCTCGTTCAACCGACGTCACCGGTGAGCGTGCGATGGCGTCAGCTTTTGATGTTTTCCAGTGCTTTTAAGACCACGCCGGGGGTGAGGATTTCCGGCAGTATTATGGGTGAATTGGTTTTCCCTTTTATATATAGTACATACAGCGGGACACTGTTGCGACCGTGCTCGGCCAGAGCTTTGGTGATTTCCTCGTTGTACGACGTCCAGTCGGCTTTGAGCGTCGCCACACCCAGCTCTTCGAATTTCTTCACGACGTCCTCCGAATTAAGTGCGACTTTTTCGTTGACCTGGCAGCTCAAACACCACGCCGCGGTAAAATCGACAAAGACCGGCTGACCGGAAGCAGTCAGTTGATCGAGCTTTTTCTGTGAAAAAGATTCCCAGGCCAGGCCGTCGCTGTTGTTTGTTTTGGCGGTGATAGGTGCATCGAAACTGGTGCCATACAGTCCGATTCCAAAACCCGCCAGTAAAAAGAAAACGGTCAGGACGCGCGCGGCGACTTTAAGTCGTCCAGTCGTGACCGGCGTTCCCCAGCGGCCCCACAACCAAGCTCCCACACCGAGCAGAACCAGACCCATCAAAAACAGCGCGATAGCCGTGGCTCCCGCCTGCAACGCCAGAACCCAGGACAGCCAGACGACGGTGGCCATGAGCAAAAATCCCATGATATGTTTGAGGGTTTCCATCCAGGGACCGGGTCGCGGGACAAACCGCATCAGGCGAGGTGATGCTGATAGTATGACGTACGGCAGCGCCAGTCCCAAACCGAGGGCCGAGAAAATTGCCAGCGATACGACATAAGACTGTGACAGGGCATAACCGAGTGCCGAACCCATAAACGGAGCCGTGCAGGGGGTCGCCACCACGACCGCTGTTACTCCGCTCAGGAACGAACTCATCCGGCCGCTGCGCGATGCGGCAATATTGCCGGCACCGGTCAATGACGTGCCTATTTCAAACACGCCCAGCAGACTCAATCCGAACAGGAAAATGAACGAGGCCAGGATTGTCAAAAAGATCGGCGACTGTAACTGGAAGCCCCAGCCCAGTTGTTCGCCGCCGGCCCGAAGCGCGATTAATGTCCCGGCTAATATCCAGAACGAAACCAGAATCCCGGCCGAAAACATCAGCCCTCCGGACAGGGCTCGACCCTTATGGTCGCTGGCTTCTTTGACGAAGCTGAGAATTTTTATCGACAGCACCGGCAGGACGCACGGCATAAGATTTAAAATCAAACCGCCCAGAAAAGCGAAAAGCAGCGCCAGCCAGAGGTTGTTGAGACCGGTCGAAGCTGCCACCGAGCCACCGGCGATATCTTTTTTAGCGCCCACGGGGATACTGACCGCCATAGCAGTCTCAGACCCTGCGCCTCGCCAGCCGTGCGGGTTGATCAAAAGCCCGCGCAGGGTATCCGACGGCTGCATCTGGTAGTGTGATTTTTTAAGATGAAGCGTAAATCCGGAAACAGTCGAATCTATTGTCGGTGCGGCTATGTAATCCAGAATCATTTTGTCATAGGGGTAAAAATCCAGAGAATTGAGCGGTCCTTTAAACCATGCGGGAGGCTGAATATTGATGGCATAACCGCCTGTTGCGACTCTGGCCGATAAATGCCAATCAAGCAATGTAACGGGAAGCTGGTTGCGGGTTCGGGCGAAAAGCCTGTTTACTTTTTCATTTACGGCCAAATCGCCGGAGACAATCGGAAGTTGCAGGCTAAGGTCGGCGTCACCGGGGATACAGACTTCGCGACAAACCAGCCACGAAGCGTTGGCCTTAAGATTGATTGTTTCACCCGGCTTCAAATTGTCGGGAGGGAATATCTGAACCGGCAGCAGAACCTCGCCATTGTAGCCGAAATCAACCAGGGGCGGCTGGACTATTTTTTCGGGCACCGGCCACTGAATTTCGCCGGCCCGGAAGCCGTCGGGAAGCTGCCAGTTCAGCCTGGGCGGAGTCCCGGCGTCGCCGGGATTACGCCAATAGACGTGCCAGTCGGGGTCGAGGTGCAGATGAAGCCCCACCCAAAACGGCTGTCCCGGTGTGACCGACATCATCTCGGACACCAGTTCCGCTTCGACATGCCCCACCTGCACGGGTTTAGCTTGCAAGGCTGACTTCGAGAAAAACACTGCCAGTATCAAGATTCCGAAAAACACAGAGATATTTCTTATTCGATTGTAACGCGTAAACATCGGACTAATCCCGGCCGCTTTTTGGGAAGCGGCGCAATAGTTAATATTTTCGATCCGTTTTGTCCATTATAGAGGTCGTTACAGGCTTAAACGATTTCGGGAGGCGTTTGGTTCCGGGCCGTCATGGCGAAAAAATCACTTGTATAAATGGGCTACATGGATATATTATATCCATGATCTTTTCCGGCCGGACCGGAAGGTTGTCCGGCCGGTCGCCGAATTTCAGGCGAAAAAATCTAAACGCCGACGACGACGGTCACCTCGATTTTCACCGGGCGGCGTGCCATTGACATTGATATGGAGGAGCCGGGACTAATTCCGTCCGGGCCGAAGAAATCTTTATGGATATATGGAGGTATGCTTTGAATTCGAGCCATCGTCACAGCCTGAGGGGGCTTATTATTTTGCTTTCGATTTTGTTTGCCACCGCAGCGTTTGCGGACACGGTCGACATCTCAATCGAGAGCTTTTCATTTATTCCGCAAAACCTGACCATCGACACCGGGACGGTCGTGCGTTGGACCAACAACGACCCGGTCCCGCACACCAGCACGTCCGATGGAGGCGTCTGGGATTCGGGAACGCTTAGCCCCGGGACCGTCTACGAGCGGACGTTCTCGTCGTCCGGCGTTTTCCCCTACCACTGCAATATTCATCCATCAATGGTCGGGACGCTGACGGTCGCCCCACTCGATCAGATTTACGAAATTCCCGAGGTCTATAATGACATTGACAACCTTATGGGCGCCGGGGAGATAAAAGTATTCGGTGAGTTTTGTTCTGAAGACGATCCCCGATTGGTGACGCAGTACTACCGCCGGATGCAGGGGCAACCGATGGATGAGGGAACAATGATGTTCCTCGACGGACCGCTCCCCGATACCGCTTATTGGTACGGCGGGGCGATGATCGTAAGCGGGACCGTCACGAAGAGCACGACAGAAAACGCGCTGAGTGACTCGGCCTATGTTGTTCTCACGGCAACATCTTATGAATATATAGACACAGGAGGCGATACCATTTCAACGCCGCCTCTCGATTTTCCGGCTCCACCCGGCCCGTTCGATAAAGTCGGCTGTGATTCCTGTAAATTCGCATTTCTTCTGAGCGGGGGGATAGACTCGGCCCAGAACGCGCCCTATTTCTGGTCAGACCTTCTCAATACCTATAAATACAAGGTCGATCCGTCGGACAGCGGCGGTCAGTACTGCCCGGACAACGTCTATATGGTTTATTACGACGGCAAAAGCGACAGCTCCACGGCCATCTCCGACGCCAATGTCCACACGGCCAATATGGATACTATCAAGACCATATTTGATGAAATCTCGCACAAGATAGCCGAGTGCGGCCGTCAGCATAAAAAAAATACGTTCCAGAAGATGATTTCCAATCACGGCGCTCCCGGTGGATTTATCGGACTGGTCGGCAAAGACCCTGACGGACAGCCGACATCGATGTTTCCGGAGTCGTTGAGGGTTGAGATACAACAGCTGATTGATTCGAGTCTCGATGTTATGTACGATGAGCTGACCTTATGCCACGGCGGCGATATAATAGACACACTTAAAAACCTCGATCTGAAAGATTCAACCGAGGTGCATGAAAACTCGGCGGCCGATCATGGAGACAGCTATTTCGGGCCGACCGGGAGCGAATATCTTAAAGCCAAGCTCGCGCGCTTGAGGGCGGGCGACCCCTATGAGACGGCGGTCGATTCCGCCAAAGCCGCCTACGCTCGCTATCTGCAAAGGCTCAAAGCCGATGCAACCGCACGCAAAGAAAAACGGCAGGCAATTGCGGATACAACCACCAATGCCCGCAAGAAGGCCAGGCTTGAAGATGACATCCAGAAGATAGCCGATGAAATAGCCAAACTCGCCGAAGCCATTAACGAGGGCAGTCGAAGCTATGCCGCGTTTCCGTTTAATAACCAAGGGGAGTGGAAGCACGCGATGGTCCCGGCGGGCGGTCAGACCGATCTGAAATTCGCCGAAGGTCTGGGCCACGGGCATGTTACGGTCTGGAACGAAGAACCCGACGGCAGCCGGACCCGGATAAAAGTCTTCAACTGGAACGTCCCGGGTACCGCCGGATTCACGCCGGGCAACGAAGATCGAGTCATTCTCGGCTCGGTAAGCCAGGCGCTGTCGCTCTGGATCGAAAGCGACGATAACAGCCCGTTCAATGTCCTGGCCGAATCGTTCCCCAGCCAGACGTCGCCCGATGGACTCTCCAATCCCGGAGATTACGCCGGCTTTTCGGTCGGAGGTCATGACAGCAGCTTTGCCGAATTTAATCCGGCCCTGACCGGTCCGATAGAAATCTTCGGAATTGACGAAGAGGGTTTTAATACATCGGCACAACCGGCCTTCTTCTCCCCCGACTTCACCGGCGGCTGCACCGATTTGACGGTACATTTCACCGTAACGCCGAGTGAGTACTGGAACGACGTGCAAATACAATTAGAAGCTCTCGATCTGGCCACCCCGGGACCTATTGAAGTGGAATGTCCCGGTGCGGAATTCCCGCTGGGATTGATCACCATAACCGAACCCGGGGAATACACTTTCGAATTCGGAGCCATCCCGCCATCGGCACCGGGGACGATCAATATTCACGTGCCCGAAGGCGGCGCGCAGTTTTCGCTCGATTCCTGGGGTCTCAGACCGGTGGCGCCGGCTTTTGTCTGCGGCGATCCCAGCGCCGATGGCGCGGTTAACCTGGTCGATATCCTGTATCTGATATCCTACCTCTATGACGACCCGCCCGGACCGGGACCGGTACCGCCGGAATCAGGGGATGTCAACGGCGACACGCTGATAAACCTTCTGGATATATTGTACCTGATTGATTACCTCTACGGATCGCCTCCGGGACCGGCACCTTTCTGTCCGTAATGCTGCCTAACGCAAAAAAGGCCGCCTGTTGGCGGCCTTTTTTCTGGTGCAATATGTGAATTTCCTAACCCCGAGGCGGTTTATCATCGCCATCGTCGCGTCCGGCCAGATCCTGAATCAAATCGGTCTGGATTTTCTGGATTTCGAGCAGACGCTGCCAGGAATGGTTGATCAACTGGTCGAGTTTGACGTGCAACTGGCGGATTTCGATTTCGGCCTTGAGGTTTATCTGATAGTCGTGCTCGGAGCGAAGCCTGTCTTTGGCCTCCTGACGGTTCTGGCTCATCATAATGATCGGAGCCTGTAACGCCGCAAGACATGAAAGAATCAGGTTCAGCAATATAAACGGATAAGGGTCGAACGGTCGAAAGATCAGGACAATCGTATTAATCACTATCCAGACCAGCAGGACCAACCCGAATATAATTATGAATCGCCAACTGCCACCGAAATTGGCAACCCGGTCGGCGATCCGTTCGCCAAAGGATAGCTTTGTATCGAACTCGGTTTCGACGTTCTTTGAAATGATCTCGTGTTCTTTGAGGCTTTCGATGACGGCGTCCTCGACCGCCGAAAGCTCACCGCGCTGGGCTTCAAGAGAGTCTTCGACATATTCGGCCCGGAATCGGTTTAGACACGACAGGCAGATGACATGATTCAAATCCCAGTCGGGATGCTGTTTGCGAATCAAATCTCCGACCGGGGTTTGAATGAACTCGGCCACCCGGCCCTCGGATTTGGGTTTCGATTGCCCGCAAATTGGGCAGGTGAATGTTGCGGCTTTCGGTTCAGTCATAGAGCCTCCATAAATCCCGATTCAATATAACCTTTCATAACCAGTAAAATCCAATAAATAATCTCCTGATCAAATCGGTTTACAGTTGTCCAAATGCAAACGGAAATATAGATTGATATCTATAACGATATTTTCACGCAGGCACCATGCAATTCGATAATGTATATGAAGACGCGCGGCGGGCGGAGGCGTACGCCAAACTCGAATTCCCGGGGACGTACTATCTGGCCTACCGCGATCTTCCGGGAATAATTTTAAAATATGTGACCGGAAAGGCTGCTCTCGATTTCGGGTGCGGCACGGGACGTTCTACACGATTCCTGAAAAAGCTGGGATTCGATGCGGTTGGGATTGATATTTCAGAAGATATGCTTAAACTGGCCCGGCCGCGCGACCCTGAGGGATCATATTTCACTGTCAAGGACGGCGACTTGAGCCGGTTTAAGAACGGAACATTCGATCTGGTACTATCGGCTTTTACGTTTGACAATATCCCGACCGAAGACAAAAAAATTGGCAACATGAAAGAGATCAAACGGCTTTTAAAACCGGGTGGTGTATTTGTTAATCTCGTTTCATCGCCGGATATATATGTCAATGAATGGGCGTCGTTCAGCACGAAAGATTTTCAGGAAAACAGAAAGGCCAAAAGCGGAGACAGAGTCAAAATCGTCATGACCGACGTCGACGATCAAAGACCGATCGAGGACGTGATCTGGGCTGATGATGCTTATCGCGATGTGTACAAAAAATCCGGCCTGGAACTGGTCAGGACGCACAAACCTCTGGCTCGCAACGATGAACCATACGACTGGATCAACGAAACCAAAATCGCCCCGTGGGTGGTTTATGTATTAAAGTAGAGCTTTGTGATTTCTTAATAATGAATTTGATGAAGTGATTTGAGCCTATAATAAGATCTATTCGGAAATATCTACTTTTTCGCTTTCTTCTTCCCGCGCATGATTACCTGAAAATCGTGGATTTCATAATCGCTTAACTTGTCTTTTAATTCGACGGTCAGAGCATCCCAGGGGATATCGTCGATGTCGCCGGTGTCTTCGTCGATGAAATGATGGTGGTTTTTTATGTTCGGGTCAAAGACGACGGTGCCTTCTTTGAGCACCTGTGTGATGAGCATTCCTTTTTTGACCATGAGGTTCAGAGTATTGTAAACTGTGGCCCTTGAAACCGTCGGACATTTCTTACGGGCGATTTTGAGGACGTCATCGGCCGACGGGTGGTCTTTCGTTTTCAGGACATAATCGACCACCGCGATTCTTTGCGGAGTCGGTTGAATCCCGCAATGGCGAAGTGTTTCTATTATCTCTTTCACATAAATAGATACGTTCTTATTTTAGACGACATCAAGAATATTTAAAAACGACAACAAGACAATAGAATTGTGCTCGGTTTCAGGCTTTAAGATTCGTCGGTTGGGCCGAGGCCGTGGAGCCGCGATTCCGGACCGCTGGATTTTACGATATACACCGGGATAGAAACGCGGTGCTGGACGACGCTCGCGGTTTGTCCGAAAACGATATCTGCCAGGCCGCCGTGGCCGTGCGAACCCATCACCAGCAAATCGATAGAGGCTTCTTTGACGGCATCAACTATCTCATCAACTGCGTTGCCGAACCGGAGTTCAGTCGCCACGGATATACTTTGATCGGTCAGTTCGGCGGCTATCTGATCCAGATATTGTTCGTCGGAGGATACGTGGGAACCGCCGCCTTCTTTGCCGTAAACCGAAACGCCCGGTGTGTTGGCGACATGGATCAGAATCAGATCAGCCTTTTCAATCCGCGCCATATTCAAAGCAGCGGAGATAATGGCGGCGTCGCCCTCGGAATGCTCTATGGCGGCGCCAATCCGTTTGATAGATACCGGTTTGATATTGCGAGCCACATTTTCAGACATGGCATCGACCGGGTAGGCGTGACTAACATCCTTACGGACAACGGCCCGGTAAGTCAAATAAACCAGCAGGCCCAATAAAGCTATAAGTAGAGGAATCATAATAAACCATAACAATAAACTTCCGCTTGCCAGCCAGGCGGAGATTTCATCCCAAACAAGTTTCAGATTTAACA